>PHBI01000119.1 GCA_002841945.1 Deltaproteobacteria bacterium HGW-Deltaproteobacteria-14
CGCCGCCGCCGCGACCGCGGCGGCCGTCACCGCCGCGCGCCGCCGCGGGCGACCTGGCCGCGGGCGCGTGACGTCCATCGTCGGTGACGTGGCCGCGGGGGTGACGTCGCCGTCGACCACGGCGCTGACCAGGCTCGGGTCCAGCGTCCAGCCCCGCTTCGCGGCGAGATCCTCGAGGGCCCGCGCCAGCTCCGCCCCGTCCCTCGGCCGCGCCGCCGCGTCCCGCGAGAGGCAGCGGCCGACGAGCGCCACCAGCTCGGCGGGCAGGTCCGGCCGGCGCTGGGCGAGGGGAGCGTGCGCCGTCACGAGGATCGCCGCGACCGTCGCGTCGTTCGAGTCGCGGCTGAACGGGTGCGCCCCGCAGAGCAGGGTATAGATCAGCGTCCCGAGCGCGAAGACGTCGGTCGCCGGCCCGACGGGATCCCCCGCGACCTGCTCGGGCGCCATCCACGAGAGCGTCCCGATGACCGCGCCGGCGGCGGTCACCCCCGCGTCGTCGTCTCCGCGGCGGGCGAGGCCGAAGTCGATGAGGCGCGGCGTCCCGTCGCCGGTGACGAGGACGTTGGAGGGCTTGAGGTCCCGGTGTACGACCCCGGCCGCGTGGGCCGCACCGAGGGCCCGCGCGAGCGCGCTGGCGAGGGTCAGCGTCGCGGGCACCGACCACGCGCGTTGCTGCACCGCAGCAAGCGAAACCCCATCGACCAACTCCATGGCGATGTAGAGTTCGTCGTCACTTTCACCGATGTCGTGAATCGTCACGAACCCGGGATGCTGCAGTGCGGCGAGGGTGCGCGCCTCCCGCCAGAAGCGGGCCCGGGCGGTCGGTCCCTGGCGCGCCGCGAGGATGCGCTTGAGCGCGACCGGGCGCTGCAGCCGAGGGTCGAAGCCGCGGTAGACCTCGCCCATGCCTCCGCGCCCGAGGAGGGCCTCGACGCGGTAGGGGCCGATGCGCGCAGGGAGGCCAGCGGCGTCGGAGACGCTGTGGTCGGCGGTCACGTCGGCGCGGGCGCCGGTGGCGTGGGGTTCCATGGGCATGGCTTGGGGAGACGCAGCCGTGGAGGGATCTCAAAATAGGATCTCTCTGGCGCTGCGTCAAACCCGGCTCCCCGCCGGGCCCGGCGTCCCCCTCTGAGGCCGCGCGTGACCAGATTGAGCACTGCTGCTCATTGCAGCGCGGCCCGCTCGTTCGTCACCGTGATCACCACCCCAGGAGACGCGCGATGACCCGAACGATCCCATGGCGGCCCCTCGCCCTCGCCCTCGCCCTGCTCGCCGGCTGCACCAGCGCCACTGGCGCGGCGGACGCGCCGGACGCGTCGCCGGGGATCGACGGGACGGCGCCCGCCCTCGACGCGATGGACGCCACGGACCGGACCGGCGCGGACATCGGCCCGGACGGGGACCCCAGCGCGGACGCCGCCACCTCCCCGGACACCTCGGTCGCCGGGGACACCGCGAGCCCACCAGACACCTCGGACCCCGCGGACACCTCGGTCCCCGCGGACACCGCGAGCCCGCCGGACACCGCGGTCCCCGCGGACACCTCGGGCCCCGCGGACACCGCGAGCCCGCCGGACACCTCGGTCCCCGCGGACACCTCGGGCCCCGCGGACACCGCGAGCCCCGCGGACACCTCGGACCCCGTGGACACCGCGAGCCCGCCAGACACCTCGGTCCCTGCGGACACCACGAGCCCGCCAGACACCTCGGTCCCCGCGGACACCGCCGGCGCACCGGACGCCGCGGACCCGTGCGCCGCGGACCCCACCGACAGCGACGGCGACGGCTTGGTCGACGGCTGCGACGCCTGCCCCGAGGTCCCGCGGGTGCTCGTCTACGGGGTGAACAGCGACCACCAGCACGGCCTCGCGGCGGTCGCGCTCCTCGGCTGCGAGCACACCGTCGCCGGGGTCGACGACTTCGTGGCGCTGCTCACCTCCGGCGACTACGGCGCGGTGGTGCTGGACATGCCCGACGCCCGGCCCGAGGGCGACTGGGCCGCCGAGCTGCTCGACTTCGTCGCCGGCGGCGGGGTCGCGCTCTTGTCCACCTGGCGGCCCGAGGACGTCCCCGGGCCGTCCCTCGCGGCGACCTTCGGCGCCTGGGCCGGTCCCGACGCGAGCGCGCCCCGCGCCTTCCGCCCGACCTGGTACGAGCCGCTCTTCACCCGGCCCTTCGACCTGTCCGACGCGACCTTCGCCCCCGACCCGGCCGCCAACGCGACCTACCACGGCCCGACGCTGGCGGTCGCCGCGGGGCGCGCGTTCGCCCGCTTCGACACCGGCGCCGCCATCGTGCAGTCCAACGGTGGCCGCACCTTCATCGACGGCTTCCTGTGGGACGACTACGTCGCCGACGACGACTCCGACGGCGTCGCGGACGTCGTCGAGCTCGTCGCGAACCAGCTCGTCGCGGCCTCCCGCGCTCGCCTCCCGGCGGCCGATCACGACGCCCCGGAGGTCGCCAACTTCCCGGCGGAGGGCGCCGTCGTCCGCTACGATCTACCGATCCTTCGCGGCGACGCCGACGACGCCGCCGCCTTTGTCACCGTGTACACCAACGGCGACGTGCGGGCCTGGCCCATCGCGGACGGGCGGCTCAAGGCGCTGACCCCCCTCGAGGTCGGCGAGAACTACGTCTCGATCAGCGACCGGGGGCGCACGACCTACCTCACCCTCGACTACCAGCCCCAGCAGAACCCGCGCCGGGTCCGCCTCGTCTACGCGCTCGCGAGCGACGGCGACGGCAGCTTCGACGCGCCCGTCGGCGAGCCGAGCGACCTGTCGAGCGCCACCCGGCGGCTGGCGCTCGGCGGCCGCCTGCTCCAGTCGATGGTGGGCGATCGCCTCGCCGAGGCCGGCCTCGGCCGGCGGACCTTCCGGCTGCAGCGCGACGCCGCCGGGCAGGTCGAGGTCATCGTCTGGCACACCTCCATCGACACGACGACCTGGTGGGGCATGGAGGGCGCCGCGCTCTTCAGCTGGGTCTGGCAGCACCAGAGCGAGCTGCCCCCGTGCGACGCCTGCAAGACGGTGGTCGTGCTCGGCATGACCCACTTCGACCCGAGCCAGGGCGGCGCGCTGGCGCACACCGCCCTCGGCGGGGGTGGGGTCGCGCTGTTCGGCTCAGCCACGCTCTACGCCTGGGCGCAGTCCCTCGACGAGCTCGTGCCGCGCCTCTACGACGCCACCTTCGTCTCGGCGCTGTCGCCGACCCTGCTCGACGACAGCGGCCTGCGCGGGACGCTCTGGGCGAACTACGCGACCGGCCTCGGCGCGGTGCTCCACGAGCTCGGCCACGCGCTGAACCTGCCGCACCCGACCGACGCCGCCGCGATCCAGAACCGCGGCTTCGACCACGTCAACCGCCTGCTCGTCGTCAGCGAGCCGGGCAGCGCGACCACCGCGGGCGTCGCCGCCATCTGGCCCACCGCGGAGCCCGGCTACGCGCTGACCAACGCCGCGCGCCTCCGCTACCACCGCTGGCTCGCCCTCGACGACGTCCCCTACGGCGTCACCGCTCCGCCGACGGTCGCGATCGTGGGGGACGAGGTGCGCGTCGCGAGCCCGGCGGGGATCCGCGTGGTGTCCTACGGGCGCGCGGTTCCGCAGCCCAACGGCTCGGTCGACTATCGCGTCGCCGGTGGCCAGGTCCAGACCGGCGGCGTGGCGCCGTCGCTGTTCACGCTCAGCGTCGCCCAGCTGCGGCTGCTGTTCCCGAACGACGCCGAGCTTCGGCTCCGCGTGACCGACGACCAGGGCAACTTCCAGGACGACGCCTTCGTGCCCCTGACCCCATGAACGGCGGCGCCGCTGCGGGCGCGATCCGACCGCGGGGCCGGAAAACGCGCTGTGCAAATTCGCACAATAGCCCCTGAAGACCCGCTGGGCGCCGCGATCGTGGCCCGATCCTCGGATCAAAACAGGCCAGCGGGCCGCAAGCCCTGTAGGCTGTTGAAATGACGCAAAAGTTCACCCCGCGCCCCGCGGCGGACGGGACAGCCGACGTCTCGCGACAGGGGGATCGAGGCGCGCAGCCGGAAAAAAAAAGCAGAACGCCGGCGCGGGGCGAGCCCGGCCGGCGTTCGATCGCGATCGCGATCGCGGGGCTACTGCGGAGCGCCCGCGCTGATCCAACAGATCAGCGCCTGCTCCTCCTCGCCGCCCGGCGAGAAGACGGCGCCGCCACCGTGGGCCTTGCCGGTCCCCTTGGTGACGAGGACGCTGCTCGCCGGGTTGCCGGTCTCGACGAGGCCGGTGATCTCGGCGTAGTCGTCCGCGGCGCTGCCGGTGAAGACCAGGCCGGTCGAGCCGGCGCTGCCCGAAGACGCGTGGCACGAGTCGCAGCTGAGCTGCAGCAGCGGGTAGATCTCGGTCGTGTAGTCGCCGGGGACGCAGCCGCCGCCGGTGTCGCCCGCGATGACGTCGCCGCCGCCGCCGGTGTCCACAGTGACCGTGTCCGGCGGGACCGGGCCGGGTCCGCGCGAGAAGTCCGCGCAGCCGAAGAACAGCAGGGACAGGGCGAGGGCCCCCGCACCCAGGGCATGCTGGAGTGGCTTAGAATTCATAGGTCACCAGCAACCGGAGGAGGTCGTTGTCCACCTCGTCCGCCTTCTCGAAGTTGAGGTAGTAGTAGAGCCCGGCGGACATCCCGCCCCAGCGCGCCACGACCCCGAAGTTGTGCGTCGAGTTGTCGCTCGCGTCGAGGCGGGTGTCGTCGATGAACGTGCCCCGCTTGTTGTCCGTGCTCCGCAGGCCCGTCCGGTACTGGAAGTAGAGCCAGTCGTTCGGGTAGTACCGGAGGTAGAGGTAGTCGGAGAAGTGGTAGAAGTCGATGCCGGACCCGCCACCCGAGACGTCCGCGCGCAGGCCACCGAGGCCGAGCACCAGGTCTTCGACCACCGGGATGCCCGGGATGCGCCAGACCGAGATGTCGAGGGCCTGCAGCCACAGGGTCCGACCGAAGCCGAGCTCGTTGACCATGGCCGAGTACCAGACGCTGATCGGGCCCCAGCCGAGGCCCACGCGGCCGCCGACGCCGATCTCGGGGTCGTCCGCGCGGGAGAAGCCGGTCTTGAGGTCGAGCGACGCCGTCGCGTCCTTCACCCGGTAGCCCTGGATGGCGTACAGGTCGGTCGTGACCCGCAGCGGCCCGAGCGTCGTGGTGAAGTTGCCGGCGATCCCGAGGGTCGAGAAGAACGTCGGCAGGACCTCGTTGTCGAAGGCCTCGCGCCCGCTGTAGTTCTTGTGGAACAGCGGCTCGGGGCCAAACGGGACCATGATCTTGCCGGCCCGGAAGTTCCCGCGCCACGGGTGCTCGAGCCCACCATCGAAGGTGAAGCCGAACTCGTAGAAGCTGAGGTCGACGAGCTCCGCGCGCAGGAAGAACGGGTCTTCCCCGTTGTCCCGAGTCAGGAACAGGAAGTGGTGGTAGTTCGCGATCGCGTCCGAGCCGTCGGCGGGGTTCCCCTTGAACCCGACGCGCTCGTAGGCGACGTCGAAGCGGCCGTTGAGCATGAAGCTCCCAGGCAGCTGAATGCCCGACTTGGCGTGCGGAGACTCGGCGGCGAGGGCCGAGCCCGGCGTCGTCAAGAGCAAGCACGCGGCGAGCGCGAATCCTGTAGCGAGGCGGAATGTCACGTTACCCTCCATCTACTCGCGGTGACACGTCTCGCAGTCGGTGTCGTCCGGTGCGAACGCCGACTGGCCGTTGTGGCAGGTCCCACAATAGAGACCTTTGTCCATCTCATCGTGGGTGAAGGTCATCTTGCGCTGTGGGAAGATGCCCGGGTGGCAGGCGAAGCACCCGTACTGCCCGTGGGTCCAGTGGCTGAAGAGCGCCCCCGGCTCTTCCTGGTCCGGCGCCTGGGGGAGCCGGATGGACTCCGGCGTCGCCATGACGCCGATGGGGACGGCCACGAAGACCGGCACGAAGATGAGGGCGAGCGCCCCGATGACCCTTCGGAGGTGTCGCGCGCGGCGGCCCTGGGTCTTCAATGTCTCTGATCGCTCTAGTCGCATACGGAACATGATGGCTCCCGCGCAGTTGTTGGGAGTGCGGGCGCTGTCCAGCCACGCCCTGGCAAGGCGTAACATCGGTGGTTTGAAATGCCAAGTAAAGCAGAGGGTCACGGTCTGAGTTCCGTCCCGCGGAGCTCGAAAACCAAGACACTGGTTTGAAATGATGAGGTTTGTTGGCAATGTGTGAAAAAACACACCACGCCGGGTAAAATAGCACATGTGCCACGTTCGAAATCGGTGCTATTTCTCGCGTCGCTGGTGCTGTGAAAAGGCTCCTAGAGCCGACCGGTTACTGGCGCGCTCCTTGCACATCGCGACGAGCGGGAATAGTGGCGCTGTCCGGCCGTCGAAGCGCCCGCAAAAGGGAGACCGCATCGTGCAGTGCAGCACGAAGCCGCGGGACCCCGCTGATAAGTGCCGAAAATCTGGAGACATGCAACATGCGTAGTTTCGCTTCCGTGATGGCCCTCGTGGCCGGCCCCATCCTGGCCCTCGCCTTCCTGTCCGCTCCCGCGGTGTCCGCGAGCACCCCCGACAGCATCTCGATGTCCGATGGCAAGGCCCTCTTCCTCGAGAACAAGTGCACGAGCTGCCACTCGGTCACCGCGAAGGGCGTCGAGGGCGCGAAGCCCGACAAGGCCATCGACATCTCGAAGGTCACGGACTCCGAGGACTTCCTGACCAAGTACCTGAAGAAGGAGGTCACCAAGGACGTCGACGGCAAGGCCTCCAAGCACAAGAAGAGCTGGAAGGGCAGCGACGAGGACCTGGCCGCGATCATCGGCTGGCTCAAGAGCTGACCGACGGACTGCACAAGCAGTCCTGATGTGGTAGTACTGAACGCCGCGACACCCCCGAGCACCGAGACATCGGTCCACGGGGGCGCCGCGGCGTTCCCGCGCGTGCTCGGCGTGACGCGCGCGGCCCGAATCTCCGCTGACGCGAAGCGCGTCGCACTCGTTCGAAGTAGGAGGCCAGAATGTCACGGCGTAATCGTTCCCTGGGGTCCCGCCTCTCCCTGCGATGTGGCGGCGCGCTCGGCCTGCTCATGGTCGGCGCCGTGTTCGGGCCGGTCGGATGTGCCGAGCCAGAGAACGTGGAGGTGCCCGTCGAGGTGGAGGTCCCCGAGCAGCGGGTGGTCGTCACCGGGATGTCGGCCCTCCCGGTCGGTGGCACGTTGGCCCTCGAGGCGACCAGCGTCGGCGTCACGGACGCAGGCTACACCTGGGCGAGCGCCGATGACGCAGTCGCGACCGTGGCCGCGGACGGCACCGTGACCGGTGTCGGCCCGGGTGAGGTCGTCATCACCGCGACCGGCGCCGACAGCGGCGAGAGTGGCACCCACAACGTCGTCGTCGTTGCCGCCGACGCGGATCCCGGCGCGCTGCTGCCCTACTACTACGAGCAGTGGTCGCAGTCGGCCCACGCCGACGCCACCTCCGTCGCCTTCACGAACTGGGGCCTGGACCCCGACTCCGTGATTCCCGCGGATTGCGCGCGCTGCCACAGCTCGACCGGCTACCAGGACTACCTCGGCGCCGACGGCACCGCCTTCCAGGTCGTCGACAACCCGGCCCCGGCCGGGACGACCGTCAACTGTGCCACCTGCCACAACAGCGTCGCGAAGACGCTGGACGTCGTGCAGTTCCCCTCGGGCGTCGAGGTGGCCGACCTCGGCCCGGAGGCGATCTGCATGACCTGCCACCAGGGGCGCGCCTCGAGTGACACCGTCGAGCAGATGATCGTCGACGCCGACGCCGACGCGGCCCCCGACACGAAGAACGACGGCCTGCGGTTCACCAACATCCACTACTACGCGGCCGGGGCCACCCTCGAGGCCGGGCGCGTCCGCGGCGGCTACCAATACGCCGGCAAGACCTACGACTGGCGCTTCCGCCACGTCCCGGGCTTCGACTCCTGCGTCGGCTGCCACGACAAGCACACGCTGGCCGTGAAGGTCGACCAGTGCGCCACCTGCCACACCGGCGTCACCGAGGTCGCCGACCTCAAGGACGTGCGCATGATCGCGTCGGGCGCCAATGACTACGACGGCGACGGCGACACCACCGAGGGCATCTACTACGAGCTCGAGGGCCTGCGCGACAAGCTGATGCTGGCCATTCAGGCCTACACCGGGGCGCACGGCCTCTCCGACGTCTGCTACGAGTCGAGCGCCTACCCGTACTGGTTCATCGACACCGACGGCAACGGCGACTGCAGCGCCGACGAGGCCAAGACGGTCAATCAGTTCCGCGAGTGGACGGCGCGACTTACCCGCGCGGCCTACAACTACCAGGTGTCTCTCAAGGACCCGGGGGCGTTCGCCCACAACGCCAAGTACATCATCCAGATCCTCCACGACAGCATGGAGGACCTCGGCGCGGACGTCACGGCCCTCGCGCGCAGCGACAAGGGGCACTTCGACGGCTCGAGCGACGCGGCGCGCCACTGGGACGCCGACGAGGCGGTCACCGCCAGCTGCTCGACCTGCCACGGTGGCTCCGAGGGGTTCCGCCACTACCTGGCCACCGGGACCAGCATGGACGTGACCGAGCAGGCCAACGGCCTCGACTGCGCCACCTGCCACGAGAGCTACGCCCCGGACTACGCCCGCGTCGCCGTCGCGAGCGTGACCTTCCCGAGCGGGGTGACCCTCGACGTCGGCTCGAGCGACTCGAACATGTGCTCGACGTGCCACAGCGGGCGCGAGTCGAAGGCGTCGGTGGACGCCAAGATCGCCCAGGGCAACTTCGGCTTCTCCAACATCCACTACCTCCCGGCGGGCGCGACGCGCATGGGCGCGGCGGCGCACGTCGGCTACGAGTTCGACGGCAAGACCTACGCCGGGGCCTGGACGGGCCACCCCGGCGGCGACGACTGCAGCTCCTGCCACAGCGGCGCCCTCACCAACCACACCTTCGACGTCAAGGACATGTTCGCGGTCGCCGGTGGGTGCAAGACCTGCCACGCGACGGTCGACGACGTGGAGAAGATCCGCGGCTTCGCCCGCAAGGACGTCGACTTCGACAACGACGGCGACCTCACCGAGACCCTCAAGGGCGAGCTCCGGGGGCTCACCGACCGCGCCCTCGCGGCGCTGCAGGCCTACGCGGTGGCCGAGGGCAAGGACGCGCTGTGCTACGACTCCCACGCCTACCCGTACTTCTTCAAGGACGGCGACGGCGACGGCAGCTGCGGCGCTGGGGAGGCCATCTTCCCGAACGCGTACGGGGCCTTCGACGCCAAGATGGCGCGGGTGGCGTTCAACTTCCAGTTCGCGACCAAGGAGCCCGGCGCCTGGGCGCACAACTTCGACTACATGGCCCAGCTGCTGATCGACTCCATCGCCCACGTGGGTGGGGGCACGACGGGGCTCGTCCGGCCGTAGCACCGCGCGCGGATCGGCGGCTCGGATGAGTCGCCGACCAGCGTGACGCCGAGCTTGGGGCGCGACCGGGAGACCGGCTCGCGCCCCTCGCGTCTCGGGGTGTCAGAGGCTCTTCACACCTTCTCAGCGGAAGCGCGCGAGGGAACGGGGCTCGAGGCCGATGACGGGGTCGGTGATGACGGCCGCCGCCTCCGTCAGGCTCCCGTCCGCGAGGGTGAAGCGGCGGAGCTTGGGGTGCTGGCGATTGGCGTCCGCGACCAGCAGGCCCCCGGCGTCGGCGCGGAGCAGCGCGCCGAGGGAGTAGGCGTCGGTCTCGACGCCGAGCGGGGTCACCGTCCCGGCCCCGCGGTCGACGAGCCACAGCGCGTCGGGCTCGCCGTCGAGGGTTCCGAGGACGACGACGACGGCGCGGTCGCTCGTGAGCGCGAGCAGCGGGTGGCCGAACGGCCGCCCGGGCCCGACGTCGCCCGCCTGCACCCGGAAGCCCTCGACCGGCGCGCCGTCGGCGTCCCGGGCGACCCACACGACGCCGCTCGCCTCGAGCTGTGGCGTGTCGCCGCGCTGGAAGACCCCGGTGCAGCTCACCCAGGCCCCGCCGCCGCCCGGGGGTACCGCGAGGGTCCCGCCGCAGCTCGCCAGCCCGGCGAGCTCCGTGCGCCCGGCGAACGCGCCCGTCGCGGGGTCGAGGGCGACGACCACCCCCGGCCCGCCGTCGTTGAAGCGCGGCGCGAGGTTCCCGAGGGTCACCCAGACCTTGTCGCCGGCCCACCCCAGGCGGTCGGGGCGTGGCTCCATGCCCGGCGACGCCCAGGGGGCGAGGTCGATGCGCTCGACCAGCGCGCCGGTCGCCGGGTCGATCACCAGGACGTCGCCTCCGTCGTCGAGGTCGTCGGGGGTGGCGGTGGGGGTCGGGTTTCGGTCGTAGCGGGTGACCCACGCGCGGTCGGGCGCGACGAACAGCACGTCGTGGGGGTTGGATGGGTAGCCGGTGCCGACCCCGAGCTGACGCACCACCTCGCCGCTCTCGGGGGTGACCAGGGTCAGGACCGCCGCCGGGTAGCGGTCGATCAGCACGAGCAGGCCGTCGGGGCTCGGCTCCGTCGGCAGCACCACGTCCCCCGACAGCGCCGTCGTCACCCCGGGCGGGCGGCTCCCCGAGGTGATGACCGCCGGCGCGCACAGGGATCCGTCCGCCCGCAGCAGCGACACGCTGGTCGAGACGTAGTCGGTGTTGATGGCGGCCACCACGCAGCTCGCGTCGACGAAGGCGTCGAAGCCCGGGCCGACGTCGCCGTCGCAGGCCGCGGCGTGCGCGGTGAGGGCCAGGATCAGGGCCAGCGTCAGTCGGGTACGGCTCATTCGGAGACCCCACTCAGGTCCGGGGTCCAGCCGAGGGTCGCCATGGCCGACACCCCCGGCAGCGGGAAGCCCGACAGGTCCTGGACGCGGTCGTCGAGGACGTTGCGGACCGCGAGGTCGAAGCGCAGCTGGTCACGCCACAGGCGCGCCTCCACCCCGACGCCGAGGACCAGGCGCGCCGGCACGGTGACGAGGTTGGCGTGGTCGAGGGTGTTGCCCGAGGTCTGGCTGAACTCCACCCGGAGGCCGACCTCGCCGACCGCCGCGCCGTGGAAGTCGTGGTAGAGCTCGACGCGCCCGTGGGTCGCCAGCTCGGGGCGGAAGGGCAGGCGCTTGCCCCGGCGGGCGGCCAGCTCTGAGGTGTCGACGGCGTCGAGCCAGGTCAGCGCGCCGCTCACCCGCAGGTGGCGCCACGCGTCCAGCGACAGGCCCGCCTCGACCCCGACGATGCGCCCGCTGTCGACGTTCTCCGGGCGGGCGACCCCCTGGCTGTTCTGGACCAGCTGGATCAGGTCGTCGACGAAGTTGGCGAACACCGCGCCCTCGAAGGTCAGGCGCCCGGCGTGAAACCAGCTGGCGTCGTGGCTGACGCCGAGCTCGACCCCCACGCTCCGCTCGGACCGCAGCGCGGCGTTGCCGAGGACGTAGCCGGTGTCGCCGTAGAGCTCGTAGAGGCTCGGCAGGCGCAGGCTGCGCGTCACCGCGAGCTGGAACCGGGTGTCGGGGATGCTGCGCTGCAACAAGGCCGCCCGCAGAGACCACCCGGTGACGCTCTGGGACGCCCCGCCGTCGGTGTCGCTCCAGGCGCCCTCGAAGCGCGCCGCCACCGACAGCTCGCTCTCGACCGGGTCGCCGGCGAGGGTCGCCTCCGCCGCGGCGGTGACGACGTGCCGCCCGGCGCCGCTCGCGGGGACGTCTGGGGCGGGATCCTCGCGCTGCCAGCGCTCCCAGCGCCAGGACGCCACCGCCATCGGGGTCAGGCGCCACGGCGCGTCCTCGGCGGACAGCGGCGCCCGGGCGGCGACGGTCAGGCCGGGGATGAGGCTCAGGTTGCGCGAGCCTCCGGTGGCGAGCCCGATCTCCCCCGCGGGGTCGTCGAAGCGGGTCTGGGACAGGCTGAAGTAGGCCGTCGTCGCGAGCTGCACCGGGCCGCCGAGGGCCTCGAGGCGGACCCCGGAGACGGTCCGGGTGGTCGCGAGGTGGCTCGCCTCGGTGTCGTAGAGCCCGATCCCCGGCAGCCCCGCCGAGCGGTGGACGACCAGCGCGAGCGCGGTGAGGCGGACGTCCTCGCCGAGGCGGCCGCGCAGCTTCGCCATCACGCCGACCTGGTCGGCGGCGTTGTTGCGGCGGCGGCGGGTGACGTCGTCGGCGTCGGTCCAGGCCGTGCCGCCGTCGGCGACGTACGGGAAGTCGCCGGCCGTCCCCTGGTAGTCGATCGCGATCCCGGCCCCGACCGGGCCCTCGCCGTGGCCGTAGAAGACCCGCGCGGTGCGGGTCGCGAAGGAGCCGCCGCCGACCTCGAGCTCGAGGCGGTCGCCACGGAGCTGGCGGGTGCGGACGTCGACCGCGCCGCCGATCGCGCTCGAGCCGAGGACGAGCGGGGACAGGCCGCGGTAGATGGCGACCGCGCCGATGGGACCGAGGGGCAGCGAAGACAGGTCGACCGGGCCGCCCTCGGCGGCGTTCAGCGGGATGCCGTCGACGAAGACGAGCACCTGGTCCGCGGTCGAGCCGCGCACGCTCAGGAGCGAGAACGACAGCAGGCCGCCGAGCCGCGCCACGCCGAGCCCCGGCTGGTGGTCGAGGGCCTCGGCCAGGTCGGCGCCGGCGTCCTCGAGCTGGCTGCGATCGACGACCGCGGTCGGTCGCTCCCAGCGCTGGACGCTGGGGGCGGGGCGGATGACGGTCTTTCCGGGCTCCTCGGCGCTGGCGTATGGTGCAATGCAGCAGAGCGCCGCCGTCGCGGACGCGACGAGCCCGGTCAGGTCACGGCGCCTCATGGAGCACCGCGATGGCGTCGAGGTCGAAGCCGCCGGTCAGCACCGTGGGGGTCGGGTCGAAGATGGGCTGGTCGAAGCTGTCGCGCTCGCGCCCGTCGCCGATGACGTCGAGGACGCGCACGTAGCGGATGGCCCCGAGGTCGACCGCGCCGGCCTGGACCGCCGGGTGGTAGCGCAAGAGCGCGAGGTCGAAGGGGGTGCCCCAGCCGAGGGGGTATTTCCCGGCGAGGCCCTCGATGACCTCGGGGGCGTGGGTGCCGAAGGGGCCGATGGGCTCGACGCCCAGATACATCGCGTCGAAGGCCGCGAAGGCGACGCCGTCGCTCGAGACGGCCACCCGGGCGAGCTCGAGAAAGCCCACGTCGATGGCGTTCTCGAAGACGGCGAGGTCGGGGCCGGGCCCGTCGGCGATGGGGCGGTCGAAGGTCAGCGTGACGCTGCCGCCGTTGCCGAGGACGGCGGTCGCCATGGCGTCATGCCCGGCCGGGCCGAGGGCGGCCTCGGGGGCGACGCGCCAGCGCTCGTCGACGTCGCTGCCGAAGTGGACCGGGCCCACCCACCCGGTCGCCCAGCCGACGATGCGCGGGTCGTCGAGCGGGACGGCGGTCGACCCCGGGGCGCCCGGGCCCGGGGGCAGGGCGGCGGCGACGTGGTAGACGGCGTCGAAGGTGCCGGTCGCGATCCCAACGCAGCGCGGGTCGACGACCCGGGCGAAGAGCGCGAGGTCGTAGTCGCCGCCCGCCGGCGCCAGGGTGACGGCGTCGCCGCTGAGCCATTGGTCGGGGACAGCGGCGTCGGGGGCCGCGCTGCCGACCATGACGGCGGCCCCGAGGCTCGTGCCGAAGACGAGGGTCGCCCCCGACGGGACGACCGCGAGCAGCGGGGCGCGCGGGGTCTCGCAGAGGGCGCCGAAGGTCGGCTCGTCGGTCGGGGCCGCGCCGTCGCAGGCGGTCGGCAGGAGCAGGACGAGCGAGAGGAGGCGGATGGAGGTCTTCACCGGGTTCTCCCAGCCTTTCCCGCGAAAGGCGACGAGAGGAGCCGCGCGCAGATCGAGGTGCGTCCACGGCATCACCGGCAGGTCTTCGGACTTGCAGGCCACCTACTGATCGCTGCTTCCCAGGCCACTCGGCCCAGTGCGTGTCGCGACGTTCGTTCCTGCTCACCGCTGCGGGGCAGTCCCGGATTCACACCGGGTTCCCTCTTCAGGGGCGCGTATCCGCGCCCCACCGAGCACCGGATGGCGCTCACCGACGACGGCGGGAACATAGCACCAATTCCGGCGACATCCAGCTGTGAATCTCCCGGGGTCGACTAGACGGGAGCGCGAAAAGCGCTATGCTCTTTTTCACAATGTCCTCCGGCTCTGCTCCGCCCGCGCCGCCCGTCACCACCGGCGCGTCGCCTTCGCGTGTTCGCCTGTACGCGGGGGTGGTGGGCGCAGTCGCCGCGCTCGCCGTCGGCCTCGGCGTCACCGCCCCGAGCGACCACCCGCAGCTCCCCGCGATGGCCGGCGCCGCGCTGCTGATGGCGGTCTACTGGATCTTCGACGTCCTCCCGATCGCGGTGACGTCGCTGCTGCCGCTCGCGCTGTTCCCGCTCCTCGGCGTCGCCGATCCGAGCGCGGTCGCCGGCGCCTACGGCAAGCCGACGATCTTCCTCTTCATGGGTGGCTTCATGCTCGCCCTCGGCATTGAGCGAGCGGGGCTCCACCGCCGCATCGCGCTCGCCATCGTCGCCGCCATCGGGAGCCGCCCCGCGCGCCTCGTCCTCGGCTTCATGGTGGCCTCGGGCGTGCTCTCGATGTGGATCTCCAACACCGCCACGGTGATGGTGATGCTCCCCATCGCCGCCGCCATCCTGCGCTCCCACGAGGAGGCCGCGGCCGACCGCGGCGCCGCCCCGATCCCCGGCTTCGGCACCGCGCTGATGCTCGGCATCGCCTACGCCGCCAACATCGGCGGCATGGGGACCCTGGTCGGGACGCCGCCGAACCTCGCCTATCGCCAGATCCTGCACGACGTCTTCCCCGCCGCCCCCGAGGTGTCGTTCACCGGCTGGATGCTCCTCGGCGTCCCCCTCGCCGTCGTCTTCGTCGCCCTGGGCTGGCTGCTCCTGACCCGCGTCCTGTTTCGCTTCCCGGCCGCCCCCGCCTTCGGCGAGCGCTCGGTCATCCGCGACGCCCGGCGCGCCCTCGGCCCGGTCCGCCGCGACGAGCTCCGTGCCGGCCTCGTCTTCGCCGTCGTCGCGCTGCTGTGGGTGACCGGCGGGTCGGGCAAGGGGGATCTCCCAGGCTGGCGCGATCTGCCAGGTCTCGCCAAGATCGGCGACGAGGCGGTCGCGATGGCCGGCGCTATCTTGCTGTTCGCCATCCCGTCCGCCGAGCGCCCCGGCGCGCTGATGGACTGGCCCACCGCCGTCCGCCTGCCGTGGGGGATCCTGCTCCTGTTCGGCGGTGGCTTCGCCCTCGCCGCCGGCTTCGAGAGCACGGGGCTGTCGGGCGCCATCGGCGGCGCCCTCGGGGGCCTCTCCGGGCTCCCCCCGTGGGTCCTCGTCGTCATCGTCTGCGCCGTCATGACGTTCATGACCGAGCTCACGAGCAACACCGCGACGGCCAACCTGGTCCTGCCCATCCTCGGCAAGGCCGCCGTCGTCATGGGGGTCGACCCGCGCGTGCTGATGGTCCCCGCCACCCTCAGCGCGAGCTGCGCCTTCATGATGCCGGTCGCGACCCCCACCAACGCCATCGTCTTCGGCACCGGGCACATCACCATCCCCCAGATGGTGCGGGCCGGCGTGTGGCTCAACCTCCTCGGCGTCGCCCTCATCACCGCCGCCTTCTTCCTCATCGGCGTCGAAGTGCTCGACATCGCCCCCGCGGTCGTCCCGACGTGGGCTATCAGTCCCTAGACCCAACGCTGGTCACTTAGGCGCAGGACCGCGCGGCTTCAGGCTCCGGCGTGTCTCAACGCGCTGCTCTTCACCACCGAGTTCACGGAGGCCACCGAGGAGAGCCTCTGCCACCCGCCGAGACGCTGGGTCCGACCGAGCCGCCCTCCGCGTTCTTCGCGCCCTCCGCGGTGGACATCCCCCACCAAATCAATGGGTTACACCTAAGTGATCGGCATTGTCCCTAGACCTCCCGAGGCGCCCAGCGGACGCGGGTGTGGAGCGGCGCCCTGGCCCCGCAGGCCAGCGCGACCGCGAGCTGGTGACGCGGGGTCGGGCGCAGGGTGCGGAAGCGCCAGCGGCTCGGATCCGGATCCACCCCAGGGTCGGTGGACAGGCCAATCGCGCTAGCGCCGGCGTCGAGATCGAACGCGAAGCCCGCGAGCGGGATGGCGAGGCCCTGGCCGCGCGCCTTGATGTAGGACTCCTTGAGCGTCCACAGCCGGAAGAAGCGGTCGCGCTGCGCCCCCTCGGGCAGCCCCCGCAGGGCCGCGATCTCGCTCGGCGCGAAGAAGCGGTCCGCCAGCTCCACCGTGCGCCCGCGGCGCTCGCCGTCCTCGACGTCGACCCCGACCTCGCGCCCCGTGGCGACCGCGACCGCGACCAGGCCGTCGGTGTGCGACAGGTTGAAGCGGACGTCCGCCGGGTTGTGGGTCGCCGGGACCGCCAGCGCCCCGCGCTCCACCTCGACGAGCGGCAGCGCGGCGGCCGCCACGCCGACCCGCGCGCCGACGACCGTCCGCACGAGCCACCGCCCCACCAGGAACTGCTCGCGGGCGCCCTGGTGCTGAAACAGCGCGTCCCGGGCCCGCTCCTCGGCCGACAGCAGCGCCAGGCCCGCCTCCGCCAGCGCGGCGGAGGGCGTCGCCAGCCACACGTCGACGATCGCCGCCGCCACGCTCAGCTCTTCGCGAGGGCGGCCTCGAGGCGCTTGGTGACGGCCTTGACGACCTCGACCCGCGCCAGCCGCTTGTCGTTGCCCGGGATGATGATCCACGGCGCGTCCGCCGTGCTCGTCCGGGCGACCATGTCGCCGACCGCGGCGGCGTAGGCGTCCCACTTGTCGCGGTTGCGCCAGTCCTCGTCGGTGATCTTGAACTGCTTCCACGGCGTCTGCTGCCGCTCCTCGAAGCGCCGCAGCTGCTCGTCCTGCGACAGGTGCAGCCACAGCTTCGTCACGACCACCCCGTGCTCGGTCAGCTGCCCCTCGAAGTGCGTGATCTCGCGATACGCGCGGCGCCACTCGGCCGGCGTCGCGAAGCCCTCGACGCGCTCGACGAGCACGCGCCCGTACCACGAGCGGTCGAAGATGCGCAGGTAGCCGTCCCGCGGGACGTGCTTCCAGAAGCGCCACAGGTAGTGAAAGGCGCGCTCCTCGTCGGTCGGCGCCCCGACCGCGACCACCCTGAAGAGGCGCGCGTCCATCGCCGCGGTGAGCCGCCGGATGGCGCCGCCCTTGCCCGCCGCGTCCCACCCCTCGAACACCACGACGCTCGCGATCCCGCGACCCCAGGCGTCCCAAACCGCCGCCCCGAGCCGCCGCTGATACTTCGCGAGCTGCGACCGATAGTCCTCGTCGCTGATCGTCGCCGTCAGGTCGACGGTGTCCAGAATGGTGCGTTGCGATGCAGGAAAGACGCTGTCGTCTTGGGCGGGTTCGGTGTTCGATGTTGCGTCGCGCACGCGCGTGGTCCAGGCCTCGGCGACCCGGGCCTCGCAGGCGGCGAGGATGACGCGCCCGGCGCAGAGATCGCGGTGGCGGCGGCTCTTCGACTCGATGAGGTGCCACGGGCTGGCGCCGGAGTCGGTGGCGCGGATGGCGGACTCGGCGACCTGGGCGAAGACGTCGTAGCGCTTGGTGAAGGTCTTCTCCCACGGCGTCGGGCGGCGGCCGCCCTTGCCGCGGCCGTTGTCCTTGGCGAGCTTGTTGAGGCGCTTCTCCTGGTCGTCCTTCGAGAGGTGGAACCACAGCTTGATGACGAGCATCCCGTCGAGGGTGAGGAGCCGCTCGAGGTCGTTGATGCGGTTCATCGCGCGCAAGAAGACGTGCTCGTCCATGCGCTCGAAGGCGCGCTCGACGATCGGGTAGGTGTACCAGGAGCCGAAGAACACGGCGATCTGGCCGCGCGCCGGCAGCCGCTTCCAGAAGCGCCAGTGCCCAGGGCTCTCGCGCTCCTCGTCGGTCTCCGACCAGAAGGTGTGCGTGACGAGGCCGCGGGTGTCGAGCCACGCGGAGAGCCGGTTGGTCACCTCGCTCTTGCCTGCGCCCTCGACGCCGTTGACGAGGATGACGACCGGCACCTCGGCCCGCCGCAGCTCGCGCTGGACCGCCAGGAGCCGGGTCCGCAGCTCGACCTCCGCCTCCGCGAACTCCGCTTTGCTGACCTTGTGACCGAGCTCAATCGCTTCGAACATGCCGCGACGATATCAGATGTCGCGGCTCACCGTCGCGCCCAGGGCCCCCGTAGGGCCCTTACCCCGTCGCTTGCTCCTTCTCGCGGACCACGATGACCGAGCAGGGGGCGTGGCGGACGACGGTCTCCGCGACCGAGCCCATCAGCATCCGGCGGAACCCGGTGCGGCCGTGGGAGCCGATCACGACGAGGTCGGCGCGGATGCGCTCGGCGTACTCACAGATGATCGGCCCGGGGGAGCCGAAGTGGATGTCGATGGGCATCGCGCCGATGCCGCGCGCCTCGAGCTCCTGCTGGATCTGCAGGGTCACGTCGCGGGCGTGCTTGTCGTTGTCGTAGTGGCCCCAGATCCCTTCGCGCTCGGGGCGGCTGAACGGGCGGATGACGTGGACGAGGCGGATCGCGTTGGCGTCGACCGCCGTTAGCGCCGCGCCGAGGGCCATGTACGACGCGTCCGACATGTCGATGGGGACGACCGCGCGCTCGATCTTGCGAAAGTCCATCAGCTGCTCCTCCTCGCCCCGGACACCGGGTGACGTCGCGATCATCGCACCATCGGGCGGACGCCGCGAGTTTGGCGCCCACCCGGTGCGTTCTGGCACACCCCCCCCGCGGTGGGTCGCGCCGCTCGGTGGCGGCCTGGGCCGCCCCGCCCGCCCGGCGGTGGCCGGCATCGATCTTGCTGCAAATTCCGGCGTCACCGGCCCCGGAGACCACCATGAACGCCGCCTCAATCCTCTTCGCCACAGACCTCTCGGGCCCGGCGCGGCAGTGCCACGCCCTGACCGCCGCCCTCGTCGAGGCCCTCGGCGCCCACCTCACCATCCTGCACGTCGATGACGTGGCCGCGGACCAGCTCGACCGGGTCACCGAGCTCCACGCCTACCTCGACATGCTGTCGAGCTTCCGCCGGCTGCGCGTCGAGCAGCTCGACGCCGACTTCGCCAAGCTCGGCGTGGCCTCGCGCTTCATCATCGAGCGCGGCAAGCCCGAGCGCATCATCGACACGTACAGCCGCGAGCACGACGTCGGGCTCATCATCATGGGGCAGCACTCGCACCCGGGGCCGCTCAAGAAGCTCCTCGGCTCGACCACCCAGCGGGTCATCCACCTGACCGACCTGCCGCTGCTCGTCGTGCCGATCGACGACGACGCCCCCGACGCCCCGCCCCCCGCCACGCTCCCGCGCTTTCGGACCATCCTGGTGCCGACCGCTCTGACCGACGCCTGCGGCAGGGCCCTGCGCGCCGCGGTGGACGTCGCCAAGCGGCTCGGCGCCCAAGTCCACGCGACCCACGCCCTCGGCCTGCCGTCCTTCGTGCCCATCGCGGCGGGGGAGGGCTACGCGGCCGCGATGACGTCGCCGCTCGCGCAGCGCGACGCCCACTATCGCGAGTCGCTCCGCGCGCACGTCGAGCGCGAGGCGCGGGGGGCCGACGTCACGTCGAGCCTGGCGGTCGCCGACACCGCGCTCGCCGGGATCCTCGCCGACGCCAAGGAGGTCGGCGCCGACCTGATCATGGTGCCGTCGACCGGCAAGGGGGCGGTGGCGCGCTTCTTCCTCGGGAGCGTCACCGAGGCCCTCGCCAAGCACGCGCCGATCCCGGTGATGGTCCTGCCGCCCAAGTACCTCGAGGCCTGGTAGCCCTCGCGAGGGGTGAGGCCCCCGGGGCGAATCACCCGGCGGTGTGGCATTTCCCCCGTGCGCGGTTCCCTCCCCGCGGGGGGCCGCCGCGGCGTGGCACGGTCGCGGTTCGCGTCTGCCGCGCCTGAACCGCGCTCCGCAGGTCGCCGGACCGAGGTCAGATCGCCCTCCGCTGGCGCGCCGGCGCGGTCGCGAACCAGGGCCCGCAGGCCGCGAGCGCCGCCGCCAGCTGCTCGCGCCGGAGCGGCTTGGCGACGTGGCCGTTCATCCCGGCGGCGAGGCACGCGTCGATGTCCGCGGTCATCACGCGACCGGTGACCGCGAGGATCGGGACGCCCGCGCCGGGGCCCGGATCGGCGCGCAGCCGGCGCGTCACCTCGACCCCGTCGAGCCCCGGGAGGTGCCAGTCCATCAGGACGACGTCGAACCCGCCCCCTCGGGCCGCCTCGAGGGCGCGGTGTCCGTCCCCGGCGACCGTCACCCGGAAGCCCAGATCCTCCAGCATCCGCGTCGCCACGCGCTGGTTCACGAGGTCGTCGTCGACGACCAGGACGCGCCCGCGGCGCGGCGGCTGGGCGGGCGCCGGAGCGCCGGCCCCGGCGGGGGGCGGATCGCCGGCCCTGGCGGCCGCCGGCAGGGGTGTTTCACGGCCGTGGCCCAGCCGCGCGACCTCCCGGGCCAGCGCGCTGGGGAGGACCGGGCGCGCGAGCGCCCCATCGGCCCACTCGGTGGGCACGCCGCGACCGATCGCCAGCACGGCGGGCCGCGGCCCGCCGTGCTGGCGGGGGGACGTGAACCCGTCCTCGGTGACGACGACGTCATAGCGCGGCGAGGTCAGCACCCCGGGGGCGTCTTGGGCCAGGGAGGTCCGCGCCCCGCGGTCCGCGAGGACCTCCGCGACGGCGCGCGCCTCCTCCTCGGAGGCGAGGGCGACGAGCACCTCGAGGCCATCGAGCTCGTCGGCGCGCGGGCCCGCGGCGAGGGCGAGCGGGACCAGCGGGATGGTCAACCTGAGGGTCGGCCCGCGGCCGGTCACCTCTTCGACCGTGACGGCCGCGTCGAGCCGCGACGCGAAAGCCCGCGCGATGGACATCTCGAGCCCGGTCTCGAACGGCTGTGCGGCGCTCGGTGCCGGTTGGCAGGCCCCGGAGGACCACGAGCCATCGGCCAACCGCCGCGCCGGACCGGCGTCGGAGATCGACAGGGTGAGCGCCACGCGGCCGCGCTCGCCGCTCGCGGTGGAGACCCGCAGGTGGAGGTGGTCGGGACAGGTGACGGTGGTCGCGTGGGCCAGGAGGTTGGCCATCGTGCGGCGGATGCCCGTCGCGTCCCCGATGAGGGCGCGCTCGAGCCCGGGCGCGACCGTGACGCTCCAGCCCGCCGCCGTGGCGCCGAGCGCCGCGACCTGGTCGGTCACGACCGCCTCGAACACGCTCAGCGGGTCGAGGACGTCCTCGCGGGCCGCGTCCCCGACACAGGTCAGGTCGAGGATGTCGTCCGTCACCGCGATGAGCCCATCGCTGTCGCTCCGCGCGTGGGCCAGGGCCGCGCCGAGGTCGGGGCTCGTGGTCTCCTCCTCGAGGAGCGCGCTCAGGTTCGCCATCTCCGTCGCGCGCCACCGCACGGTCTGGCCGAACGCTCGCAGCAGGCGCTCCCTGGCCGCCTTCGCCGCGACCGCGTCCCGCTGCTCCTGCCGTGCCGCGATCAGCGCCCCGGCGTCGACGCTGACGTCGACGAGCTCCACGCGGGTGGCCCCGTCCCGCGCCACGCGCAGGGACACGTCGCTCGGGATCCCGATCCCGCGCGCGCCGCGGAGCGTCCAGCGTCGCCGCGCGCCCGCGGCGGTCGACGACTGCGTCGCGCGGGCGGCGTCCCGGAGGCCGGGGAGGTAGGCGTCGAGCGGCGCCCCCAACAGCGCCTCGGCCGAGACGCCCAAGAG
This sequence comes from Deltaproteobacteria bacterium HGW-Deltaproteobacteria-14, assembly GCA_002841945.1. Taxonomy (GTDB): domain Bacteria; phylum Myxococcota_A; class UBA9042; order PHBI01; family PHBI01; genus PHBI01. Next base: position 21,712 of record PHBI01000119.1, read on the forward strand.
CTGCGCCGCCAGGTGGTTGACGCGGGTGATGCGCCCCTCGGGGTCGGCCTCGAAGCGCGCCACCAGCGCGCTCTCGAACCCGTCGCACAGGACCTGTTGGAGCGCGGCAGCGGTGGCGCTGCGGGTCTTCACCCGGCGATAGCTCGCGTCGGGAAACCGCGAGCGCGGCTCGGAGGGGCGCCGGAACAGCAGCGCGAGGGCGGCGACGGTGAGCCCGGCGAGCGCGACGCCGACCGGCCAAGGAGCGAACGCCGCTGTCACGCCGACGGCGGCGATGAGCGTCAGAACCGTGAGGCTCCTGGAGGCTTCACCCGGTGGCGTTCTCGGCTGCGACATCCGTAGTCTATCGACCTCCCACGCGAACGTGCGCGCGGCGTCGCCGAGGCGAAGCCCGGCTCAACCGTCATTCGGATAGCCCGCAGCCCATCTTGAGGGCTTTCTGCTGCGTTGCACAAGGAGTCGTCATTTTGTGACGAGTCTTGCCACCGCCTGACCAACGCGAAGCGGGCCAGGCGGTGGCGAGACTAGTTCGCGGGCGCGATCGCCACGGCGGTCGCGTCCGGCGCGAGGCCGATCCACACCGTGCCGCCGGCCGCCTCGTCGTCGCGCGCCCAGGTGCCCGGGGTCCCGTCGAAGGCTGCGGGATCCGACACCCGGATCCACCCGTCGCCGACCGGCGCGCCGCCGGCGCCGGCGCCGAAGAGCTCGAAGACCACGGCCCCCGCGCCGTCGCGGGAGAGCTCGGTCGCGCCCGCGGCGGTCGGCGCCTGTCGCACCGTCACGCCGCCCGCCGTCGTGAAGGCGCCGGCGGGGCCCGGCGCGACGCGCACCCACAGACGATCCCCACCGGGATCGGTCGCGGCGTGGATGGCCGGGTCGACCGCGGTAGGGGCGACGAGGGTGTCGATCTCGGGGTGGAACATCGGGATCGGGGCGCCCGCGCGGACCAGGAGCGGGATGACCTCGAGCGGGGCGGCGGTGGTGAGGTCGCCGCCGCCCTCGTGGCGCGCGCCGGTCCACCAGTCGACCCAGGCGCCCGCGGGCAGCGAGAACGTGCGCTCGGTGGCGCCGGCGGTGACGACCGGCGCGACGAGGAGATCGTCGCCGAGGAGGTAGACGTCGTCCGGGTCGACGCCGAGCTCGGGGTGGGCGAGCCCGAGGGGGCGCTGGATGGCGCGCCCGTCGCTGCGGGTCCGCGCCCAGAGCGCGTAGAGGTAGGGCACGAGCCGGAGGTGCAGGCGGGCGTAGCGCCGGTAGAGGGCGAGAAGCTCGGGATCGTCGGCGTGGTCGGGGCCGAGCGACCACGGCAGGTCGTTCGAGCCGGTGCCGACCTGCATCACCGGGCTGAGCGCGCTCTGCTCGATCCAGCGGACGTAGGTCTCGCGGTCGGGCGGGGTGTGGCGGTAGCCGCCGGTGTCGGCTGCGAAGAGCGGGAAGCCCGAGGGGCCGAGGGACGAGCCGGCGACGACCGCGGAGGGCAGGCCGCCGACGGCGACGTAGGTCTCCCCGCTGGCCTTCGCGACGGCGTCGCCGAAGCGCGACAGATCGGCGTCGATGTCACCGGGCCAGATGATGGTGCCGTGGACCTGGTCGCCGGCCACCCCGGCCCGGCACAGCAAGAAGCCGCCGGCCTCGGGGAGCATGGCGCGGTAGGTCGCGTGGTAGCCGAGCTGGTAGCCGCGGTGCATCGTCAGCTCGTCGGAGCCGTCGTGAAAGCGCCACGGGAAGCGGATCCCGACCGCGCCGACGACGACCTCCTCGCCATAGTCGAGCTTGTAGCCGACGATCCCGAGGTCGCGGTAGGCCGCCAGGCCCGACCGCCAATAGCTGACGGCGTCGGGGTTGGTGAAGTCGATGGGCGGGCCCCAGCGCGCCAGCGCCGTCCCCATGACCGGGGCGAAGTAGCCGGCGGCCTCGGCGGCGTCGTAGGCGTCCGCGGTCGCGGGGTCCCCCGGATCGAGGTAGGGCGTGTGCCACAGCGCCATGGCGAAGCCGAGGTCGCGCGCCTTCTGCATCATCGCGGCGGGGTCGGGGTAGTTCGCCGGGAGGAAGTCGAAGCTGTTGACGGCGCTCGCGTAGGGGCGGTCGATCCAGTAGCCGGTGGTCGCGAGGTCCAGGTCGCGGAGCGTCTGGAGGTCGGCCTCGACCGCGGCCTGGTCGTCGACCTCGTCGCGCCAGATCCAGGGCCCGAAGGCCCAGGCAGGGACGTCCCCCGGGGCGCCCGTCAGGTCGTAGTAGAAGCGCGTGATGTCGAGGGGGTGCTCGGCCGCGAAGAGGTGAAAGCGCAGGCCGTCGGCGTGGCCCGCCCCGAGCCCGTAGGTCACGCGGAGCTCGTCGGCGGCGGTGGCGGCGACGTCGAAGACCCCCGGGCGGCGGCTGTCGACGTAGAGCCCCCAGGCGTCGGTCCCGATGAGGAGCGGGATCGGGACGTGGGCCTCGTTGTAGCCGCTCTCGGTCTCGGCGGCCTCGAGCTGCATCGCGCGGCGCGTCCCGCGGTGCTGGACGTGGTCGAAGTGCTCCCCGAGGCCGTAGTACCGCTCCGCCGCCGAGACGCTCGCGATCAAGCGGAAGAAGACCGGCACGCCGTCGGTGATGGTCGGCGCGGTCCAGCGGAGATCGAAGCGCCCGGCCGCGGCCCGGGTGATGTCGAGGGCGCCGGCGCCGAGCTCGCCGAAGGTCAGGCGCACCACCGCGTGCTGGCCGTCGGGGTCGACCTCGACGCCGTCCACGGCGGTCGCCGTGTGCCAGGTGAGGCCGTCGAGGGGCGCGTAGAGCTGGTAGAGGAAGACCCCGGGCTCGAGGTACCACGGGTCGTAGACGCGCCCCTCGTCGAGCTCCGGGACCACGCCGAGGACGAGCCCGGCGAGCCCGACGCGGACCGGCGCCGAGTCGCCAGTGCGATGCAGCGTGATGAGCGCGGTGGCGTCGTCTGAGATCCTGATGAAATCCCCGATCTCGTCCCCGACGACGCCTGTGTGCGACGCAGCAATATCCGCCGTGTCGGCGGCGTCGAGGGCGGCCGTGTCGGCGGTGTCGGCGACGTCCGCGGGCGCCGCTGGGTCGGAGCCGCAGGCGGCGGCGCCCGCGAGCGCGAGCAGCGCGGCGAGGGCGGGGAGGAGCGACGACGGGTGGGGCGAGCGGGGGTGGCGGCAGCGCATGGTCGGCTTGATAAGGGCCCGTGCCGAAATAACTTGTCGTCTTGCCGGCGGATCCGCCGCCATCTGCGCGTCCCCGAAAGCTCGGAAGACCACGACAGCGCGATGCCGTGGCGCGACAGCGCGCGGTCGAGGTCGAACACGACGTCCTCGGTCTCGGACACGATCTGCACCGACGCCGCCGCGAAGGTCCGCCGCCCGTCGGGTCGGCCCGCCTCGTCGAGCAGCAGCGGCGCGCGGAAGGTCAGCGTCTCCCCCGTGGCCAGCTCACCGACGGAGCGCTCGCGCGAGGTCGTCCCGGGCTTGCCGAAGCAGCCCTCGTAGTGGACGCGGATGGTCGGCGCGACCAGCGTCGTCGTGAAGGTGTTGGTCAGGACGGCGACCAGCTCGCCCCCCTCGACCCGCAGCCCGAGCCCATCCCAGGGGGTGATCTTGGTCGCCGCGAGCGCCCCGGCGACCGCGCCCATCCCGGGCCGCATGAACCGGATCCCGCCTGGCCCGTTGACCCAGTCGGAGCGCCTCTGGATCATCGCGCACGGGCCGGTGTGCGCGACCGGCGCCTGCCGCCCGAGGCCGGCCGGGTCGATGACCCCCTCTACGACCACGAGCTGCCCATAGTACGGTGCGGGATAGACCCTCGGCCGCGGCTTGAGGGGGGTGAACCCGACCATCGGGTAGCGGTCGACCCACTCGCGCTTCCAGTCCGGGAGGCAGCGCTCCACGCCGCCCTCGGCGAGCTCGCCGACGAGGCGAATCTTCGCGTCCAGCTTCTTGATCTTCAGAGGCTTTCGCACCGGTTGGCGCAGCCGCGGCGGCGGGATGTCGGCGGCGGCCGAGGTGGTGACGAGCGCCAGGACGATCGCGAGTGCGGCGGTGCGCAAGGGCAGGCCCTCCGGTTGAAAGCGCGCGTGGCGGCGCAGCTTGCGTCGCCCCGTTCAGGGTGTGGCTCGCTGCGCTCGCGCCATGTTGCGCCGCCCGCCGAGCTACGACAAGTCAACCCCCGCGTCGCCGCCGCTACTCCTCCACCACCGCCCGGAACATCTCGAACAGCGCGTTATGGCCGGCCGCGTTGGGGTGGATGCAGCTGACGTCGAACCACAGCTCGGCGTCCGGGCCGAGGTAGCAGCGGTTGTTCGGGTCGGCGTCCGGGCCGGTCGCGATGTAGCCGTGGCCGCAGAAGCGCTCGAGGGCCCAGACCATGTCGACCTGGTGCTCGGCGACGATGCGGGCGTATTCGTTCATGATCCACACGACGATCGCCGCCTGGACCTCGGGGTGGGCCCACTCCTGAAAGCCCGCGATGGAGCCGACGGAGAGGCCGAGGGTCGACAGATCGAGCTCGCCGACCCCGGGGATCGTCAACGACGCCCGCGGTGTGCACGAGTCGGTCCGTCCGGTGCTGTCGGTGAACTCGTAGGGGTTGCCGAAGACGACGTAGGAGCCGTTGGGGAAGTGCTCGGCCGACTTGAGCCACACGATCGCCTCCTCGAGGTAGGCGACGGCGCTCTCGGCCAGCGCCCAGACGCTCGGGTAGCCGGACTCGGCCTCGTCGGCGCTCGCCTCCCCGCCGCGCTGGGTGATGGCCGCGAGGTCGTTGCCCCCCATCGTGAAGACGATGAGGGTCCGCGCCGCGCTGCCGCCGTCGGGGAAGCACTCGCCGATCTGATCGCCCCCGGCGAGGAAGTCATCGGTGCGCGCGCCCCACTTCGCGCAGTTCGCGAAGTCGCCGGACTCCCGCAGGCCGCCCTTGCCGGTCGCGTAGTCGTAAGACTTCCAGAGCCCCCAGCTGACGACCGGCTCGCCACGGTCGAGCGCGAAGGCGTCGGCGAGCCACTCGGCGAGCCGGTTGCGGTAGAAGTGGCTGTTGGTGATGCTGAGCAGGTGCTCCTCGTTCGGGGTCCCGACGGTCATGGAGTCGCCCAGGAAGACGACCCTCTCGACGTCGGTGATGTCCTGATGGTTGGTGCCGAAGCAGTGGCTGCCGGCGACCAAGCCCGGGATGTGGTCGTAGTCGGGGCCCACGAGGTCGGTGGGGGCGCCCCCGGCCAGCCCCGAGAAGCAGCGGTCGGCGATGCTCGGCGGCGCCGTGTCCGCGGTGGTGTCCGAAGGCCCGGCGCTGTCCGCGACGGCGTCCGCGACCGCGGCGTCTGCGGTGGCGGCGTCGCCGTCGAGGTCCGCGCCCGCGTCCGCCCCAGCGTCGTCGTCGACCGCGTCGGCGCCGTCGGGCGCGGCCGTGTCCGCCGCCACGGCGGTGTCCGCGGCGTCGACCCCGGACGCCGTGTCCGCCGGCGCGCTCGTGTCCGGGAAGATGCTGCCGCCGATGTCGGCGCCCCCCGCGACCCCGGCGTCGCCGCCGCAGCCGCCGACGACCAGGGTCAGGGCGATGACGAGTGCTTCGATCCAGCGCGGTCCGCTCACGACGACCTCCGAGTGGCCCCGGGTCCTTATCACGGCCTCGCTCCTCGGAAGATGCGGAAGGTCAAGTTCAGCCGCGGGCCGACCGGTCGCTTCGTCCGCGGCACGTGGTGGCGCCAGTCGCGCTGGGTCGCGCCGCCCATGACGAGCAGGCTGCCGCCGCCGAGCGCCAGCTCGACGCGGTCGCGCCTGTCCCGGTTGCGCACCAGCAGAAACCGGCGCGCGGCGCCGAGGGAGAGCGACGCGATCAGCACGTCGTGGGGGGCGTCGGGGCCGAGCTCGCGCTCCTTGTCGGCGTGGGCGCCCATCGCGTCGTCGCCGCCGCGGTAGAGGTTCGCCAGCACGGTGTTGAAGCGGGCGCCGACGGCGACCTCGAGCCGATCGCGCAGGGCCGTGAGGGTCGGCGTCCAGGGGGCCGGGGCGAAGACGCGCCCGGAGTAGGCGTAGGCGCAGCCTGGGTCGCCGTGCCAGCTGGTGAGCCGCGGCGTCAGGTGGGTCTTGCCGGCGATGGTCAGCGGCTCCTGCGCCAGCGGCAGCTCACCGACCAACCGCGCCATGACGGCCTCGTCGTCCGGCACGAAGCCCTCCGCCAGCCCGTACCAGGCCCCGTCCCCGAGCTCGTGGCGCACCATCTCCATCGCGGCCAGGGTAGCGCGCCGCGGCGCCGCGGAGAACCCCGTTGCGCGCGCCGCGGTTGTGATAGGCTGCCGTGCGCGCCGCCACCCGCCAGTCGCGCCGCCTCGACTCGCCCCGGAGGCCCCGCGTGATCACGGTCCATCACCTCGAGAACTCGCGCTCGCAGCGCGTCCTTTGGCTCCTCGAGGAGCTCGGGCGGCCCTACGAGATCACCCACTACAAGCGCGACCCCAAGACGATGCTAGCCCCGCCGGAGCTGCGCGCCATCCACCCCCTCGGCAAGGCGCCGGTGGTGACCGACGACGGCTCGGGGGAGACGCTGGTCCTCGCCGAGTCCGGCGCCATCCTCGAGCACCTCGCCGAGACCTACGGCGACGGCACGCTGACGCCGCCGCGCGGGACCGCCGCGCACCGCGACTTCCGCTACTGGCTCCACTACGCCGAGGGATCGGCGATGTCGCCGCTGCTGCTCAAGCTCGTCATGGTGCGGGTCGGCGCGAAGGCGCCGCTGCTCGTCCGGCCGATCGCCCGGGCGATCGCGAACAAGGTCCAGGCCGACTTCGTGGACCCGCAGATCGCGCTCCACATGGACCACTGGGAGCGGAGCCTGGCGGACCACGAGCACTTCGCGGGCGCGTTCTCCGCCGCCGACATCCAGATGAGCTTCCCGGTCGAGGCCGCCATGGCGCGCGCCGCGAGGTCCGGGCGCTTCCCGCGGCTGCAGGCGTGGCTCGACCGCGTCCACGGCCGCCCGGCCTACCAGCGGGCCCTCGAGCGCGGGGGCCCCTACGCCCTGCTGTCCTGATCGCCAGCCACACGTCGCCACACGTCGCCCACACGTCAGAGGACCCGTGCTGAAGACCACCCTCGCCGCACTGGGCGTCATCGCGTTCGCCCCCTCCGCCCCCGCGGTCCTCCTCCCGACCGAGGTCAACGGCGTCTGGGGCGACGCCAGCTGGGAGCTCCGCTACGGGCGCCCGCCCACCGCCGCCGACGCCCCCGCGGAGCGCGTGCGGGTGCATCTGGAGGCGGTCATCTCGCGGCTGCGAGATGCGAGCCTTGATCAGATGGAGCCAGACGTCTTGGCCAGGCGTGAGCGCGCCATTGACGCGCTGCAAGAGTACGCCGCGGTGGGCTTCTACCCGCGCAACCTCGACGACCCCTCCGCGCGGCCGGAGTTCATCGACGCCGACGGGGCGCTGTGCGCGGTCGGCGCGATGGTGGCGGCGACCGCCGGGCGGGAGGCGGCGGAGGCGATCGACGCGGCGTTCAGCCGCGACAGCGTGTGGGCGATGGACGTTCCGGCCGTGTCGGCGTGGGCGGACGCGTATGGCTTCACGCCCCTCGAGCTGGCGCTGATCCAGCCCGCCTACCCGCCCGAGTGGCACCACCCGCGCTACCACACCGAGCTCGCCATCGGCGCGCGCATCGGCGCCGCGGTCTATGGGACCAGCGACTACACGAGCGCCTCCGAGGGGCTCACGAAGACCGCCGACCCGGCGCTCGATCTCGGCCTGCTGATGCTGTGGCAGCCCGGCGTCCACTGGGGCCTCGGCTTCGCCCTCAACGCGCAGAGCAACCTCGACGACTTCTACGCGGGCGACCACGCCGCGCTGTCGCTCAACCTGATGGGTGAGTACTGCGCGCCCTTGATCTCGAACGGCCGCCTCGACCTCCTCCTCTTCCTCGAGGCCGGCGGGATGTTCCTCCCCGGCGACACGGCCTTCAGCGGCGTCGACTACGGCGGCGGCGTCGCGCTCGAGGCCCCCCTCGGGATCACGCGCACGACGCTCCGCTTCGACCTCCGGGCCCTCGGCTATCACCTGTGGAGCCAGCCCGGGCGCACCCGTGAGATCGACGGCGTCGAGCTCCTCGCCACCGTCGGCGCGATGTTTCGGTTCTACTGAGCCCGTCCCCATCGGCGCCGCGGCGACGACCCCGAGGGCGGCGCCACCCTCTACGCCGCACACGAAGCGGTCCCGCCGCTCGGAGGTCGAACCACGGGCGGGCGGGTGCTACCCTCGGCCCGTGGACGACCGACACTTCCTCGAGCGCCTCGAGCGCCTCGGCTGGCGCGAGACCGAGCTCGCCCTGCGCCTCTATCGCCAGCCCGAGCTCGTCCGCCTGCTGCTCGACGACGCCAAGGCCCCCGCGGCCCCGCGGATCGCCGTGCAGCTCAGCGCCGATCCCGACCCGCCCCACCTCGTCGTGGCCCGCGACGGCGCCTTCGTGACCTGCCTGGCCCGCGAGATGAGCGCCGACGACACCCCGGTCGTCGCGTTCTCGCGCATCGCCCTCGCGGCCGAGCGCGTCGCGGCCCTGCGCGCCCTCGTCGCCCACCTCGATCGCGCCGACGCGCCCCCTGAGAGCGTCCGGCGCCTGTGGCACAGCGTCCTCCACGACGCCCACCGCGTCACCCGCGAGACGCTGACCGCCCTCGCGCCGGTCGTCAGCCTCTTCGCCGGCGGCCTGCCCGACCTCTGGGCCCGCGAGAGCGCCCTCGTCGTCGACCTCATCGCCGAGTGCGGGCGGCGCTACACCCGCGAGCGCCCCCACTACCCGCCGCGCGACGTCGAGCAGCTGCACGCCCTCTGGCAGAGCCACTGGGCCGTGGGCCACCTGTACGGCCTGTTCGCCCTGCAGGACGGCGAGAGCCTCGCCCGCTTCGACCGGCAGCTCGCCGTCACCGGCCCCGCCGGCACCTTCAGCGCCGCCGCCACCCACCTCGGCTTCTGGCCCGTCACCCTGCGCGGCGCCTGGTGCGCCGGGCGCCTCGGTCCGGGCGCGATGCGGCGGGCGATTGCCGCAATGCACAATGATGAGCTTGGCGAGTCGCTAAATATGTCGTCGGCTATCTCGACGGCCTTCTTTGCTGCAACGCACGAGGCCCACCGCGCCGAGGCGCGCCGCGCCCTCGACCCGGGGGTCCTCCTCGATCCCGTCCCCGGGCTCCCCGACCTGTTCCGGCGCGGCCTCGCCCAGGCCCTCGCCCCCGGCGCCCTGACCGATCTGGCGGGCGGCGAGGCGCGCCTCGCGGACCTCGGTCGCGAGCAGGCCGACCAGCACGGCGTCTACGCCCCCGACGTGGTGGGCTTCGGCCTCGCGAACGTGCGGAGCAACGTTTACACCAACGCCTTCACGATGGGGGTCGCCGCGACCCACCTCGGCTGGTTCGCCCACGCCGCGCTCGCCGCCTTCTACCCCGAGGCCGAGGTCCTCGCTGCGGTGCCGCCCTGGTCCCCGGCGGACACGGTCGACCTGCTCGCGGGCGCGGTCGGCGTCGGCGTCGCCCCCACCAACACCCCGGTCGCGGCCGCCCCGAAGGTCGGCCGCAACGCTCCCTGCCCGTGCGGCTCGGGCAAGAAGTACAAGCGCTGCTGCGGCGCGTAGCGGGGGGGCGTTCAGATCCCGGCGCCGGCCTCGAAGTCCTCGGTGCGCGCGACCGCCTGGGTGACCCGCGCCCCCGGGGCGACGTCGCGGGTGACCCACACGTTGCCGCCGATGATGGCGCCGCGTCCGACGGTGACCCGCCCGAGGATGGTCGCGCCGGCGTAGATGGTCACGTCGTCCTCGACGATGGGGTGGCGCGCGATGCCCTTGATGAGAGCGCCGTTGGCGTCCTTAGGGAAGCTCTTCGCGCCCAGCGTCACCCCCTGGTAGATGCGGACGTTCGTCCCGATGACGCTGGTCTCGCCGATGACGACGCCGGTCCCGTGGTCGATGAAGCAGCGCTCGCCGATCGACGCCCCGGGGTGGATGTCGATGCCGGTCATCGAGTGGGCGACCTCGGTGATGATGCGCGGGATGAGCGGGACCTCGAGGCGCTGCAGCTCGTGGGCGAGGCGGTAGTAGGTCAGCGCCGTCACGCCGGGGTAGCTCAGGATGGGCTCGTCGAGGGACCGCGCGGCGGGGTCCCCCTCGTAGGCGGCCTGGACGTCGGAGGCGAGGCGCTGGCGCACGACCGGCAGCCGCACGGCGAAGGCCCGCACGACCTCGTCGGCGCGGGCGTCGCAGGGGGAGAGCTGGGCGTTGTCGTGGTCGTGGTAGAGCCACAGGCCGCGCCGCACCTGCTCGCGCAGCTTGTGGAGCGCGCCGTCGAGGGTCGCGCCCATGTGGAAGCTCACGGTCTCGGCGGTGAGGTCGGACTGGCCGAAGTAGCCCGGGAAGAGCACCGCGCGCAGCTCGCCGAGGATGGCCGTGAGGGTGTCGCGCGACGGCAGCCCGAGCCGCCCCGAGGGCGATCCGAGGCGATGGGTGAGGCCGTCGTTGACCGCGCAGAGGCGCTCGACGATGCCGGAGAAGTCCTGGTGGGTCACGCCGCGCCTCCGTCGTCGGGGTCGTCCCAGAGCCAGGTGCTGAGGTAGCGCTCGCCGGTGTCGCAGCCGATGGTCACGATCAGCTTGCCCTCGCTCTCGGGGCGGCGGGCGACCTCGAGCGCGGCCCACATGTTGGCGCCGGCGCTGATGCCGAGCAGCAGGCCCTCGCGCTTGGCGACCTCGCGCGCCGTGCGCCCGGCGTCGTCGTTGTCGACCTTGACGACCTCGTCGATGAGGCTCGTGTCGAGGACCTCGGGGATGAAGCCGGCGCCGATCCCCTGGATCTTGTGCGGGCCGGGGCTCCCGCCGGAGATGACGGGGGATCCCGTCGGCTCGACCGCGATGACCTTGAAGCCCGGCTTCTTCGCCTTGAGGACCGAGCCGACGCCGGTCAGCGTGCCGCCGGTGCCGACGCCGGCCACGAGGACGTCGACCCGCCCGGCGGTGTCGCGCCAGATCTCCTCGGCGGTGGTGCGGCGGTGGACATCGGGGTTGGCCGGGTTGTTGAACTGCTGGGGCATGAAGTAGCGCCCGTCCGAGGCCAGCAGGTCGTTGGCCTTGCGAATGGCGCCGGGCATCCCCTCGGCCCCCGGGGTGAGGACGACCTTCGCGCCGAGCGCCGACAGCATCCGCCGGCGCTCGATGCTCATGGTGTCGGGCATCGTCAGCACGAGCGGGATCCCGCGCGCGGCGCAGACCATCGCCAGGGCGATGCCGGTGTTGCCGCTGGTGGGCTCGACGACGATCGTGTCGTCGCGGATCCGGCCCTCGCGCGCCGCCGCCTCGATCATCGCGAGCCCGATGCGATCCTTGACGCTCGAACACGGGTTGAAGCTCTCGAGCTTTACGACGATCTGCCCGGGGAGGCCGGCGCCGACGCGGCGCAACGCCAGCAGCGGGGTGTTTCCGATCAACTCCGTGATATCGTTAGCGTAACCAGCCATCTTCAGCTCCCTGAGTGTGCCGCGCGGGCCCGTCATGTGTCGCGCGCCCAAAACATGACTTTCTTGACCAACGAAGTCAACAATCCGTTGGACCGCCCAGGCCGCGGCGTGCGGTGCGTCGCGCGGGCCCACGCGCGCTGTGAAAAAGCGTAATTCACTTTAGAGTCACGGAGTTCCTCGGCTCTCCCCGAACCCCCGAAGATTGTGGTGTACACCGCGTTGTCGAGGTGAGAGGTTCCGCCCGAGAGAGAGGGCGCCGTGGCCACCTCGGCGCCACCGAATGACACCTGTCTGCCAGCTCGCGGGGCCCTGCCCAGGGAGCGGGCGGTAGGGAGAGGTGCCCGGCGGCGGGCCGGGTGAAGGACGGATCGTCATGCGAGACCGCGTCACCGAGCTGAGAGCTCGTCGCCGCACCGTCGGCGAGGCAGGGGGGGCCGACCGGGTCGCGAAGCAGCACGCCGCGGGCAAGCTCACCGCGCGCGAGCGCCTCGCGCTGCTCTTCGAGGCCGACTCCTTCCAGGAGACCCACCGCTTCGTCCGCCACCGCTCGACGAGCTTCGGGATGGCGGACAAGGAGTTCCCAGGCGAGGGGGTGGTCACCGGCCACGGCCTCGTCGACGGGCGCCCCGCCTACGCGGCCAGCCAGGACTTCACGGTCGGCGGCGGCTCGGTCGGCGAGGCCACCGCGTTCAAGATCACCGAGATCATGGACCTCGCGCTGAAGACCGGCGCTCCCTTCGTCTTCATCAACGACGGCGCGGGCGCCCGCATCCAGGAGGGGGTCCACGCCCTCTCCGGCTACGGGCGCATCTTCTATCGCAACGTGCTGCTGTCCGGGGTCGTCCCCCAGATCAGCATCATCGCTGGCCCGTGCGCGGGCGGCGCCGCCTACTCGCCGGCCCTGACCGACTTCATCATCCAGGTCCGCCACGCGGGCCAGATGTACATCACCGGCCCCAGCGTCATCCGCGAGGTCACCGGCGAGGAGGTCACCGCCGAGCAGCTCGGCGGCGTCGAGTGCCACGCGCACTACTCGGGGGTCGTGCACTTCGTCGCCGAGACCGGCGCCGAGGCCATGCAGATCGCCCGGCGGCTGCTGTCGTTTCTGCCGGCGAACAACACCGAGCTCGCCCCCCGCAAGGCGGTTGACGGGGTCGTCGTCCTCGACCCCGCCCTCAACGAGGTCGTGCCGATCGACGCGCGCGTCCCCTACGACATGCACCAGGTCATCGGGCGCGTCGTGGACGACGGCGACTTCCTCGAGGTCCAGGCGCACTACGCCCCGAACCTCATCATCGGCTTTGGGCGCGTGCTGGGGCAGACCGTCGGCGTCGTCGCCAACCAGCCGAACGTGCGGGCCGGCGTCCTCGACATCGACGCCTCGGACAAGGCCTCGCGCTTCGTGCGCTTCTGCAACGCCTTCAACATCCCGCTGGTGACCCTGGTCGACGTCCCGGGCTTCCTCCCCGGGGTCCGCCAGGAGATCGGCGGCATCATCCGCCACGGCGCGAAGATGCTCTTTGCCTACGCCGCCGCCACGGTGCCGAAGATCACCATCGTCGTGCGCAAGGCCTACGGCGGCGCCTACCTCGCGATGTGCGCGCGCGACCTCGGCGCCGACAAGGTCGCCGCCTGGCCCACCGGCGAGATCGCGGTCATGGGCGCGCCGGGGGCGGTGAACATCCTCTACCGCGACGAGATCAAGGGCGCCGAGGACCCGGTCGCCGAGCGCGCCGCGCGCATGGGCGAGTACGCGGAGCGCTTCTCGACCCCTTACGAGGCGGCCGCCGCCGGGCTGGTCGACGACGTCATCGAGCCCTCCGAGACTCGCGCCTACATCGCGACCGCCCTCGAGTTCCTGGCGTCCAAGCGCGAGCTTCGCCCGCAGAAGAAGCACGGGCTCATCCCGATGTGACACGGGCGCTCGCCGGAGGTAGCGACATGACCGACATGCAGACCGGACTCCACCTGACGCTCGTGGGGATCCCCATCGTGTTCTCGGTGCTGGCCATGGTGGCGCTGGTCGTCTGGGCGGCCTCCCGCGTCGACCGGCGCCTCGCGGCGCGCCAGGCTGACCGGCGCGAGCTCTCGGGGCCCGAGCCCGAGCCGACGCCGACCATCGACGACACCACCCTGGTCCTCATCACCGCCGCCGCGGCGACGATGATCCAGGGCCGCTTTCACATTCGCCGCATCCGCCGCATCGCGGGCCCGGGCCAGAACGCGTGGTTCCAACAGGGCCGCGCCGTCTTGCACGGCTCGCACGTGGTGAACCCCAAGGCGCCGCGCTGAGCCCGACGCTGTTGCACTGCACAAGAGGAGAGCTGGGATGAAGCTCCGAATCACCGTCCACGGCGTGTCCTACGAGGTAGAGGTCGAGGTCCTGGACCCCGGCGACGGCTTCCCCGCCGCGGCGTCCCTCCCCGTGGCCCCGCCGCCGGGCTACGGCAACGGCACCCTGCCGCCGGCGCCGCTGGCGCCCCCCGCGCCGGGCCCGGCCCTCGCCGGTGAGGGCGAGGTCGCCGCGCCGGTCGCGGGCACCGTCCAGGAGGTCCGCGTCAAGGTCGGTGACACCGTCGCTGTCGACCAGATCGTCGTCGTGGTCGAGGCGATGAAGATGAACACCAACATCGCGTCGCCTCGCGCGGGCAAGGTCGCCGCGGTGCTCGTCGCGCCCGGCGACGCGGTCCGCGAGGGCCAGGCGCTCATCAAGTTCGCCTGATCCTCTCCCGGCCGCCCCCGACGACCGCCGCCGCTCGGCGCGATCGGCGCGGTGACGGCGGCGGGGCTCGCTTTGACTCGACCTGCGGGGTGCGCGATGGACGTCTTCTGGCAGCTGGTCCAATCCGGGGCCATCGGCAACTTCACCTGGGGCAACCTGGCGATGCTCGCCGTCGGGATCCTGTTCATCTACCTGGCCATCACCAAGCAATACGAGCCGCTGCTGCTGGTCCCGATCGGCTTCGGCATCCTGGTCGGCAACGTCCCCTTCGTCACCGGCATGGAGCTCGGCGTGTACGAGCACGGCAGCGTGCTCTCGATCCTCTACGACGGCGTGCGGACCGGCTGGTACCCGCCCCTCATCTTCCTCGGCATCGGCGCCATGACCGACTTCTCGGCGATGCTGTCGAGCCCACGCCTGATCCTGCTCGGCGCCGCCGCGCAGATGGGCATCTTCGCGACCCTGCTCGGCGCCCTCGCCCTCGGCTTCACCCTCAAGGAGAGCGCCGCCATCGGCATCATCGGCGGCGCGGACGGCCCCACGGCCATCTTCCTCGCCGGCAAGCTCGCTCCCGATCGCCTCGGCGCCATCGCCATCGCCGCCTACTCCTACATGGCGCTCGTCCCGGTGATCCAGCCGCCGATCATCCGGCTGCTGACGACCCGCAAGGAGCGGCTCATCCGCATGGCGCCGTCGCGACCGGTGAGCCGGCGGGTGCGGATCATGTTCCCGATCTTCGCCTTCCTGCTGACGACCTTCGTCGTGCCGGGCGCCATCCCGCTCCTCGGGATGCTGTTCTTCGGCAACCTCCTCAAGGAGTCCGGCGTCACCGAGCGCCTCGCGAAGACCGCGCGCACGACGTTCGTGGACATCATCACGATCCTGCTCGGCTTCGCGGTCGGCACCTCGACCGACGCGAGCCGCTTCCTGACGCCGGAGTCCATCCAGGTCTTCGTCCTCGGCGCCTTGGCGTTCAGCGTCTCGACCGCCTCCGGGGTGCTCTTCGCGAAGCTGATGAACCTCTTCACCAAGCGCAAGATCAACCCGATCATCGGCGCCGCCGGGGTCTCCGCCGTGCCGACCGCCGCGCGGGTCTGCCAGATGGTCGGCGCCAAGGAGGACCCGCAGAACTACCTCATCATGCACGCGATGGCGCCCAACATCGCCGGCGTGATCGGCAGCGCGGTGGCTGCCGGCGTGCTCCTTGCTGCACTGCAATAGAGGGCGGCCCGGAGGCCGATAGTTTGTAGGTTTCATCTTGACCAACGCAGGCTATCGGGGCATATCTAGAGCGCGCTGTGAACACGGTCACAACGTGAACAGCTTCACAAGGGTGAGTCATGAACTCCACGAATCACTACCCCGATCGCACCGTCGAGCGCCTCTGCACCTACCGTCGCACCCTGCGGCGCTGCCTCGACGAGGGCAAGCCACGCGTGTTCTCCCACGAGCTCGCCGCGGCGCATCAGGCCACCCCAGCCCAGGTCCGCCGCGACCTGATGACCATCGGCTTCAGCGGCAGCCCGGCGCGCGGCTACGACGTCGCGGGGCTGCTCGAGTACATCGGCGACATCCTCGATCCCCCCGACGGCACCGCCGCCGTGCTCCTCGGGGTCGGACACCTCGGCCGGGCGCTGCTCGCACACTTCACCCGTGACCGCTCGCCGCTGCACGTGGCCGCGGCCTTCGACATCACCCCGGAGAAGGTCGGCGCGAGCTGCCACGGCTGCACGATCCACCCCCTCGACGCCCTCGAGCGCATCGTCGCCGAGACGCACGCGACCGTGGGCATCCTGGCGGTCCCGGCCGAGGCGGCCGAGGACATGGCGCTCAAGCTCGTCGCCTGCGGCGTGCGCGGCCTCGTCAACTTCGCCCCGGTGCTCCTGCACCTGCCGTCGGACGTGACCTGCGAGGACATCGACATCACGGTGTCTCTCGAGAAGGTCGCCTACCACGCACGCCACGCCGAGCCACGGGTCGCCTGAGATCTCGCCCCGGCCCCCGCGGTCGGACTGACCGGAGCTCCCCTTGGACGCGTTCTCCACGAGCCTCGTGGCGACGACGGTGTCCGTCGCCGTCCTACACACCGCGCTGGGGCCGGACCACTGGCTCCCCTTCATCGCCCTCTCGCGAGCCCGGCGCTGGCCGCTTCGCCGCACCCTCGCGATCACCGCCGCGTGCGGCCTCGCCCACGTCGCCTCGTCCGTGCTGCTGGCCCTCGCCGCCCTCGGCCTCGGTTGGGAGGCGACGCGGGTCGCGGGGGTCGAGGCGGCGCGGGGGGACCTGGCCGCCTGGCTGCTCGTCGGCTTCGGCTTCGCCTACGCCCTGTGGGGGCTCCGGCGCGCGCTGCGCCGGCGATCCGACGTCCACGCCCACGGCGGGCTGCCCCACGTACACCGCCACGGCGGCGTCCCCCACGCCCACGACGTCGCCTCGCCGCCGGCTCGGGGCGCCGTCTGGACCCTCTTCATCATCTTCGCCCTCGGCCCCTGCGAGCCGATGATCCCCCTCTTGGTCGCGCCCGCCGGTCGCGGCGACTGGGGCGCCGCCGGCTGGAGCGCCGCGCTCTTCTCGCTCGTGACCGTCGGCACGATGGTGACCCTGGTGTGGCTCGCGACCCTCGGCGTCGCGCGCCTCCCGCTCAAGCCCCTCGAGCGCTGGTCCCACGCCCTCGCCGGCGCCACGGTGGCGCTCTGCGGGCTCGCCATCATCACCCTCGGCTGGTGACTCGCCGCGCGCGCGCCGACGCCGACGCCGTCGGTTCGCTCCCGAGCCACCAGATAATACCCGGACGATATTGACGGGTTAAATTTACCCGGGTATTAATCCCGCATGGGCACCCCCTGCTACACGGCCTTCTCCGCCGGCCACCTCCTCGCCGCGGGCCCGCTCGACGGCGTCCTGCGCGCCGTCAAGGCGCGCTATGACGCCGGTGACACCGAGCTGCTCGTGTTCGCCGACGCCACCGGCCGCGAGGAGGACTTCGACCTCCGCGGCCCCCTCGCCGACGTGCTGGCCCGCGCCGCGCCCGCCCCCGAGCGTAAGGGCCCGGGGCGCCCGCGGCTCGGGGTCGTCGCCCGCGAGGTCACGCTCCTGCCGCGCCACTGGGACTGGCTCGAGGCGCAGCCGAGCGGCATCTCCGCGGCGCTGCGGCGGCTGGTCGAGGCCGAGATCAAGCGCGACCCCGCCGGCGAGCGCGCCCGCCGCGCCGCCGCCGCGACCCACCGGGTGATGACCGGCCTGGCTGGCGACCTGTCGGGCTACGAGGAGGCCGCCCGGGCGCTGTTCGCCCACGACGGCGACGCCTTCGCCGAGCGCGTCGCCGCCTGGCCCGAGGACGTCCGCGCCTACCTCGAGCGCCTCTCCGCCCCAGCCTTCGCCGTCGCGGCCGCGCGTTGAGCCAAGCGACGGCAGGTCGAGGACCCGAGTCGGCAGCTGGTGGGGGTAGGGGCGACGCCGTCGCGCCTCCGAGCCCGGCGGGGACCAACGCCGAGTCGCCCCGGTGGCGCCTTTCGAGCTCCCGGGGATGCGCAGGTCTCGGCACGGCCCTCAGGGCCCGTGCCGGAGTAGGTTGATCGGATGGCCAAGGAGGCGTCGTCAGGTGCGTGTTCCCGGAAGCGAAGGCAGACCGGGCGTCTTCCGAGCTTTCGTTGTCGTCGAGGGGGCCGCTGAAGAGCTCGGCGAGCGCGCCGGCGACGCCGACGGTGACCGCGATCACGAGCTGCGCTGCGATGGCGCCGCCGGTGCCGGTGGCGCCGAGGAACACGAGGCTCGCCACGGTGGCGGCGGCGACGAAGCCCATGGCGCCGATCCAGCTCTTCTGGCCGACGATCTTCTTCTTGCCGAAGCGCTTACCGAGGATCTGGGCGACGGGATCGCCCACGCCGAGGGCCAGCGTCCCGAGCTGGATCGCGCGCTGGGGCAGGGCCACGCAGCCGATCACCAGCGCCGCGATGTACCAGGTGGCGGCGGGGACGCGGTGCGCCTCCTGGGGGCGCGCGATGGCCTTGAACATGCCGTTGACGAAGCGCTCGTTCCAGCGGCTCGAGGCGCGCCGGACCACCTCGAGGGTCAGAAAGAGCGCCAGCAGGGTGGACGCCGCGATGATGACGCCGGTGCGGTCGAGCAGGAACTCGTAGGTCAGCACGCCGGTCAGGGCCATGATCAGGTGGAAGACGTTGCGCGCGAGGTTGCGCGGCTTGACCGGGCCGAGCACGACCCCCTGAGGCACCTGCAGGCGGAGGCGGCGGACCTGGGCGCGCAGGGCCTCGTAGGTCCCGCCGAGCCCCTTCCACAGCCGCTCGAGCTGGTCTTGGGCGGGCTGGCGCAGGGCGAGCTCGGCGCGCAGCTTCTGGAGCGTCTCGAGGGCCTCGTCGAGGCGCCCACCCACCTCGTCGAGGCGCCCGCGCACGGCGGTCGTCAGCCGGTCCCGCTCCTCGGCGATGCGGCGCGCGAGCCCGTCGGCGGCGGCGGCGACGCGTTCCCGGGCGGCGTCGAAGGTGCCCTTGCGCGCCGACAGCGGTGCCTCGCTCTCGAGGATGAAGTCGTAGAGCCCCGCCGTGAGCGCGACGATGTCCTGGGGCATGTCCCCTCCGGGTGGTGACCACCGTAGCCCCGAGAGCCTAGCAGACGCGGCCCCCGAGCGCAGTAAAGGATGCCCGCCCCGCCGGCGATTTCATCCCCGGATCGCGCACATGGTGCGCCCCGTCAGGGCGCGCTGCGGCGGCTGACGCCTACATCTTGACGAAGTACCAGGCGCCGTCGAGCCGGATGAACTGCCAGGTGTCGTCCTTCTCCTCGGTCTCGCCGTCCTTGGTCACGTCGAGCAGCATCCTGGACCTGTGGAGCACGAAGTCCTTGGTGACGGCGCAACCCTCGAAGGTCTCGCCGGCGGTCACCGACTTGTCCCCGCTGCCGTCGCCGTCGAAGGCCTTGAGCGTCATCGTGATGCCCCGCATCTTCGTCGCGGCGCGCTTGCGGTATTTGTCTTTGGCGCGCTCGAGCTGCGCCACGAGGTCCTTGTCGATGCTCGAGCAGTCGACGCTGCCGTTGAGCGCGCTCGCCGGCGGCATGAGCCCGACGAAGCCCTCGACGTCGCCGGCGGAGATGGCGGCGACGGCGGCCTCGGCGACGGCGCGCGGGCTGTCCTTGCCGCCCCCGCCGCAGGCGGTCAGCAGGGCGAGCAGGGTGGCGATGGCGGTGGCGACGAAGAGACGCATGGTGAGCCTCGGTTTCGGGGGACGCGAGGGGGTCAGGCCCCGGCGATGCGCTCGAGGTCCTCGCGGTAGAGGGATATCCGCTTGGGGCCGAGCTGGGGCACCGCGGTCAGGTCAGCGGCGCCGTTGTGGGCGAGGTGCTCGAGGGCGCGGGCGGGCAGCACCACCGCCAGGGTCACGCCGCGCTTGGCGGCCTCGCGCTGGCGCCACTGCTTGAGCTTCTGCTCGCGCTTGCGGACCGCGGGGTCGGGCGGGGGGCGGCGCGGGCGCTCCGGGAGCGCCGGGGGATCGTCGAGGGCGGCGCGGATGACGCGCACCAGCTCGTCGCCGAAGCGCCCGGCGATGCGCCGGGCCGCGGTCTTCTTGAGCTCGCCGACGTCGGTCGGAGCGCGGCGGGCCAGCGACGGCAGGGCGGCGCTGGCGAGAAAGCGCCCCGGCGGCACGTCGGCCTGGGCCGCGGCCTGATCTCGCCAGGCGTAGACGGCGTACAGCACCCCTTGCTGGCGCCGGTCGAGGTCCTCGAGGCCCTTGATGCGGTACACCCGGAGCGGGTCGAAGTCGCTGTTGTGGGCGGACGCCTCGCACACGGCGTCGCACGCGATGGCGACCTCCTCGGCGAGGTCGGCGTCGCGCACGTGCCCCTCGAGCAGGCGCGCGATGACGGGCAGGTGGAGCACGTCGTCGAGGGCGTAGCGCAGGGCGTCGGGGTCGACCGGGCGGCGGCCCCAGTTGTGCTGCGTGTGCTCCTTGGGGAGGTCGACGTCGAGCAGATCGCGCACGATCGAGCCGTAGCCCGTGCGCTCGAAGCCGAGCAGGGAGGCCGCCTGCTGGGTGTCGAAGACGCGGGGCAGGGCGAGGCCGTAGTCGCGCTTGAGGCAGGCGACGTCGTACTCGCCGCCGTGGACGTAGAGCACTCGGGCGGGATCGCTCAGCGCGGCGTGGAGGGGCCCGAGGGCGTCGGGGCCGAGCGGCAGCGCCAGGTTGTCGACGACGAAGAGCTCGCCGCCGGCGTTGAACTGCATCAGGCAGACGCGCTCCTGGTACACGAACATCGAGTTGGACTCGGTGTCGAGGGCGGTCCATGGTGCGTCCGCGACGGCGCGCGCGAGGCGGTCGAGGCCTTGGGGGTCGACGACCCAGGTGTGTTTCGGCAGATTCATCGCCGCCCTTATAGCCCAAGGAGTCGCCGATGGCGCTCGAAGTCACCCTGAAGAACGACCTGAAGACCGCGATGAAGGCCCGGGACGCCCTGCGCGTGGGGACGATCAAGCTGCTGATCGCGGATCTGCAGAACCGCCTCATCGAGAAGCAGGCGCCGCTGAGCGAGGAGGAGGAGCTGGCGCTGCTGTCGCGCCAGGCGAAGCAGCGCCGGGAGGCCATCGAGGCCTACACGGTCGGTGGGCGTGAGGACCGCGCCGCGAGCGAGGCGGCCGAGCTGCTCGTCATCGAGGAGTACCTGCCAAAGCAGCTCACCCCGGCCGAGGTCGAGGCGATCGTGGCCGAGATCATCGCCGCGACCGGCGCCACCTCGCGCAAGGACATGGGCAAGATCATGGGCCAGCTGATGCCGCGGGTGAAGGGGCGCTTCCCGGGCAAGGACGTCAAGGCCCTGGTCGAGAAGGTGCTGCCGGCCTGATCGGGCGGGCGGGCCCAGCGTCCGAGGGGCGGTCGGCCGCCGGCCTGAACGAGCGGGCCGGCGCGGGCCGATGAGCTCGCGCGCGCCGCCGGTCCCGACGGTCAGAGGACGCCGAAAGCGAGCAGCGCGGCGATGGTGCCGCCGGCCGCGACGACGGCGCCGCCGACGACGATCCACAGCGTCTTGCGCGAGCGCGGCTGGCCGTCGCCGGTCGCCGGGGGCTTGGCGGCGCCCTTGACGGCGGGGATGGCCTTGCCTTTCACCGCCGGGAGGCCCGCCTTGCCCTTCACCGCCGGCGGGGCCGCCTTGCCCTTGGGGGCGGGGCCGCCGGACCCCTTGGCGGCCAGGGCGTCGAGGGCGGAGAAGTCGATCGGGCCCTTGGCGTCGGGATCGGCGCCCTCGGGGAGCTCGTCGTCACCGACGTCGACGAGATCGGGCAGGGCCAGATCGTCGTCGTCGTCGTCGGGGGCGCTCGCGGCGGCGCCCGGGGGCGGGTCGTCGAGGTCCCCCATGCCGGCGAGCAGCTCGGCGAACTGCGCGTCGAGATCGTCGCCGCCCGCCGCCGCTGGGGCCTTCACGGCGGTGGCGGCCGGGTTCGTGGCCCGCAGGGCGGACGGGCTCGCCGGATCGGTGTCCCTCGGTGGGCGATCCAGGGTCTCCATCGCCGGCAGGGTGTCGGCGAAGCCGGCGCCCCCGAGGTCGAGGTCGACGCCGGACCCGCCGAGGCGCAGATCGACGTCGGCCGCCTTCTCCTCGAGGCGCGTCAGGGCGTCCTCGAGGCGCTCGAGCTCGGTCTCGCCGCCGGCGAGCTCGGCCTCGAAGCGGGCGGCGTCGCTCAGCGCCTTCTCCTTGCGCGCGGTGGCCGCGGCCGCGAGGTCGTCGCGACCTTCCCCCTCGGCCTTGGCGATGATGGCGTCGCAGCGAGCGGCGAGCGCGCGCGCGTCACCGAGCTGTACCGGCAGCGCGTCGAGGCGTTCGCTCAGCGCGTTGAGAGCCGCCTCGACGCTGCCGACCTCACCGCGTATCCTGCTGGCGAGCGCGGCGAGCGCCGCGCCTCCGTTGGATGCCTTGCTGGCGACCTTGTCGATGTCAGCGTTGAGCAGGGTTTCGACCCGGTTCCATTCCATCTTCACCGCTCCCAGTCGAGGGACCCGGACTATACGCTCCCGAGGAGGTTCCGTGGACCCCGTCATCGACGCTCAGCTGCGCGAAGCCGTCAAGGCCCTCCGCGAGGCGCGCCCGCGCGACGCCATCGCCGTCCTCGATCCGCTCTCCGCCGAGGTCGCCGGGAGCGTGACCGACGAGCTCGTGGTGCGCCAGCTCCTCGCCTCCGCCCAGGTGGCCGCGGGCGATCTCGACGCGGCGCGCCGCCACGGCGAGCGCGCGCTCGAGCTCGCCCGGCTGACGGGGGACGACGAGGCGATCACCTACGCGCACACCTTCTTGCGCCGCCTCTCCGCCGACGGGGCCTGGTTCGGCGACGACGCGGAGGAGGACACGCGCGACGCGATCGAGCGCGCCTTCGACGAGGCGGCCCAGGCTCTGACCCGAGGGGACGGCGAGGCGGCGGCCAAGGCGCTCGAGCCGGTGCTGATCGCGGCGGCCAGCTCGGGGGACTTCATGGCCGAGGCGTCCGCGAGCGGCATGACGGCGCAGGCGATGATGATGCTCGGGCGCCTCGACGAGGCGCGTATGCAGGCGGAGCGCGCCCTCGAGATCGCCGAGATCAGCGGTGACGAGAACGCCCGGGCTCACTTCGCCGAGCTCCTCGAGCACGTCGACAGCCAGACCAACGCCGACGCCGCGATGGCGGCGGCGCGGGTGGCGGCCCGCACCCGCGCCGCGCTCGGCGTCGCCGGACAGGCCATCGAGCTGGGCGACCCCGGGGCGGCGCTGCAGGTCCTGTGGCCGGTCCTGCACGACGCCTGCGAGACCGGCGCGACCGGGGCCGAGGCGTCGCTGCGGGGGCTCATCGCCCAGGCGCTCCTCGCCGAGAACAAGCGGCCGGAGGCGATCGATCAGGCCAACAAGGCCGCCGCGCTGGCCGACGCCCTCGGAGACGCCGAGGCTGGCGAGGCCTTTCGTCAGATCGCCGAGCTGGCCCTCGGCTTCATCCCGCCGACCGGCGAGGCCTGACGAGGCGACGGCAGGTCGGAGGCCGATACGACGGCGGGCGCCACGCCGTGGCTCACAGGCGCAGATCGCTCGCCGCTTCGGCGACGCCGACGTCGATGGGGCGCGGGGTGAAGCCGAGGTCGCGCGCGGCGGCGCGGGTGTCGAAGCGGACCCAGATCGGGACCGGGAGCGGCACGATCCAGCCGCCGCCGCCGAGCTCGCGCTTCAACGCCCGCAGGACCCGCCACAGGCTCACCGGCGGGCCGGCCAGGGTGTAGCTGTGCCCGATCGACGCGGGGTTGGTCAGCGCGCTCCCGGTCGCCTGCGCGACGTCGCCGGCGTGGACCCACGGCACCCCGACCGTCGGCGCCAGGCGCACCTTGCGCGCGAGGCTGCGCACCAGATCCGCGGTCGCCTTCGGATCCCGCGAGCCGTAGACCGGGCCCGGCCGCAGGCACGTCAGCGCCAGGCCGTGCTGCTCCGCCCGCTCCCAGGCGATCCGCTCGGCCAGCGTCTTGGTCCGGGAGTAGCGCCAGTCGGTCGTCAGGTCGTTCCAGTTGAAGCGGCGCTGCGCCGTGTCGTACGGCCGCGTGTCCTCGCCCATCGCGCGGTAGAGGCGCGTCCGGTAGACGGCCACCGTCGAGATGTGGACCACCCGCGGTACCCCGGCGGCGTGCGTGGCGTCGAAGAGGTTCGCGACGCCGTCGCAGTTGACGCGCTCGAAGTCGGCCATGTCCCCCTGGCGCGAGCCGAGGGCGGCGTTGCTGACGACGGCGTCGACCCCGACGAAGGCCCGCTCGAGGCTCGCGCGATCGGTCAGATCGCCGGGCACGCAGCTCACGCCGCGGGGCTCCATCCAGCGGCCCTTGGCCGGTGTGCGGACCACGCCCACGACCCCCGCGCCGCGGGCGGCGAGGGCGAGCGCGATGTGCGAGCCCACGAAGCCCGTCGCCCCGGTGACGGCGACGGTGCGGCCCGCCAGATCCTGGTCCGGCCGCGCGCCGTCGCCCGGGCCCATCAGAACCGCGCGCCGTCCTGCCGCGTCCCCGGCGTCGGATCGGTGACCGTCCAGGTGTCCGCCTCGTCGAGGTCGGTCGCGCGGTTCATCGCCTTGCCCTTGCCGATGTCGCCGGGGTAGCGCACCGCGCCGACGCTCTCGCCGTCGACGTCGGCGAGGCGCACCATGTCGCCGCTGTCGTTGAGGCCGAGGCGCCCGGTGCTGGCGGTCTGTACGACGGTCGTGCCGGGCACGATGGTCGGCTCGCCGCCGGCGAAGACCAGCACCACGCCGCCCGGGGGCAGGACGGTCCCGGTCGGGAAGACGTGGCGCACGCCGACGCCGTCCGACAGCGACCAGCCGCTGAGGTCGACCTCGAAGGCGCTGGCGTTACCGACCTCGACGTACTCGTCGCTGGTCGCGACCTTGCCGTCGCCGTTGTAGTCGGCCGCCGGGGTCGGCATGACCTCGTTGATGAGCACGATCTGGCGCTCCTCGACGGGCGCCGCGCACGAGAGCGTCTCCGGGGCGCACACCGTCTGGCTGAGCCAGCCGTCGGTCTGCACCGCGCGGCAGCTGTAGCCGGGCAGGCACCCCGTGGTCGCGGTGCACTCGGCGGCGCAGCCCCGGGCGCCGTCCTTCATCGTCACGCAGCGCATCCCGTCGCCGCAGTCCGCGTTGCGGTCGCAGGCGGCGCACGAGCGGGCGAGGTCGGCCCAGGGGTGGACCTTCGGGTTGTCGTCGATGCCGTGCACGCCGTACATCGTGGTGAACCAGTAGGAGTTGCTGTCGAGGTCGCTGATGAGGCCGCTGAAGAGCGCCGGCTCGACGACGTTGCGCGAGTAGGCGCCGAAGAGGCGGCCGAGGACGTCCTGGGCGCTCGCGACGGTCGACGCGTTCGAGAAGCTGGTCGTCGTGATGACGTCGAGGTCCTCGAGGCCGTCCTTGTAGGGGTTGTCGTAGAAGGCCTGGCCGAGGGCGTAGGTGTCGCAGCCCTCGGCGATGATGAGCTGGTACTGCCCGGTCATCAGCGGGACCTCGGCGAGCTCGCTGTCGTCGAGGTCCCCCTCGCTCGTGGTG
Organism: Deltaproteobacteria bacterium HGW-Deltaproteobacteria-14; assembly: GCA_002841945.1. GTDB lineage: Bacteria > Myxococcota_A > UBA9042 > PHBI01 > PHBI01 > PHBI01. Next base: position 46,944 of record PHBI01000119.1, read on the forward strand.
CGCCAGTTGGCGAGGGCGAAGCCGTAGAACGGGCCCGAGTGGCCGCTGAACATCACGACCTCGCGGTTGGCGAGGCTGTCGAGCATGTCGGCCTCGAGCTGGCGGCCGCCGGCCGCGGTGTCGGGGTCGGTGTCGAGGCCCTTCTGGCCCCAGAAGAGGCTGATCTCCACCACCACCTCACGCCCGTGGTAGGTGACCTCGCGGGTGAGCGGACCGGAGTCGTGGCGCAGCTCGTCGTAGCTCGCGACCGGGGACTCGAAGCCCTTGGCGACGAGCCAGTCGTAGAGCGAGCGCGAGTGCTTCTCGTGGTAGGCGCTGTGGTAGTCCCAGCCGAAGTGCACGCCGACGGTGACCAGGCCGTCCGCGAAGAGGCGCTCGGTGTCCATCCAGGCGTCCTCGCTGGCGGGCTCGGGGCGGATGGTCAGCGGCAGCGTCTCGAGGCGGTCGGCGGACACGTTGGCCGGGTTGAAGCTGCCCCAGGGGCTCGAGCGGTACCACTCGCGGTCGGTGTCGAGCTTCTGCATGTCGGCGTTCGAGATCTTGCCGATGACCAGCGGGAACGTCCACGAGCCGTCGGCGTTGCCCTTGGCGTCGGGGAGCGCGCGGATGAGGTCGAGCTGACCGCCGATCTCCTGGCGGAAGTCGAAGGTCCAGGTGAGCTCGTCGACCGCGGTGATGTCGAGGTCCTCGTAGGCGCCGTTCTTGGTCAGCGCCTTGAAGCCCCCGTAGGCGTCCTTCTCGCTGTGCTCCTTCTCGACGATGTAGCTGTTGAGGAACCAGCCGATCACGACCTGCTTGAACGGGATCAGGCGCCGCACCTCGGCGAGGCGGTCGGCCTCGTCGCGCCCGCGCCAGGAGCTGTCGAGCACGATCGTCGCGGTCCCCTCGACGTAGTACTCCTGCGCCGTCCGCGCGTAGAAGTCGTCGGCCTTGCCGGCCTCGACGACGGTGCCGAGGGGCTCCTCGGCGGTCGGGGTGGCGTCGTCGCAGGCGGCGATGGAGGATACGAGCAGGGCGGCGGCCAGCGCGTAGGTGTGGAGTCTCATGGGGACCTCAGCTCGGGGGGACGGGGGACCCAAGCAGAAAGGCGCCGGGAACACAAGATCCCGGCGCCTCTCGTCGCCCCAAGGCGTGCGGCGTGTTGCGCCGCACTATTGCAAGTACTTACCGCGAATCAGGTGCTTACGATGCGCTTGTGTGCGCTGCGGCGTTCTTGATGACGGTGTCGGGGGCGCCGAGGCAGCCGCTCGGGATGGGCTTGGACGGGGGCGGGTCACCGATCGGGTGGTCGTCGCTGCCGTCGGTGGCCACGCAGCCGAGCAGCTCGAAGGGGTGCTCGAGCGCGTCGACCACGCCCTTGATGCCGATGCCGGCGTTGAGCCCGTCGTCGATGCGCTCGTCGAAGGTGAAGCGCAGCGGCAGCACCTTGTGGACGACGACCTGCCCGTCCTCGACGAAGACCCGCTCCTCGGCCTTGCCGATCATGAGAAAGAGCGGGCAGGTCCCCCACTCGTAGAGGTGGTGAAAGCCCGGGTTCATGCCGAGGCTGCCGAGGTTGGCCGCGAAGATGCTGGTGTACATCGCGTCGTTCTTAATGAAGTCCGCCGGCAAGAGCCCGTAGTAGTCGAGCCAGTAGAGGAACTTGACGCCGATCCGCAGCACCGGGCGCGGGATCTTCGACAGCAGGCCGAGCTCCTTGTCCTGGTAGGTCTTGGCGTCGGAGCGCTCGACCTTGATGTTCTCGTTGAGCGCGCTGACCAGCTCGAAGAAGCTCTGATCGGACGGGATGAGGCGCTTGACGGCCGAGAGCTTCGCCTTCTTGTCGAGCTTCTTGCGCTTCATGCTGAAGGTGATCCACAGCCCCTTGCGCTGGTAGAGGCGCCGCCCCACCACGAAGCGGTTCATCGTCGGGGCCTTCTTCATGCCGCTCACGACGGCGGCGACGATGCAGTGGGTGATGTCGGCGTGGACGCGCGGGCCGACGGTCTTCACGTACCGCTCGAGCTCGTCGACCTTGGCGTAGTCGTCGTAGTACACCACCGACTCGTTGCGGTTCGGCATGATGTACAGCATGAGCTTGCGGAACGGGTGGATGTTGCCGAGGTAGGTCCCATCCGACCGCGAGGTCTTCATGTTGAGGAGCGTGAAGAGGACGACGAGCGCCCCGACGACGATGAGGGTCGCGATCATGAGCAGCCTCCCGGGCGGCCAACCGCGGCGGCGCGGTCGGGTGGCGAGGACCTAATCACCCGCGCGAGACGTCGTCAACCAGCGCGTGACCCCGAGCCGATCAGACCCAGGCGGCGGCCGAGGCGGTAGAGGTTGCCGCGGTCGACGCCGAGGCGGCGGGCGGCCTCCGACCAGTTGCCGTCCGACGCGGCGAGGGTGTCGGCGACGAGGCGGCGGCGGAAGGCGTCGGTGGCGTCGCCCAGCGACAGGCCGGCGTCCACCTCGTGCGCGGCGGCGGCTGGGCTCGGCGCGGGGGCGGCGAGGGCGGCCTCGGCGCCGAGGTCGACGTGGCGGGCGTGGACCAGGACCGGGCCGCCGCTCGCCGTCTCGGCCGCGCGGAGGGCGGCGCGGAGCAGGACGTGCTCGAGCTCGCGGACGTTGCCGGGCCAGCGGTAGCCGAGCAGCGCGTCGCGGGCGGCCGGGGTGAGGCGGAGCGGCCCGCAGCCGAGCTGGAGCCGCGCCCGGTCGAGGAAGAAGCCGGCGAGCAGCGGCACGTCCGTGAGGCGCTCGCGGAGCGCCGGGACGCGCAGCGGGTAGACGCTGAGGCGGTGGTAGAGGTCGGCGCGGAAGCGGCCGTCGCGGACGCTGGCGGCGAGGTCGCGGTTGGTCGCGGCGATGACGCGGACGTCGGCGTGGATGGGGGCGTCGGAGCCGACCCGCTGGACGTCTCCGGACTGGAGCGCGCGCAGCAGCTTGGGCTGGACGGTCAGGGGCAGCTCGCCGACCTCGTCGAGGAAGAGGGTGCCGCGGTGGGCGGCCTCGAACTTGCCGGCGCGCGGGCCGCTCGCCCCGGTGAAGGCGCCCTTGACGTGGCCGAAGAGCTCGCTCTCGGCGATCGACTCGGGCAGCGCCGCGCAGTTGACGTAGACCAGCGCCTCGTCCTTGCGGCTCGAGGCGGCGTGGATGCCGCGGGCGACGAGCTCCTTGCCGACGCCGGTCTCGCCGGTGATGAGGACGGTGAGGTCCGACCCCGCGACCAGCTCCATCTCGCGCTTGACGCGGCGGATGGGCTCAGCCTCGCCGAGGATCTCGCCGCCGCGGCGGGCGCGGAGCTCGCTCGAGAGCTCATGGGCGACGAGGCCCTGGCGCCGGAGCAGCGCCTCGAGGGTGTCGACGAGGCGCGCGGTGCGGAGCGCGGCCCCGGCGAGGGCGGCGAGGGTGGCGACGGTGGCGTCGGTGACGGGGTCGAAGGCGGTCGGATCGAGGGCGTCGACGGTGAGCGCGCCGACCACCGCGCCCTCCACCACCAGCGGCGCGCCCATGCAGGCGTGGACCCGGTGCAGCGCGTCCCTGCCGCCGGCGAGGAGGAGCCCGTCGAAGGGGTCGGGGAGCTCGGCGGTGGCGAAGCGGACGGGGCGCCCGGCGCGCAGGATGGCGTCGAGGCGCGGGTGCTCCGCGGGGACGAAGCGGAGGCCGAGGACGTCGGGGTGCAGGCCGGTCTGGACGACGGGGTGCAGGCCGTCGGCGGCGAGCTCGAGGAGGCAGGCGGCGTCGCATGGGACCATGCGGCGCACCGCGGCGAGCAGGCGGTCGTAGCGGTCGGCCGCGGCCAGGTTGGCGCAGAGGTCGGTCGCGAGGTCGAGGAGCGGGCTCAGGGTTGCGTCGGTCACGCTGTCGCAATGACACATCCTCTCGCTGTTCACAAGACAGCGATGTTGTGTCGCTGACATCGCCGCCCCTCCTTCGGGCCGCGCGCGCGGCCCCGGGGCGGCGCTGGCACGGGCCTTGCGTTGGCGGCGGACGTCACACCACCGGGAGAACGAGATGAACAGCCTGAACCTGCTCCACAACGGCGCCCTCACCGTCGCGGACGTCGCGCGCCGGGGCGTCGCGGCGACCCGCGTGCTGCAGCGCCACAAGATCGACTTCTGCTGCGGCGGCGGGCGCCCCCTCGACGAGGCATGCGAGGCGCGCGGCGTGACCCCCGAGGCGGTGCTCGCGGAGGTCGCGGCGGAGGTCGCGGAGCCCGACGAGACAGACTGGACGCAGGCTCCCCTCGGCGCGCTGATCGACCACATCATCGCCCGCTTCCACGATCCGCTGCGGGAGGAGATGCCGCGCCTGGCGTTCCTCGCGCACAAGGTCGCGCGGGTCCACGAGGAGCGCGACGCCCGCCTGCCGGCCCTGCGCGACGTGTACCTGGCGATCGCCAACGAGCTCGGTCCGCACCTCGACAAGGAGGAGCAGATCCTGTTTCCGTGGATCCGGCGCGGGCAGGGCGGCTCGGCGGGGGCGCCGGTGCGCGTCATGGAGTCCGAGCACGAGCACGTCGGCGCGCTGCTGGTGCAGCTGCGGAAGCTCGCCGACGACTACGTGGTGCCCGACATGGCCTGCGGCTCGTGGCGGGCGCTGCTCGAGGGGCTCGAGCTGTTCGAAGCCGACCTCCACGCCCACATCCACCTCGAGAACAACGTCCTGCATCCGCGGGCGCTGCGGGGAGAGTAGGCAAATCGGCTCGGGGCGGCCGGGATCCCCCATCCCGACCGCCCCGATCCGACCGCTCTTCCTCCCTTCATCCCCGGACGCTGAGGTCTCTCTCCCGCCACGTCTGGGGGTGGCTTCGCCCCCCCGGGTGTCGCGGGGAGACACCGAGCAATCGGCGTGCCAGTCGCTCGCCATGAGATCTCGGGGGGTTACGGTCGAGGCCTGGCGGGCTGTCCCGATCGCCACGCCCGTGACCCGTCCCAATTGTCACAGGTGTCACACCCCGCCGAGGCCGGGTCGCGTCGACCGCGCCGCGGCGCTCCGCGAGCGCTCGCCGGGTCCCTCGCGCCTGGGACTCGAGCTCCGCGCCGACCGGGTCGGGGACGAACCCCGGTCAGCGGGCGACGGTGAGCGTGATGCAGTGCACGGCGCCCGACCACTGGATGAGGTCGGTGGCGTCGATGGGGACGATGCGGCGGCCGGGGTAGGCGTCGGCGAAGACCCGCAGCGCCTCGGCCTCGTGGCGGCGGTCGTCGCTGTAGACCGGCACGAACACGACGCCGTTGAGGGCGAGGGCGTTGGTGTAGCTGCGGAAGCGCCCGTCCTGGTTGGTCGGCATCGGGATCCGGCGGACCCTGAAGCCGGCGCCCAGCATGAGCGCGGCCGCCTCGTCGAGGCGCTCGGCGTTCTCGAGGTCGTCGCCGTCACGGTAGGCCCCGACGATCGCCTCGGCCGGCCCGGTGATGGTGGCGAGCATGTCGACGTGGCCGGTGCCCTCGCCGGCGAGCGCGGGGACGACGGTGACGCGCCCGCAGCCGAAGTAGCTGGCGTACACGTCCTCGAGCTCCGAGATCTCCCAGACGTTGTTGCGCGCGAGCACCTCGTCGCTGACGACGCAGAGGCCGAGCCCGTCGGACAGCAGGTTGCCGCCCTCGGTGATGAGCGGCGGGCGGCTCACCGCGAAGCCCCACGCCTCGCCGAGGGTCGTCGGGACGACGTCATCGGACATGCGCGCGCCGTAGTAGCGGGTGTCGATGATGCGGAAGTCGCCGCGCTTGGTGAGCGCGAAGACCGGCCCGTAGTCGCGGATCCAGGCGGAGTCGAGGGGGACGTGCTCGAAGGTGACGTCGAGGAGCTCGACCCCGGCGCGGCTCAGCCCGAGCTGAAGCTCGGCGAGCGCCGCGTCGGAGTTGTAGAGCACGACGACCCGCGCCTCGCGCTGGCCCGCCTCGATGAGCTCGACGTAGCGCGGCAGGAGCTCGAGCGCGTCGTCGGCGAAGGCCAGGATCAGCGCCTGCGCCGCCTCGAACTCGCCCGGCACGGCGTAGACGTCGCCCGGGATCGGCGTGTAGCCGAAGTCCGGGTCGTCATCGCGCGGGTCGTGCCCCGGTGGCGGGCTCGACTCGTGCGCCCCGACCGCGACCGACAAGACCGCTGGGAGCGTGGGATCCGGGCGAGCGGCGCGGGACGGCGTGGCGTCGGCGAGGACGTCGGCGCGGAGGGTCGGCGTGGTGCGCCCGGTCTTCGCGCTGA
>PHBI01000120.1 GCA_002841945.1 Deltaproteobacteria bacterium HGW-Deltaproteobacteria-14
GCGCGGCGGAGCGGGGTCACGCACGTCTACGTCGGCTTCGAGGAACTGACCCGCTACGGGTACGACGTGATCGGACGGCTCTCGGGCTGGTCGCTGGTGTTCCAGACGCCGCAGGCGCGCGTCTACGCCGTCCCGGTCGAGGCTGTCCCGTGAGCGGCTGGCTGGCTCGCGTGTCGCCGCGGCCGTTCCGGCTGGACGCCGTGACGTGGGCGGTGATGGCGGTCGCCCTCGTGGCGCTCGTCACACGCACGGTCGGGCTGGACGCGCGGGCGCTGCACCACGACGAATCGCTGCACGCGACCTACTCGTGGTACCTGTCCTCGGGCGACGGCTACCGCCACAACCCGCTCATGCACGGGCCATTCCAGTTCCACATCATGGCGCTGTTCTTCATGCTGTTCGGGGACGGCGACGCGATGGCGCGCTGGCCGCACGCGCTGTTCGGTACGGCGCTCGTCTGCACGCCGCTGCTGCTCCGCCGCTGGCTTGGCGGGCCGGGGACGGTGCTCGCGGCGCTGTTCCTCTGCGTTTCCCCCTCGCTCATGTACTACACGCGGTTCGCGCGGGAGGACGCGTTCATCGCGCTGTTCACCGTGCTCCAGTTCGTCGCGGTGTGGCGCTACCGGGACGACGGACGCGAGCGGTGGCTGCTGTTGTTCGCAGGCGCGACCGCCTTCGCGTTCGCGACGAAGGAGAGCGCCTTCCTGACGGCGGCCGTGCTGCTGCTGTACCTGAACCTGGCCGCGGCGCACGAGTGGTTCTGGGCGCACCGCCGGGGCGAGCGCGTGCCGCTCCGGACGCAGGCGCTGCACGGCGCGTGGCTCGTCCCCTCGGCGTGGGTGTTCGCCGCCCTGTGGCGGCCGTTGCGCCCGCTGCGCGAGCGGCTCGGCCTGACCGAGCGGCCGCGCGAGGCGGACCTGCTGGTGCTGACGGGCACGCTCGTGCTGCCGTTGCTGGCGGCGGCCGTCCGCATCCCCGCGGAGGCGGTCGCTGGGCCGCTGACGGACGACACGCTGCGCGTCGTCGGCGTCGCGACAGTGGCGGCGCTCTGGGCCGGATCGGTCGTCGTCGGGATGATGTGGGACGCGCGGCGCTGGCCGGCCGCGGTGGCGGTGTTCCTGCTGGTCACCGTGCCGCTCTACACGACCTTTGGCACGAACCTGGACGGCATCGCCGGGCCGTTCTGGACCTCGCTCGACTACTGGATCGCGCAGCACGATGTCCGACGCGGGGAGCAGCCCGGGTTCTACTACCTGATGATGCTGCCGCTGTATGAGTCGCTGGTGCTGCTGCCGGCGCTGGTGGCGGGGCCTTGGCTGGTGCTGCGGCGTCGCGATCCGCGGGACCGCGAGCGCGGCCGCCTCGGCCTCCATCTCCCGCGCGCGCTGCTGCCGCCGGCGCTGGCGCTCGAGGCGCTCGAGCTCGAGGCGGGCGACCTCCTCCGGCGAGGGCTCGGTGAGGATGTCGTCATCATCGACGTCGTCGGGGATGGCGAGGGCGACGGCGGTCGGCGGTCGCGCGGGCTCCTCGCTCGCGTCGGGGGGCGGGATGAGCATGTCCTTGACGCGCTCGAGCCGCATGAACCCGGGGAACTCGTTGAGGAGGCCCACGAAGAGCTCCGCCGGATCGGTGAAGTCCCGGGGCGCGAAGAAGCCACAGTTGTCCACCCAGCGATCGGAGAGGCGGTCGAGGCGCTTGAGGAAGGCGAAGTCCGGCGCGGGGATCCCGGCCGGCGAGATCCCCGCGAACTGAAAGAAGATCGGCAGATGGCTCGCCCGCCGGATCTCGTGGATGGCCTCGGTCGGGTCCTCGCAGTCGCCGCCGGTGACGACGATCACGAAGATGGGGAACGGCCGGCGGTCGATGAGCTGCGGGTACTCTCGGACGGTGCGCTTGAGCGCCCCGCCGACCTTCTTCTCGGTGACCGGCCGGCCCGCCTCGATGGGGAAGTAGCGGCGCGCGATGGCCGCGATCAGCGGCGCGTAGCGGCAGCTGGCGGTGAGGTCCGCGGGGCCCTGCGCGACGTTCTTGGCGACCCAGCCGACGTAGCCGTCCTTGTCGAGGTCGCCGATGAGCGCCGCCTCGTCCCCGAACGACCAGGCGGGGACGACCCCGTCGTCGTCAAAGCGCATCGCGAGCGCGAGCAGGCTCTCCGCGAGCTCCTGGATGCTGCCGTTGAGGTACATCGGGGCCATCGTCCGCGACACGTCGAGGGCGACCACGACCTCGGCGTCGATACCTCGCAGGCCCGACTCCAAGAAGGCGCGCGTTGCGAGGATCGACAAGCGCTGGAGGCGCTCGGTTTCGGCGTTCTGAACCGTGCTCATGGCGGCGTCGCGCAGGTCCTGTGGTCTGGGTTCCCCCAGCCTCGATTGTCCGCAAAGGCGGCCCGGGGATCAAGCGCACCTCCGCGGGCCACCGCGGAGTCTCGCGGGCGGCACGACGTTTTCTCGCGAACGCGCTCTAATAAACCGCCCCCCGCGAGCGAATCCCTCGTGAACACAGACGACCTACGGGGGCGCAGTGGAGAACGTGGAAGAGAGACATCAACCAGACGCCGCCTGGCTCCGCGCGATCGTGGCGCGCTACCAGGAGCCGCTGCGCGCCTACGCGCTTCGGCTCGTCGGCGGGGACCCGGGGAGCGCCGCCGACGCCGTCCAGGAGACCTTCGTGCGCCTGTGGCGCTCGGACGTCGGCGCGGACGACGCGCGGGTCCCCGGCTGGCTGTTCTCGGTCTGTCACAACGTGTGCGTCGACGCGATGCGCCGCTCCGCGCGGGTGCAGCGCGCCGACGCCATGGCCGACGGGCCGCGCAGCGCCACCGATCCGGCGCAGCGGCTCGAGGCCCGGGATGGGCTCGCGGCGTTCTTGAGCGTCTACGAGGCGCTCCCCGATTCCCAGCGCGAGGTGCTCGCCCTGAAGCTCCAGGAGGGGCTCAGCTACAAGGAGATCGCGGCCCGCACCGGCCGGACGGTGTCCCACGTCGGGTGGCTCCTCCACGCGGCCCTGAAGACGATCCGGACGCGCTGCCCGTGGCAGAGCGAGGACGCGAACACGGAGGACGGGCGATGACGATCGAAGGTTGGAAGCTGACGGCGTGGGCGCTCGGTGAGCTCGATGGGGACGAGGCGGACGCGGTGGAGGCGGCGGTGGCCGCGGATCCGGAGCTGGCGGACGAGGTGACCGCGGTGCTGGGGGCCGCGGGTTACACCACGCGCTGGTTGGACGAGGTCCCGCGAGCGCGCGGGGCCGCTGGGGCGGAGGCGTCGAGCAGGCCGACGGAGCGGACGTCGACCGGCCCGGTGGCGGCGGTGTCCGAGCTCGCCGCCGGGGCGAAGCGGGCTCGACGCCCCCTGCGGACATGGCGGCCGTGGGCCGCGGGGGCGGTCGCGCTCGCCGCGGCGGTGGCGCTGGTCGTCGCGCTGTCGCGGGGAGGGGGGCCGGAGTCGCGCTTGGTCGGCCCTATCGCGCCAGCCGTCCCGCCGACGACGGCCGGAGCCGGGCCGGAGACGGGCCGCTCGCTCGCGCCGAGCCCGCAGCCGCTCCGGCCTCCCGCGGCGCCCCCGCGCACCGAGGAGGTGGCCAGGACGCTCCCCGCCTCCCCCGAGGACCCGCCTGCGCTGCAGGGCGCTGCGACCGACGTCCCGGAGGAGGAGGTGCGCGTCCTGATCCTGAGCGTCATCGTCGACCCGCCGGAGGCGACGCTGCTGGCGTCTCGGGGGAGCGTGGTGGCGCGCGGCAACGGGCTCTACGAGGTGCGTGGGCTGGCCGAGGGGGACGTCGTGAAGCTCCGCGTCGAGCGCGACGGCGGGACCGGGGAGACCCGCGAGGTGCGCATGTCCGGGGACGACCGGGTGGAGCGCGTCACCCTCGCCGCGGCGCCCCCGGCGCCCTCGCGGGTCGCCGGGCAGGACGGGAGGATCGTCATCGGTGCCCGGCCGTGGGCCCAGATCTTCGTCGACGGGCGGCCGTTCGGGACCACCCCGAAGACGATGCCCCTGTCACCCGGGGCACACACCGTCACGCTGGTGCGGGGGAGTCACAAGGTGACCAAGCGGGTCGTGGTGAAGGCCGGCGGGAAGACGACCGTCTTCCACGACTTCGACGCCAACCCCTTCTGATCCCCGCCGTCAGCGGTCGAGCTCCTCGCGCACGAAGGCGAGGAGCTCGGCGCGGCGGTAGGGCTTCGGCAACAGGCGCACGTCGTGCGCCTCGAGGAAGGAGCCGTCGAGCACGTCGGTGCTGTAGCCGGAGACGAAGGCGAAGCGCATCTCGGGGACCAGGGCGCTCATCCGCTCGTGGGCGGTGCGCCCGCCCATCCGCGGCATCACCGCGTCGAGCAAGACCAGATCGACCTCGGCGCGGCGCTCCTCGAACAGGGCGCAGGCCTCTAGCCCGTCCTCGGCCGCGAGCACCGTATAGCCGGCCTCGGTCAACACCCGCCGCGTCAGCTCCCGCACGTGCGGGTTGTCTTCGGCGATGAGCACCGTCTCGCTCCCGCCCGGCGGCTCCGGCACCGGCTCGGCGATGGCCACGGTGGCCGCCGCGTCGGAGACCGTCGGCAGCACGACGTCGAAGGTCGTCCCCTCGTCGCTGCTGTCGACGCGCACGCCGCCGCCGTGCTGCTGCACGATGCCGTACACGGTCGGCAGCCCCAGCCCGGTCCCGCGCCCGCTCCCCTTGGTCGTGTAGAACGGCTCGAAGATGTGGGGCAGCACGTCGGGGGGGATGCCGGTGCCGGTGTCGGCGACGACGAGCCGCGAGTAGAGCCCCGGGGGCAGCCCGAGGTCGTTGGTCGGCCCGAGCTCGTGGGGGCCGGTCGCGATGGTCACCTTGCCGCCGTCGGGCATGGCGTCGCGGGCGTTGACGATGAGGTTGACCAGGATCTGCTCGAGCTGCCCGGGGTCGGCGTGGACCGTCCCGATGTCGTGCCCCGGCTTGAAAACGAAGCGGATCTCGGGCCCGAGGATGCGCCGCAACATGCGCATCACCCGGACGATCACGTGGTTCAGCGAGAGGTTCTGGGCGTGCAGCACCTGGCGCCGCGAGAAGGCGAGGAGCTGCCGCGTCAGCTCCGCCCCGCGCTCGGCCGCCTGGCGCGCGTCCTCGAGGTCGCGCCGCACCTGGCCCGGGGCGATCGCCTCGAGCGCGTAGTCGATGTTGTTCAGGATCGCCAGCAGGAGGTTGTTGAAGTCGTGCGCGACGCCCCCCGCGAGCTGCCCGACGGCCTCCATCTTGCGCGACTGCGCGAGGCGCTCCTCGAGGTCGCGCTGCTCGGTCACGTCGGTGCACGCGCCGACCATCCGCTGCGGCCGCCCGTCGTGCCCGAACAGCACGCGGCCGCGGTCGATCCACCGCCGCCACTGCCCGTCACTCCAGGCGAAGCGGTACTCCTCGCCGAACGGGACCCCGTCGCTCAGGTGCCGCTCGATCGCCTGCAGCACGCGCGCCCGGTCGTCGGGGTGGATCCGGGCCTCCCAGTCGGCGCGGGTCGTGGGCAGCGCCACCGGGGCGGGCCCGACGGGGGCCGCCTTCGGGCCGAAATGCCGCACCGCACCATCATGGATTTCCCATTCGTATACTATGTTTCTGGAGCTCTCGAGTGCGATGCGAAAGCGCTCTTCGTTGGCGCGGGACGGGCCTGGCCAGCGGTGCGCAGTCAGCCGCAGACGGAGCGCCAACACCGCCCGGTCGTGGGGCCAGACGACCATGGCGTCGGCCTCGCGGAGGGGGGGCGGGCCGCCCTCGTGGGCGAGCAGGCTGGCCACGGCGGCCTCGTCGACGACGGCGAGCACGAAGGTCCCCGGCGTGCCCAGGGGGACGAGCTCGTGCCCCGCGGCGGTCACGATGGTGGCGACCTCCCGGGCGACCGCAGGGTCGTTCGTCTCGATGGAGACCAGCACGTCAATACACCTACTTCGCGACGAGCTCGTTGATGACGGCGTTGGCGCTGCCGCCGTCGCGTGCGCCGGACCAGACGTAGCGCATCGTGCTCCCGTCGAGGACGCCGTCCCAGGGCAGGCTGAGCGAGCCGTCCCCGTAGAGGTTCAGGTGGTCCTCGATGGTCGCGAAGCTGGCGTCCCCCGACCAGTCGATCACGACGGCCGCCGGATCGAGCCCCATGTCCTCGGCGTACTGGGCACAGTAGGCGGGGGTCGGCTCGCCGCCGGCGTCGTCCTCACCGAGCAGGACCAGCACTTCGAGCCCGAGCTCACGCTGGGCCGCCTGGACCTCGGCGACCTCGGGCAGATGCTCGGCGCACGCGGAGCACCACCCGGCGGAGAGCACGATCCAGACGGCGCGCGCGCTGCCGCAGCGGTCGTGGAGCGCCACCGGCTCGCCGAGGCAGTTGCTGAGGGTGAAGTCGCCGATCTTGTCGCCGATCTCGCGCCCGGTGCCGGCCGCCGCGCAGGTGTCCGTCTCGTGGTGCTCGACCATGGGGGCGTGCGCGTCGAAGCGCTCGACGCACCAGGCGTCGCCGGTCGGGATCGGCGTCGAGGCCAGGGTGCTGTCGTTGATGTAGACCTCGCGGAGGTGGGCGTCCCGCAGGGTCGCGGTGAAGTCGCCCGAGGCGACGCTCTCGATGACGACGGTCCCGGCGTCGGCGAGGAAGGCGCGGGCGCAGCCGGCCGGCGAGCAGCCGTCGTAGGCGACGACGCACAGGCCGCAGTCCGCGTAGCCGGCGTCGGTGATGGGGTAGACGCCGGGGGTGACGGGGCCGCCGAGGCGCTCGAAGGACTGGATGACGAGGCGCTGAAACGGGATCAGGGCGCGGGAGTCCGCCCGGAACTCGAGGCGCGCGCCGTCCGCGCGGCGGTCGAGCTCGGCCGCCTGGGTCAGCGCGGAGAACCCGAGCGCGTCACAGCTGGCGCTCGGGACGCAGCTGTTGGCGACGCACACGCTCGCGGCGCCGCAGCCCGCGCCGCAGTCCCCTCCGCACGGGTCGACACCACACGCCTGCGCCGGGTCGCAGGTGCAGGTCGGTGCGACGTCGCCGGCGCTCGCGTCGCCGGCGGACCCCGAGCCGCTACCGCAGGCGCTGAGCAGCACCGTCCCCGCCACCATGAGCTTCGTCCAGTTGGACACGCGGCCTCCCGTGCGCACGACGGCGAAACTATGGCACACGCGCGCAACCGAACGAAGCGGGACGACGGCGCGGATGTCACTCGCCCGCCGGGCGGGGTGGGGTCTCGCGACCCCGGCGCGCTCCTGGGCGCTGGCGCCGGCGGCGCTCGGTCTGGCGTCCGCCGGCGACGCCCGCACGTCCCCCTCCCGCGGTCTCGGGGTCGCGTTTCGGCGGTGGGGGGCGAGCGAGGGAGGAGCGCCTGGACCGCCTCGTGCAGAGGGTTCCCACCGCGGGCCGTGCCTCTGGACTCCGCGGCGGCTGGGGGGGAGACGTCCTGCCGCGGCGCTTCGAGCGAGCGTTTCGCGAGCGATGGTGGTATCGGACTTGCAAACGACGCGCGCGAGTTTTGAACATGGGGTCATCGAACCCCGGAGGTGTGTGATGCGGCGGCTCGAGGGATGGCTTCTGCCGATTCTGGCTCTTGGACTGATGGTCGGAGCGTGTGACAGCGCCGCTCCCGCGGGCGACGACATCCCGATCGACGACGAGTACGGCAAGCCGCTGCTCGAGGTGGACCCGGGCGCGGCGGGCAAGGCCGACACCTTCGACGGCGACGACGGCCCGAAGGTCAGCGGGATCTCGAGCTCCACCGAGGTGTGGCCGGTGACGCGGCGCTGGTACGAGACGGACGCCGCAGCGGGGATCGCCTGGCCGGCCGACAGCGACCTGACGTGGGACGAGAAGTACTCCGCGTGGATCGAGAGCATGCCGCGGCTCGAGAGCGGGTACTACACGACCTTCACGATGCGGACCCCGTGGGGCAAGGAGCTGCCGTCGCCGGCGCTCGAGTGCGCCGAGACCGCCATCTTCCTGCGCGCGACCTTCGCGGCCTGGTACGAGCTGCCCTTCTTCATGTCGGCCGGCTCGCGCAGCTCCCGCGTCTACTACGGCCACTTCGGCATCGTCGACGCGAACGGCACCCGCCTGAGCGGCTACCCGAGCTTCAAGACGGCCTACGCCGACCACACCGCGCTGGCCGCGAGCCGCTCGCAGGAGGAGCTCCTCGCGAGCTGGCCGACCGACGACGCCCTGCGCCGCAAGTTCCTCACGAGCCGCAAGGACGACGCGAACGCGTTCCTCGGCGATGAGGCCTACGCCGGCGCCTACTTCGACGAGATCTACCTCAACAAGCGCGTCGGCCACTTCATGCTGCGCCTGCTCACGAACTTCGGCTCGATGCACCTCGCGGGCGCCACCAACACCTTCAACCTCAAGCCCACGGCGACCCGCGCGGGCGACGTCCTGCTCGAGCGGTGGCAGCGCAACGGCATCGGCCACACCCTGGTCGTCAAGCACACCGCGCGCCTCAACGAGGCGAAGATGGAGATCGAGGCGATGTACGGCTCGATGCCGCGCATCCAGCCGCGCTGGTACGACACCGACCGCTCGAAGTCCTACTTCATCTCGGAGCTGACCGGCGGCGAGGGCGAGAACTACGACGGCGACGAGTACGCGGTCCTCGGCGGCGGCATCAAGCGCTGGCGGACGCCGGTGTCCAAGAGCGGGCGCTGGTACAACATCGTCCCGGTGCGCGACCGCGAGCAGTACGTCGACAGCGCGGACAAGGCCGCCATCGCGGCCCGCCCGGGGCAGTTCAAGGATCTGATGGGCTCGCTCACCCCGGACGAGGAGCGGACCGTCGTCCTCGCGCGCATCGAGGAGGCCCGGACCAACATCGCGGCCCACCCCGCGTCGTGCTCGAACCGCCAGCGCCGCGAGGAGGCGTTCACCGAGCTCTACGCCCTCGAGTCCGACAGCTTCGGCAATGACCCGGAGATGACCGACCGCACCTACCGGACCCTCGACGACTACGTCTTCGCCGAGCTCGAGTACCAGATCTCGAAGACCTGCTGCTGGAACAGCTCCACGGCGGCGATGTACCAGATCGTGATGGCGTTCAACGAGCAGCGCGTCATGGACTTCAGCGAGGGCAGCTGCAACGAGCCGGTCGTCTTCAAGGCGGTGGACGGTGGCTACGACGTGTTCGCCGAGTACGCCGCGGCGATCGGTCAGGGCGACGCCTGGGTCCGCTGGTCCGAGGACGAGCCCTGCTCGCAGCGGGACGTGGTCGCCGACACCGAGGTCGA
Organism: Deltaproteobacteria bacterium HGW-Deltaproteobacteria-14; assembly: GCA_002841945.1. Classification (GTDB taxonomy): domain Bacteria; phylum Myxococcota_A; class UBA9042; order PHBI01; family PHBI01; genus PHBI01. The sequence continues at coordinate 9,214 of PHBI01000120.1, forward strand.
GCACGCCTGGACGCCGTTCTGCGACGTCCGCGACGACCTCCTCGACACCGATCGCCCGACCAACTGACGGTCGAGACGTCCCCGCGGGCCGCGCCCGTGGGGGATCGACGCCATGCACGGCCGCCCGCTGGGTTCACCCTCGGGCGGCCGTCGCGCGTTCAGCCCCAGGCGACGGCAGGGCGGGACCTGGAGGTCGCAGCGGGTCCTGCGGCTCGACGCGATCGGCCGGGGGGGGGCAGCCGCGGAGGACGCAGGTCCGTGACCGATACCCGGGCGCTGGGCCCCGCCCCCGCGAAACCGCCCGAGAGGTCCGCCTGGCCAGACGCGAAGCGGGCCAGGCGGTGGCGAAGCTAGCCCCGGGCGAGCTGCTGATCGATGTCGGCGAGCTGGCCGCCGAGGTGGTCGCAGATCGCGCTGACCGTCGGGCGGACCTGGGTGAACGGCATCTGCCACACCGAGCTGCCGACGTTGCGCAGCACCGCCGCGAAGTCGCCGTCGACGTCGTCCCAGCGGGGCGCGCAGTCGCCGACCGCCTGCGACAGCGCCCCCTGCGACTGCGCCTGGCGGAGCCGGTCGGCGGTCTGGGCGATGAGATCGCGGAAGTTCTTGAGCTCGGTGTACTGCTTCGGCGTGAGGGCCACGTTCCACCTCCAGAGGTGGCGCGATGATACGTCCTCGCCCGGCGCGGCTCAATCGCTCCCGGCCGGGCGAGGTCGCGCCAGCGCCTGGGCCTCGCCCCCGACCTCTGGCATGGTGGCGTCGCTCCCGACATCGTCGCCCTGGTTCGCCCATGATCGCTCGCGCCGCCCGGACCATCGTGCTCTCCACCCTCCTCGCCGCCTGCGGCGGCGGCTCCGGCGCAGGAGCCGACGGCGTCGCCGACACGGTCGCCGCACCGGACACCGAAATGTCGGTGGACACCGAGATCGCCGGCGCGGACACCGCGGCGTCGACCGACGACACCGCCGCCGTCGGCACCGACGTGAGCGAGGACGTAGGCGCAAGCGAGGTGATCGCGCCGCCCCCCGGGTGGCCCCCGCCGCCGCCGCCCGGCGCCTGCGCGCGGGACGCGGGGGCGCCGTTCCTCGACGCGGCCCTCGCGCCCCTGGGGCTCACCGCCGACGGGCTGGTCTACGACGCCGATCAGCTCTCGCACTCGACCAAGTACTGGGCTGGTGGGCTCCTCGACGACGCCTTCCTGCTGTCCTGGCAGCGGCCGACCCTGTGGGCGCCCACCCGCGCGACCTGCTTCGCCGCGGCCGCCGCGAGCCGGGTCGACGCCATCATCGCCGGGCCCCACCCGGTCAGTGGGCTCATCCGCCACGCGGCCGCGCTCGCCGAGCGCTGGGAAGACGGCCCCCCGCTGCCGCCAGGCCTCGCGGCGGGGGATCTCGCCGCGGCCATCGCGCTCGCCTGCGCGGCCGCCGGCGAGTCCTGCGCGCCACCGCCGTCCGGGCTCCCCGCGGATCTCGACCACGCCCTCGTGCCGGTTGTCCTCGCCATCGCGGACGGGCTCGCCGCGCGGCGCGCCATGGGCCAGGGTGCGCCGGCCATCACCGGCGGGTGGGTGCGGTCCGGTGGCCTCGGCTCGAGCGTCTTCGCCCCCTACGGGGCCCTCGAGGACCCCGCCGTCCGCGCCTACCTCGCTGGAGGTGACGGTCGCCGCGCCGCCCTGACCCTCGCCGCCGCCCGCATCGCGCACGCCCTCGAGGCGGTGGACTGGGGCGCCTTCCGCGACCGCGAGGACGTCGCCGCGGCGGCCATCCCGACCCCGATCGGCTGGCTGCGCGTCGGCGGCGCCGGCCCCGACACCTGGCCCGCCGACCTCGGCGAGACCTGGCTCCTCGTGGACGTCGGCGGCGACGACACCTACCTCTTCGACGTCGGCGCCAACACCGAGCCCTCGCGCGGCGTGAACGTCGCCGTCGACCTCGGCGGCGACGACGTCTACACCTACCCCGAGGCCGCCGCGACCGAGGCGCTCCCCGCGGTGCTGCCCGCTGACGCCGACGGGCGCTACGCCGGCGACGCGTCCTACGGCCCGGTGACGCTGTCTCGGCACGGGCGGCAGGGGTCAGGGCGGCACGGGATCGGGATGCTGCTCGACCTCGGGGGCGGCGCGGACACCTACCGCTCGCTCAGCCAGTCTCAGGGCTACGCCCACCTCGGCGTTGGGGTGCTCTACGACGACGGCGGCGCGGACACCTACGCCTCCGAGCAGGCGAGCCAGGGGGACGCCGCGTACGGCATCGGGCTGCTCGTGGACCGCGGCGACGGCGACGACGACTATCGCCTCTTCAGCCACGGCCAGGGGGCCGGGGAGCCGCTCGGGGTCGGGATCCTCTTCGACGAGGGCGGCGACGACACGTACCTCGCCGAGGTCGGCGCGGCCGAGCTCCAGACCGTCCTCTACTTCAGCCCCCAGATGCCGGGCGCCGCCAACAACTCCGCGGCCCAGGGCGCCGGGCTCGGCGTCCGCTGGGACGACCACGACGTGTTCCTCTCCGGGGGGCTCGGGATCCTGCGCGACGCCGGCGGGGACGACCGCTACACCTGCGGGCTCTTCTGCCAGGGCTCGGGGTTCTGGCAGGGCACGGGGCTCTTGAGCGACGCCGCCGGGGCCGATCGCTACGACGGCCTGTGGTACGTCCAGGGGGGCGCGGCGCACTACGCCATCGGAGTGCTCCTCGACGGCGGACCGGGCGACGACGGGTTCAACGAGGTGCTCACGCCGGTCAACGTCCAGCTCGGCTGCGGTCACGACTTCAGCCTCGGGCTGCTGGTGAACGAGGCCGGCGACGACCGCTACCGCTTCGCGAGCCTCGCGCTCGGCGCGGGCAACTGCAACGGGCTCGGGCTCTTCGTCGACAACGCCGGGGCCGACACCTTCACCACGACCGCCAAGGCGAGCGCCGGCTACGCGAGCCTCGGCGAGTGCGCGTCCGACGCCGACCGCCCGCTCGCCCGCACCGTGGGCGTGCTGCTCGACGCCGGCGGCGCGGACACCTGGAGCTACCCGGCGGACGAGGTCAGCGCCCCCGGCGACGACACCCGCTGGGGACGGCGCCAGACGGGCGCCGCCACCGAGCTCGGCGTCGGCCTCGACGGCACCGGTGAGACGGGGCTCCACGCGGACTGAAGCGAGCCCGACGGCCGGTCGGCGACCGCCGCGACGCCACAGCTTCGCGGCCGTAGGTCCCGCCGAGGATGCCGGTCTTCGACCGATACCCGGGCGCTGCGCCCCGCACCCCGCGAAGGAAGCCTCGAAAGGGCCGCCTGGCCAAACGCGAAGCGGGCCAGGCGGTGGTAAACCGACCTGATCCAAGGCGGTCGGCGGCCCCCCGGTTGCGAGGCGGGGCGGCATTGGCGACAATCCTCACAAGCACGCGACGAGGAGACTCGGATGACCAGCAACGCCGTGACGATCACCCTCCAGGCGAGGGTCGCGAGCGACCTCATGACCTCGAACCCGGAAGCGATCTACGAGACCGCGTCGCTGCGCGAGGCCGCGGAGATCCTGGTCCGATTCAGCGCGGTCGCGGTGATCGACAGCGCGCGGCGGGTGATCGGGGTGATCAGCCGGACCGATCTCGCGCGGTCGCTCAAGCGCGAGCGGCCGGCGGCGGAGCTCGTGGTGCCGGTGGACGACGAGCGCCCGAGCGGCCTCGACTATCGCCCCGAGCCGCGGGTCTCCGGGGCGATGAACCGCGGCTTCGTCTCGGTCCGACCCGACGCGACCGCGCAGGACGTGGTGCGGCTCATGGTCGAGCGCGCCATCGGCCGCGTCTTCGTCGTCGACGAGGACAGCCGCCTCGTCGGGGTCATCAGCTCGACCGACATCCTGATGGCGCTTCGCTGCTGAGGCCTGGCGCTCAGCCCTCAGGCCAGCCCGCGACCACGAGCTTGCCGATCATCCGGCCCTGCTCGACCAGCGCGTGGGCCTCGCGCATGGACGCGGCGCTGATCGGCGACAGCGTCCGGGTGAGCGTGCCGCGGAGGACCCCGGCGTCGACGAGCTCGGCCACGCGCGCGAGGATCACGCCCTGCTCGGCCATGTCGGGGGTCTGGAACATCGAGCGGGTGAACATGAGCTCCCAGGCGAAGCGAGCGCTCTTCGCCATCAGCGGCGTCAGGTCGACGGGCTCCTTCAGCTCGACGATGGACGCGATGGTGCCCTGCGGCGCGATGACTCGGCACATCGCGGGCCAGTGCTGCGCGGTGCTGTTGAGGCACAGCACGTAGTCGACCGCGGCGCGCCCGGTGACGGCGTTGAGGGCCTCGTCGAGGGGCGCGCGGTGGTCGATGATGGCGTCGGCGCCGAGGCCCGTGACCCAGGCGCGGGTCTCCGAGCGCGACGCCGTGGCGATGACGTGCAGCCTCGCGAGGCGCTTGGCCAGCTGGATGGCGATCGAGCCGACGCCGCCGGCGCCGCCTACGATGAGGATCGTCTTGCCCGCGTCGGCGCCCTCGCTCGAGACGCCCATGCGGTCGAAGAGCGCCTCCCACGCGGTGAGGGCGGTCAGGGGCAGCGCGGCGGCGGCGGCGAAGTCGAGCGTCTGCGGCATCTTGGCGGCGATCCGCGCGTCGACCGCGTGCAGCTCCGAGTTGCTCCCGGGCCTGGTCAGGTCGCCGGCGTAGTAGACGCGGTCGCCGACCGCGAACCCCCGCGCCGCCGGACCGAGCGCGACCACCTCCCCCGCGGCGTCCCAGCCGAGCACCCGGGGGGGCGTCTCGACCTCCCCCTGCGACCCGCGGACCTTGGTGTCGACCGGGTTCACCGAGACCGCGTGGACCCGGACGAGCAGGTCGTGGTCGCGCAGCTCGGGCTGCGGGAGGTCGAAGTCCTGCAGGGCGCGCTCATCGGAGATGGGCAAGTAGTGGGTCAGACCGACGGCGTGCATGGTGACTCCAGAGGAACTTCAGGTGGGGTCGGGCCGACGACCGGCTGCCGTCGAACCCGATGGACCTGGAAGGTAAACTCGTCGAGATGCGTGCAGAATAGGCCTGTTTGCGAAAACATAATTCACCGGAGCCGCACAATGCTCGACAACCTCGCTCTCTTCCTGCTCATCGTCGAGAAGGGCGGCATGGCGGCGGCGGGCCGGGAGATGGGGCTCGCCCCGGCGACCGTCTCGGCGCGCCTCGCCGCGCTCGAGGGGCACTTCGGCGCACAGCTCTTGTACCGCACGACGCGCTCGTTGAGCCCGACCGCGGAGGGCCGCCTGCTCCTCGAGGGCGCCCGGCGAGTGCTCGCCGAGATGGACGAGCTCGACGCGAGCGTGCGGCTGGGGGCAGACCGCCTGGCCGGGACGCTGCGCATCACCGCCCCCATCGATCTCGGCCGCAACTGGCTCGTGCCGCTCCTCGACGACGCCCTCGCGGAGCAGCCCGACCTGCGCGTGGACCTGCACCTGAGCGACAGCTACGCCGATCTCGTGGACGGCGCCTATGACCTCGCGCTCCGCTACGGCGACCTGCACGACAGCAACCTGCGCGTCCGCGGGCTCGGGGAGGTGCGGCGGGTGATCTGCGCTTCGCCCGCCTACCTCGCCCGGGCGGGGACCCCCGCGACCCCCGCCGACCTGGCGGCGCACAACTGCCTGGTGATGCGCTTCAGCGGCTCCCCGGACCGGCACTGGCCCTTCTCCTTCGACGGCTCGGTGCGGCGGGTCACCGTGCGCGGCGACCGGACGTCCAACGACAGCGAGCTGATTCGCCACTGGTGCGAGGCCGGCCACGGCGTGGCCCTGAAGTCCGACGCGGAGGTCGCGCGCCACCTGGAGTCGGGGCGGCTCGTCGCGCTGCTGCAGGACTACGAGGCCCCGCCGTGGCCGGTACAGCTCGTCTTCCCAGGGGACCGACCGCCGTCGCGGCGCTTGCGATACGTCATCGAGCGGCTGGTCGCGGCCGGGCTCCCGGACGGCCACGGACCCGCCGCACGACCCATCTGAGCCCGGTCTCAGCGGCGCTTCGGGGGCCTCTGGCAGCGCGGGCAGAAGTGCGTGCCGCGCTGGGCGACGACCGTGCGCACGAGCGCCGTCCCGCAGCGCCGGCACGGCTCCCCGTCGCGGCCATAGGCGTCGAGTCGACCGACGTAGCCGCCCTCCTCGCCGCCCACCGTGCGGTAGTCCGAGAGCGTCGTCCCGCGCGCCTCGACCGCGGCGCCGAGGACCGCGACGATGGCCTCGCGCAGGGCGGCGATGCGCGCGCGCGACAGCGTGTGGGCCGGGGTCTCGGGGTGGACGCGGACGCGCCACAGCGCCTCGTCGACGTAGATGTTGCCGAGCCCGGCGACCGCTCGCTGGCTGAGCAGCGCCGCCTTGACGCAGGTGCGCCGGTTGAGCCCCGCCGCGAAGCGCGCCACCGTGAACTCGGGCGAGAGCGGCTCCGGGCCGAGGTTCGCCAGGGTCGGCAGCGCGCTGCGATCGCCCCCCGGCGCCACGAGGAAGCGGCCGAAGCGGCGCGGGTCACGGAAATAGAGGACGTTGGGGGCCGGGCCGTCGAGGGTGAGCGTGACCCGCACGTGGTCCGCGGGGGGCGCGGGCGAGATCATCCCGGTCATGCCCAGGTGGATGATGAGCTCGTCGCCCCGTGACAGCGGCAGGATCAGGAACTTGCCGCGCCGGTCGACGGACCCGACGCGCTGCCCACTGGCCGCCTCGAGCCCGGCGTACTTGGGGCCGGCCGGGGCGAGCTCGCGCCGCGCGCGCAGGATGGTGCGGCCGGTCAACCACGGGGCCAGCTCTCGGCGGACGGTCTCGACCTCGGGTAGCTCGGGCATGGGGGCTGATATAGGGTCGGGGCCGCCCGGCGACAAGCCCACGCCGCGAGGAGGAGTCAGATGTTCACCCCGCCCGATCTCAGCGGGCGCGTCGCGATCGTGACCGGGGCGAGCCGCGGCGTCGGCCGCGCGGTGGCGGTCGCGCTGGCCCGCGCGGGCTGCGACGTCGCCGTGGCCGCGCGCACCGAGAGGTCGTCGCGCCTCCTGCCGGGCTCGATCCACGAGACCTGCGACGCCGTCGCGGCGCTCGGGCGGCGGGCGATCGCCGTCCGGACGGACGTCCGCGACGCGGGCCAGATCGCGGCCCTGGTCGAGCGCACGGTGGCGACCTTCGGGCGGGTCGACGTGCTCATCAACAACGCAGGCGCGTTGTGGTGGCGCGACGTCGTAGACACCCCTGTCGAACGCTTTGATCTGCTGATGGCGGTCAACGCGCGGGCTGCGTTTGTTGCGTCGCAGCATTGCGTCCCCCACATGCTCGCCCAGGGCTGGGGGCACATCGTCAACATGGCCCCGCCGCTCGCGCCGCCCGACGGGCCGGACGCGCGCGCGATGGTCCCGGGCCGGGTCGCCTACACCATCTCCAAGCTCGGGATGACGCTGCTCGCCCACGGGCTCGCGGAGGAGGTCCGGGGCAGGGGGGTCGCGGTCGACGCCCTGTGGCCCGCCACCCTCGTCGAGTCGCAGGCGGTGATCGGTCATCGCCTCGGGGGCCCGGCGCAGTGGCGCAAGGCGGACGTGGTCGCGGACGCGGTGTTGGCGATCGTCGCGCGCGACCCGGCGCTCCCCTCGGGGCGCGCCCTCGTCGACGAGGAGGTCCTGCGCGAGGCGGGCGTCACCGACTTCGAGCGCTACCTCTGCGTCCCCGACGGGCGCCCGGTCTACATCGTCGGCGCGCAGGCGGTCGACCCGGCGGGGCCGGCGGGGCTCGGCTGACCGCGGCGACGGCGATCAGGCCGCGAGGAGCAGCTCCGCCATGCGCCTCGCGTTCATCCCGGCCCCCGCGTCCTTGGCGGCGTAGGCGGCGACCCGCGCGCCGTCGATCAGGGTCACGATGCAGCGGGCGGTGACGGCGGCGTGGGGGTGGCGCATCTCCCGCAGCAGCAGCTCGAACATCGCGACCATGCGGCGCTTGTGCTCCGCGGCCGCCTCGCGCCACACGGCGCTCGGCTCGGTGTCCTCGTAGGCGGCGCGGATGAAGAGGCCGCCCTTGAAGTCGGGGCTCGCGATCTCCGCGGTGAGGTGGTCGAAGGCGGCGAAGATCCGGTTCTTGGGCGTCCCGCCGGCGGCGTTCATCGCCTCGACGAAGGCGCGACGCACCTCCGCGTCGTGCTGGGTCAGCACCTCGTGGATCAAGGCGTCCTTGCTGCCGAAGTGATTGTACAGGGTCATCTTGGCGACACCCGCCGCGGCCAGGATCGCGTCGATCCCGGTCGCCCTGAACCCCTGCTCCAAGAACAGCGCTTGTGCTGCGCGTACCAACCGGCTTCGTCGATCGGACGTCATGGGACCTCTGACTGTCTGTGCTGTCGATGGGCTCGGACCAGATGACGCCACTGCCCGCGCCGGGCCATGGCAAGCGAGTCGGGCGGACCTGGCGTCTCTTGGGTGATCTCGTTGTACTTGACCGATCGATTCATGGCGAGCGCAACGGGGTCGGTTTCGGTGCGCGAAAGGGCGCGCGCCGCCGAGTCGTGAGTCTCGATGTGGTGAGCGCCCAGAATACGCCCACCTGAGGCGGACGCTCAAGTCCCGGCGCCGGGGCGCCGGGGCGCGCGCCCCGGCGCCTGTCCGGGCGCGCGCCGGCGCGCGCGGGCAGGGCTTGCTCTCGACCCGGGAATCGGCAAAGGTCCGTGTCGGAGGCCGGATGCAGAAGTTCATCGCCGTCGCGGGGAACATCGGCGCGGGAAAGACCTCGCTCGTAGAGTTCCTCGAGAAGAAGTACGGCTTCCAGCCGATCTACGAGCCGCATCGGACCAACCCGTACCTCGACGACTTCTATGCCGACATGAAGCGCTGGGCCTTTCAGAGCCAGCTCTACTTCCTGACCCACAAGTTCCGGCTCCACCTGGGCCTGGGGAGTCAGGACGGCACCGTGGTGCTCGATCGCACGATCTACGAGGACGCCGAGATCTTCGCTCGCAACCTCGCGGCGGGGCGATTCATGACGGCGCGCGACCACGGGCTCTACCAGGAGCTCTACGACGCGATGAAGGTGGCGCTGCGGCCCCCGGACCTGCTCATCTACCTGCGCTGCTCGGTCAAGGCGATCCGCCGACGGGTCAAGCAGCGGGGCCGCCCGAGCGAGCAGGCGATCAAGACCAGCTACCTCAAGCGCCTCAACGACCTCTACGAGGACTGGATCGGGCGCTATGACGCCAGCCCGCTCCTCATCTGGGACAGCGAGCGGCAGGACTACCTGACGGACCTGGTCGATCGCCTCGAGTTCAAGCGTCAGCTGGCGGCGTTCCTCTGATGGACAAGCCCCTCTACATCGCGGTCGAGGGCCCCATCGGCGTCGGCAAGACGACGCTCGTGAGCCGGCTCGCGCACGCGCTGGGGGCGCGGGTCGTGCTCGAGGCCTTCGAGGAGAACCCGTTTCTGCCCAAGTTCTACGAGGATCGCGACCGCTACGCCTTCCAGACCCAGCTCTTCTTCCTCATGAGCCGCTTCAAGCAGCAGCAGGAGCTGGTCCAGCCCGACCTCTTCGCGCCGAACATCCTGTCGGACTACCACCTCCTGAAAGACCGGATCTTTGCGCAGCTGACCCTCGCGGACGACGAGCTCGCCCTCTACGAGCGCGTCTATCGCTCCCTTGAGTCGCAGATCCTCAAGCCCGACGTCCTCATCTACCTCAGCGCGCCGCTCGAGGTGCTGCTCGAGCGGATCGCCCGCCGGGCCCGCGAGTTCGAGAAGGACTTCGACGCGGACTACCTCCAGTCCCTCGCCCGGGCCTATCAGCGCTTCTTCACGCACTACGACGACACGCCGCTGTTGCGGGTCGACAACACCGATCTGAACTACGCCCAGGACGGTCCCGAGGGGGACGCCGCCGTCGAGCACGTCCTCGCGGCGGTGCGACGCCTCGCCGTCGGTGGCCGAGCCGCCCCAATCCACACCTCGTCCACCTCCGAGGGTGCCCCATGACCGTCCCCGTCGACGCGACCAACGCGAGCCTCGCCAACGCCTTCATCGGGACCGCCGGCCTCATCGGGGTCGGCAAGACCACCCTCGCTGACAGCCTCGGCGCGCACCTCGGGCTCGACGTCTACCACGAGCCCGTCGATGACAACGCCTACCTCGCCGACTTCTACGCGGACACGGCGCGTCACGCGTTCGCGATGCAGGTCTACCTCCTCAACCGGCGCTTCGCCCAGCACCAGGAGATCATCTGGCGCAGCCGGGGCGCGGTGCAGGACCGGACCATCTACGAGGACAGCATCTTCGCCAAGGTCCTCGTGGACATGGGCCTGATGGACCCCCGCGACTACCAGACGTACGTGAGCCTCTTCACGAACCTGTCGCGCTTCATGTGCAAGCCCACCGCCATCGTCTACCTGCACTCGAGCCCCGAGACGTGCTTCAAGCGCATCCAGGCGCGCGGTCGCGGGGTCGAGAAGGTCGTGACCCTCGAGTACCTGCAGCGCCTCTACGCCGCCTACGAGGAGTTCGTGCTCGACATCTCGCGCACCATCCCGGTCATCCAGGTCGACTGGGAGAACTTCGGCGACATCGAGGCCCTCGCCAACCGCATCACCACCGAGGTGAGCCGGGCGAGCTACCTGCGTCGGGTCACGATGTAGGGGCCCGTGCCGCGGGGGCCCGACCGGCACGACGCCGTGATCATCAGCTCGCGCGCGGCGCGATCCCGCTCATGAGCCGGACGCCGAGCAGCAGGCTCGCCACCGCGGCGCCGCCCATGCTCGCGTAGGTGCCCGCGACGTATATCGTCGCGTCGCGCACCTCGGCGATCCCGAGGACGCCGAGGGTGATCCCGGCGAGGCCCGCGATGAGGCCGAAGACCCCGGCGACCACGCCCAGCGCGCCGAGCGAGGACGCCGCCGTCAGGCCCCAGACGCCGATCATGAGCCACGCGATCCACTGCAGGAAGTGGAGGATGATCTGCACCGCCTGACGCGTGTCGCCGCGGAGCTCGGGCAGCACCGCGAGCTGGACGATGATGCCGATGACGGTGAGGTAGACGAAGATGGCGGCCACCCCGGCCATGGCGCCGGTCGCGCGCGACGCGGCCGACAGCGCCACGGCGAGCAGGGCGTAGCCGATGATGCCGGCGCCGAGGATCGCGTACAGCAGCCCCTCGTCGCGGGGGAGCTCCATCCGGATCGGGGGCAGCATCAGGACCAGAAAGATCGTCAGCAGGAAGGCGCCGACGCCACCCGCGACGAACAGGCCGGTGCTTGGCTTCGCGGCGACCGGCGTGGGCGCAACCGGAGCGGGCGCGACAGGCGCGGGGGCGGCGACAGGCGCGGGGGCGACAGGCGCGGGGGCGGCGACAGGCGCGGGGGCGGCGACAGGCGCGGGGGCGGGTGCGACAGGCGCG
>PHBI01000275.1 GCA_002841945.1 Deltaproteobacteria bacterium HGW-Deltaproteobacteria-14
CGCCGCGCAGCCAGCCCGCGAAGGCCTGCCACCGCGGCGCGGGGCGCAGCGCGCGCCGCGCCGCGGCCTCCAGGGCGCGCTCGAGGGCGCCGACCGGGAGCGGGTGGAGGGGGAGCCGGGCCGCGCCCGCCCGGATCCGCTCATAGGCGTGCAGCGTCGCCTCCAGCGCCGGGTCCGCCGCGACCCGGGCGAGCGCGGCGCCCCGCTCGCCGGCCGGGAGCTCGTCGTAGAGGAGCGCCACGAGCCACGACCCCGGCTCGGTCGCCGGACCGCCGCTCGTGGCGTCTCCGCGCGCTCGCTGCACCTGGTCGCGCTCGCTCGTCATCGCGTGTCCCCTTGGCGCCGCGTGTGCGCGGCGGTCTCACCCCCTTGAGACGCCCCGGGGATCGATTGGGTCTGCGCTGCGCCGCGCGACGGTCGCCGAAGATGGTGCGTGCCAGGACGCCCCGGGGTGGCTATGCTCCGCCCCCGCTCGCCCGTCCCGAGGAGGACACATGGCCCACCCGTGGCACGACCTTCCGAACCACCCCGACACCTCGCACGAGTCCTTCAACGCCGTCATCGAGATCCCGAAGGGCTCGAAGGTGAAGTACGAGCTCGACAAGCCGTCCGGCATGCTGCGGGTGGATCGCATCCTGTACAGCTCGGTCATCTACCCGTCGAACTACGGCTTCGTCCCGCGCTCCTACTGCGACGACGGCGACCCGCTCGACGTCCTCGTCCTCGGCAACGAGCCGGTGGTCCCGATGACCCTCATCCAGGCCCGGGCCATCGGCGTCATGCAGATGGTCGACGAGGGCCAGGCGGACGACAAGATCATCGCGGTCCACATCAACGACCCGGCGTTCTCCGACTACACCGACGTCAGCCAGCTGCCCTCCCACACCTTCCGCGAGATCCAGCGCTTCTTCGTCGACTACAAGGTCCTCGAGAACAAGAACGTCGTGGTGGAGGACATCCGCGGCGCCGACGTCGCGCAGACCATCCTGCTCGAGGCGCTGCGCCTCTACCGCCAGGAGGAGACGCGCCTGCGCGGCTGGGGCTGAGATCGGGTGACGGCCGCGTCCGTCAGAGCACGATCCAGGCGATCAGGACCGCCACCGGCGCCGCGACGCGCGCCCCCCTTTGGCGGCGCGCTGCCCCGGGGGGCGACCGGCGTCCCCCAACACGCGCGGTCTCTCCGGCGTCGTCAGGGCGTTCCGTCCGCCGCCGGCCTTGCCCCGTGCTGCGCCTCGCGCCATGGTGCGGGCCATGATCGGCCTCGTGAACACCGACCTCGGCCCCCGCGTCGCTACCAACCTGCCCGACCCTGCGCCCTCCGGGGAGGCGCTGCTGCGGCTGAGCGTGGGCGGCGTGTGCGCCACCGACATCGAGATCGCCAAGGGTTACATGGGGTTTCGCGGGGTGATGGGGCACGAGTGGGTCGGCGTGGTCGAGGCCGCGCCGGACCCGGCCTGGGTCGGCCGGCGCGTCGTCGGGGACATCAACTGCCCCTGCGGCGCGTGCGCGACCTGCGCGGCTGGGCGACCGACCCACTGCCCGCACCGGACCGTGCTCGGGATCGAGGGCCGCGACGGCGCCTTCAGCGAGCGCTTCACCCTGCCGCTCGGCAACCTCCACGCGGTCCCCGACGCCGTCTCCGACGCGGCCGCCGTCTTCGTCGAGCCCCTCGCGGCGGCCCTCGAGATCCTCGAGCAGGTCCACGTCCGCCCGAGCGACCGCGTCGTCGTCCTCGGCACCGGGCGCCTCGGGCAGCTCTGCGCCCGGGTGCTGGCGCTGACCGGCGCCGAGGTCACGGGGGTCGGGCGCGACCCGGGCCGCCTAAAGCTGTTGCCGCCGGGGATCGCCCGCCGCCGCCCGGACGAGCTCGCCCCGGGCCGCGCCGACGTCGTCGTCGACTGCACCGGCGCCGCCGAGGGGCTGAGCCTCGCGACGACCCTCGTCCGCCCGCGCGGGACGGTGGTCCTCAAGACGACCGTCCACGACCCGGCGCCCCAGCTCCCGACCCCGTGGGTCATCGACGAGATCCACCTCGTCGGCTCCCGCTGCGGGCCGTTCGCCCCCGCGCTGCGCCTGCTGGCGTCGGGCGCCGTCGACCCGACGCCGCTCATCACCGCCCGCTACCCCCTCGCGCGCGCCGACGAGGCCCTCGCCGCCGCCGCGCTGCGCGACCACGTCAAGGTGCTCATCGAGGCCTGACCGAGAGACGTTTCGCCGCCGCCTGGCCCGCTTCGCGTTGTGTAGGGCCACCGCCCTTCGTGCGGCCCTTTCGGGGCCTGAAACTTGGTCGCGCTAGGGCGCCAGCGCACCGTCAACATC
>PHBI01000121.1:0-20105 GCA_002841945.1 Deltaproteobacteria bacterium HGW-Deltaproteobacteria-14
TCTCCACCTCCGGAACGACACCAAGTCTCGCCCGTTCCGGCCGCGAAGTGCAGACGGTGTCTACCGGCCGCTTACACAGCAGGTGCGCCGACAGGGCGCCGGTCCCCGCGCCGCTCGCGAGGCGGCCCCACAAGGTCACCGAGGCGCCGTGCACGGCGCGCCCCTCGGGGAAGGCGACGACCCAGCGCTGGAACGTCGTCGGATCGCGGACGGCGGGGACCGGCATGGCCTCGCTCGGGACCAGCAGCAGCCCGGGGGCGGCGTCGCGGTCGACGTCGTAGTTGAACAGGGTGTCGTTCAGCGCGCCCTTGGTGGAGAGGGAGAGCGCGGTCGTCGTGGACGCCTCGTCACCGCTGGCCCCGCCGGGGCGCAGAAAATAGCGGTAGGCGACGGCGCCGCACGGGGTCGGCGCCGCGCTCGAGAGCGTCGGCGTCCCGGCGCCGAGGCGGTGCTCGAAGTCCGCGGCGTTGTCGTCGCTGTCGCGGCAGCCGCCGTCGCGGCGCGCGTAGCTCTGGGTCACCCGACCGGCCATGCCGGGGAGCTCGGGCCCCTCGGTGAAGGGGCGGTTCGGGCCGGTCGCCACGGCGTCCACCACCGTGGGGCCGTCGAGCAGCGCGACGCCCTCTTCGCCGCCGACGGGGGTGCTGTAGCTGGCGTCCACGGCGCCCATGTAGCGCTCGGTCTCGCTCTTGTAATACCCGAGGAGATAGCGCTGGCCCGGGGCGAGGGTGACCCCGGCCGGGAAGGTGTAGAACGCAGCGGAGGCCTTCAACCGCAGCGTGTACCCGGCGAGGCTGAGCGCGCTCGCCGACGGGTTGAAGAGCTCGATGTACTCGTCGGCGTCGCCGGCCGGGCCGTCGAACCGGACCTCGCTGATCACGGCGTGCTGCGGTGCCGGTCCGGGGAGCGGCGCGGCCGGCCGCTCCCCGCAGAGCTCGGCGGGGCTCGTGCTGTTGCGCGGCGGCGGCGGGTTCGCCCAGACGTGCACGAAGTCCGCGACGTTGTCGTCGCTGTCGGCGCAGGCCCCGTAGCCGGCCCCTCCGCCGCGCAGGTAGACGTGGTCGTACCAACCGGCGAGGGGGGGCAGGGCGCGGGCCTCGAAGAACGCCGCGCCGGCGTAGGTGGCCCACCACCCCGCCGCGCTCGTTCCGACCGCGTCCTGTGCCCCGTCTCCGGCCGCGACGAGGACCCCATAGCCGACGTCGAGCGTCGCGCTGTTGTGCTCGAGGTCGACGGCGACCCCCCGGGCCAGCGCGCCCTTCGAGACGAGGAAGAACCGACCCGGCGGTACGACGCCCACCAAGCTCACGGAGCCCTTGGGCGCCCCTCTGGCGTCGGACACGGTCAGCGAGTAGCCCTGGGCGGCGAGGTCGATCGGGTCGGCGGTGGGGTTGTAGAGCTCGATGTAGCCGAAGCCGTCGGTGTCGCCGGTGGCGAGACCGCTGACGACGAGGTGGCTCGGGGGCGGCGCCGTGAGCAGGATCCACGCGATGAAGGGCCCGGTGATGGCCCCGCTCACGTCTTTGAGCACGAACGTGAACGTGTCGGTGCCCGCCGTTGTGCCGGCGTCGATGTAGTTCACGGTGCCCGAGGTGATGTCCGCCTGCGAGAACCCGGAGCCGAGCGAGAGCGTGGCCTGATCGATCCTGAGCGCACCCCGGGTCGGGGCCCTGGTGATCACGTAGCCGACCTCGCCCTCGGCGTCGGTGGCGACGAGGTTGGCTGCGGTCAGGGCTGCGCTCGTGCCCGCCGTGAGCGTCAGCGGGCTCATGAACACGAGCGCCGGCTGGGAGCTGACCTCGGTCACCAGGATCTTCACCTCCACGCTGCCCTGCGCGGGCGGCGACCCCGTGTCCGTCGCGGTGACGTAGAACGTGTAGGTCGCGGGGCCGGCGGAGGCCGACGGCGTCCAAGTGAAGGTGCCCGCGACCGGGTCGATCGCGGCGCCGGGAGGGGCGCCGAGGAGGCCGTAGGCGACCCCATCGCCCTCCGGGTCGGTCGCGAGCGCGGTGAAGGTCGCGGTGGTCAGCTCGGGGACGGCGATCGCGGGGACCGGGGCGAGGCTCGGCGCGTCGTTGACCGGGGTGATCTCGACTCGGAGCGTGTGGACCGGCGAGCGGTCGACGCCGCCCCGGCTGACACCGCCGTCGTCGACCAGCTGCAGGTCGATGAGCGCCACGCCGTGGGCGTCGGGGGCCGGGGCGAAGTGGAGCAGCCCGGCGGTGCCGACCTTGACCGGCTCGGCGAAGAGCGCGGGCGCGTCGACGCCCGCGACCTCGAAGCGCAGGGCCTGCCCGGCCTCGTCGCTCGGGCCCGCGGACATGGCGCTCGCCCAGGCGGCGTCGTAGTTGCCGCTGTCCTCGGCGACGACGATGTCGGCGCCCGGGGTGAAGCTCGGCGCGTCGTTGATCGAGCGCAGCTCGACGCGCAGGGTGTGGGCTGGCGAGCGGTCGACGCCCCCGTCGCTGACGCCGCCGTCGTCGACGAGCTGGATGGCGACGAGCGCGCCGCCGTGGGTGTCGGGTGCTGGCACGAAGCGCAGGTGCCCGTCGTGCGCGTCGACGGTCGGGGGTTCGGCGAAGAGCTCGGGCGCGCTGACGCTGAGGACGTCGAAGGCGAGGGCCTGGGCTACCTCGTCGTCGGGGCCGGCGGACATCGCGCTGGCCCAGGCGGCGTCGAAGGCGTCGCTGTCCTCATCGACCACGACGTCGGCCCCGGCCGCGAAGCTCGGGGCGTCGTTGACCGGGCTCACGGCGAGGCGCACCTGGGCCGTCCCCGTGGCGCCGCCCGCGTCGGCGACCTCGTACTGCACGGCGTCGGCGCCGTTGAAGTCCACCCGCGGCTGATAGCGATAGCGCCCGCCACCGAGGTCGACGACCGCGCCGCCCGCGAGGCTGACCGGGGCGACGGCGACCAGATGCGGCGGCGGCGCGCCCGGGACGCCGTCGTTGGCCAGCAGGTCGATGGCTGCGTCGAGCACGAGGGTGCGGTCCTCGAGCGCGGGGTAGGGGCCGTCCGGGAGGGCCAGCGGTGCGGCCTGGGCCTCGCCGATGACGATCGTTGCCGTGACCGGCTCGCCCGCGTCGCGACCGTCGAACGGGGTGACCTGGCAGCTGACGGTGTCTCCGGTGGCGTAGCCGGCTCCCAGCACCGGGCCGCTCCAGACGGCGACGCCGTTGACGAGCCAGTCGATCAGCGACGCGTTGGGGTCTCCATCGCGGTCTACGAACCCCGCGAAGCTGCACCCGAGGAGGTCGCCGGCGGTGGCCTCGGCCGGGGTGATGAAGGCCCGCTCGACGCTCGGCGGGCGGTTGGCGATCGTGACGGTGGCCTCGACCCAGGCGCCGTCTGAGTCGCCGTCGTAGGGGGTGACGCGGCAGGTCACGACGCTGTCCACCCGCGGCGCCACGAGCTGCGGACCGCCGCCCGCCGCGACGCCATCGACGCTCCACTGCGCCGTGGAGAGGTCCGGGTCGCCGTCCGCGTCCTCGAAGCCGACCCAGCTGCAGGTCAGCTCGTCGCCCTCGTGCGCGACGGCGGGGACGATGACCGCGGCGACGATCGCCGGCGGGTGGTGGCCGACCACGGCCCTCGCCGTGACGGGCGCGCCCTGGGTCTCGCCGTCCGACGGCGTCACCGTGCAGATCGCGACGTCCCCGGCGGCGGTCGGCTCGGCCAGGACCGCGCCCGCGCCTGCGTCGTGGCCGTTGAGGGTCCACGCGATGGCGCTGCGGTCCGCGTCTCCGTCGCGATCGAAGAACCCCTCGTAGCCGCACCTCAGCGTCTCGCCAGCGTCGTCGTCGTTCGCCTCCGCCAGGATCGTCACCCGCGCCACGGTCGGCGCCGTGTTCGCGATGACCACGGTCGCGCTCACCGGCGCTCCCGCGGCGAGGTCGTCGCGCGGCGTCACGCTGCAGCGCACCCGGTCTCCTCGGGCGAAGGCGGCGCGAAGCTCGGCCCCCGTCGCGACGCGGGCGTCGCCGACGAACCACTCCGCCGTGGACGCGTCCGCGTCGCCGTCGGCGTCCGTGAACCCCGCCCAACGACACGTCAGGAGGGTGCCGACCCGCGCCTCGGCCGGCAGGATCTCGACCGTCCCCAGCGAGGGCGCCGAGTTCACGACGCGGACGGTGTCCATCGCCACCACTGCGCCGTCGAGGCGCGCTACGCAGCTCACCGGATCGCCGCGCCGCAGCGGCGTCACCAGGGTCGCTCCCGGGACCCAGCCGTCAGCGACGTACCACGCCAACGCCACGTCGCTGGACAGCTCCCCCGCCGCCGCACAGCTGAGCGCATCGCCCGCGCGAGGCTCCGCCGGCGCGATGGCGACCGTGGTCGGCTCGGTCGCGCTGAGGTGCCTCACCGAGGTGGAGTCGCCGCCGCACCCGAGCCCTGGCCCGACGATCCAAAGCGCGGCGCCGAGGCGAGCCCAGCGAGGGGGAGGGTGGGGGACGGGGCTCAGTTGCGTCACCCCCTGGCAATCGGTCACTTCTCCGCGAAGCTTGACACCGCTGTGGCGCGTGCCGTCGCGCCTCCGGTTACAGCCGCGACGCCCCCGGCGAGAATCGCGGCTCATGGATCGGCGCGAATCCACCGACCTGATCTCCGATGTCGTCAGACTCGAGTCCGCCGCTGGGGGCAGAGATGCAGAGCGTATTGCGCCCGACCTTGGTTTCGCTGTTCACCCTCGCGCTCGGGGCGACACCGCCGGTGGCCGCGTCCACACCTGGCCCGGCGACGTTCCGCGGCGGCGCGGTGGAGGTCGTCCCGCACGAGGTGCTCGTGACGTTCGCGCCCGGCACCTCCCGCTCGGCGCGGGAGGCGGTCGCGGCTCAGGCCGGGGCGACGCAGGCCCGCGTGAGCGCGTACGCGGAGGTCGCCGTCCTTGGGCTCCCGCCCGGCGCGGAGCCAGTCCTCGCCTCGCTCCGAGCCCACCCAGCCGTCCGCGACGTCCGCCCCCACGTCGTCGCCCGCGCCGCCTGCGCCACCGGCGTCTGCGGCAGCGGAGACCGCCCCCTGGTCAGCGGCGACTGGCAGACCGGCTTCCAGCCCACCGCCGCGCAGCTCTATCCCTACCAGTGGTACCACCATCAGCAGTACGACTGGCTCGCCTGGGACCGCTCGAGCGGTCGCGGCGCGTCCGTCAAGGTCGCCGTGCTCGACACCGGCGTCACCCCGGTCTCCTCGCTGCCGCTGACCCGCGTCGACGTCGCGTCCGACGCGAACTTCGTGACGCCCGGCGCCGACGCCCGCGACGACAACGGCCACGGCACCCAGATGGCGACCCTCATCGCCGCGTCCGGCGCCCTGTGGGGGGTCGCCCCCGAGGCCACGATCGTGGCGGTGAAGGTCCTCGACGCCGATCGCGTCGGCACCGAGGCCGCCCTGATCGACGGCCTGCTCTACGCCGCGTCGGTCGACGGCGTCCGCGTCATCAGCATGAGCCTCACCTTCCCCCCCGGCTATCGCCCGTCGCCCGCGCTCGCTGACGCCATCGAGGCCGTCGCCGCGCAGGGCGTCGTCATGGTCGCGGCCGCGGGCAACGACGGCGTGGACCAGGTCGGGTTCCCGGCGAGCTTCCCGCAGGTCATCGCCGTCGGTGCGGTCCGCCTCGCGCGGGGCGACGGCGGCGCGATGGGCGTGGTCTCGGCCGAATACTCCAACCGCGGTAACGCCGTCGACGTCGTGGCGGCCGGCGGAGACCTCGCGCGCGACGAGGACGGCGACGGCATCCCCGATGGCGTCCTGGTCGAGTCGCTGCAGTCCGCCGACGCGCCGAGCGGCCTCTACCTCACCGCGGGGACATCGCCCGCCGCCGCGCTCGCAGCGGGCGCCGTGGCGCTCCTGCTCGACGCCGGGGTCCCGGCGGGCGACGTCCGCGACCGCCTGCAGGCCACCGCGCAGCGCGTCACCGCGGTCGAGTACAGCGCGAGCTGGGGTCACGGCCTCATCCACGTGGGCGCCGCCATGCCCGACGCCACGCCGTGGTACGCCCGCACTGAGCCGGCGGCGGTCTTCGCCAACCCCCAGGTCGTCTTCGAGGCCACCCCGGCCGGCACCCGCGCCGTCGCCGTCGTCGAGGTGAGCGACGCCGACGGTGCCCCCTGCGTGGGCTGTGAGGTCCGCTTGCAGTTCGGCGGCGAGGTCCTCGGCTGCACCTCCGCGTTCAGCGACGCCGCCGGCGTCGTCGCGGTCCCCTCCGCGGCGCTGCCCCCCGAGGCCGAGGGGCTCGTCAGCGTCGCCGTCACCGCCGTCGTCCACCCGGGCGACTGGCGCGCCGCCGTCCCGCACGGCGCCGTTCGCGTCGACCGTGGCTCCTTCGAGCTGCTCTCCACCCTCGGCACCGGGCTCGTCTCGAGCGCGCTGGTCCTCGACTACAGCGACGACGCCTGGACCGACAGCCCCTACGTCGACGCCGCTCACCTCGTCGACTCCTACCTCGTACGCTCCTTCGGCGTCTCCCACCTCAGCCCCACCGCCGTCGGCATGCTGCCGGGCTTCTTCGAGGCCCGCGGCCTCGCGGCGCGCACGCTGCTCCTCCAGACCGAGGGGACCGGTCTCATCTCGAGCGGCATCATCTTCGATCGCGCCCTGTTCAGCGCCGCTCGCCGCGCCACCTGGGGGCAGGACCCGCTGTACGTGATGCTGCCGACCACCGGCACCGGCCTCATCTCGAGCGGCATCATCTGGGACCAGCAGCTCGTCGCCTACGATCGGTTCGTCACCGACGGCGACCTCGGCGTGCTGTTTGGCCTCTACGGCGGCGACCGCGGCGGCGCGGTCGTGGTCCGCGACCGCGGCATCTTCAACGAAGCGCTCATGGTCGGGAGCGTCGACGCGACCGGGCCGCCGGGGGCCGAGGACGCCCCCGGTGACGCCGAGACCCTCTTCGTAGCCGACTTCTCCGAGGACACCGTCACCGCTCTCGGCGGCTCGTGGGACTCGGTCCGCGACCTCTACGCGACCCCGCCGGACGGCCTCGCGACGACGATGATGGCGCTCGACGCGCCGCTCATGGTGATGCCTGATCTGAGCACCGGCCAGCTCCGCACCGCGCCACCGGGCTCCGTCGACTCCGCCGCCTTCCCGCGGAGCTGCGCTGGCCCCGCCGAGCTCGGCGCGGTCAACGCCTGCGGCGGGTGCGGCGTCGACAACCCGCCCGAGGTCTGCGACGGCCTCGACAACGACTGCGACGGCGACACCGACGAGGGCTTCGGGTCCTCGTGCGCGGCGCCGCAGGTCGGGCCGGTCGTCACCGACGCGGACGTCTCCCGCCCCGGTGACAGCGGGTGCGCGGGCGGCGGCCCCGGCTCCGGGCTCGCGGTCACTCTCCTGCTGTTGCTCGGGGCGCTGGTGCTGCGGCGCCGCCGAACCCTCCGCTGCTGAGCGGCGGTCGCGTCCGCTGGGCCGCTCGGCTCAGAGCTCGTGATTTTTTGCCGAAGCTGGATCCAGTTCCCATCGTAGCGGTCGAGGACCTGCGTCCTCCGCGGTGGGGGTAGGCGCGACCGCGTCGCCCCTACCCCCACCAGCTGCGGACTCCGGTCCTCGACCTGCCGTTGCTTGGCTCAGGCCGCCAGCTTGATGTCGAGCAGGCGATCGACGAGCTTCGCCTCGCCGGCGCTGGTGACCTCGACCCGCGCCGGGTGGCCCTCCGGGAAGGACGGGGCCTCGGCGATCGCGGTGACGAGCGCGGGCGGCAGGTCGCTGGCGAGGAGCACCTCGACGGCGCGGTCGCTCAACCCGAGGCCGGCGAGGAAGCTGTCCGCGTGCGGGATGAGGTAGACGAGCGCCTTCTTCTTCTTCCACACCGCCTTGACCTGCCAACCGTGCCGCTTGCCGTAGAACTTCCACTCGACCTCGACCCCGTCGAGCGCCTCGAGCCGGCGCAGGAGCCCGTCCCACAGGGGTTTGGTGGCGCCGAGGGTGGCAGCGAGGGCCGCCTCGTCGGGTTGGGCGGCCTTGTTGTCGAACACGCTGCTCATGGCGATCTGGTCCCGGCGTTGCGGGCGCTCGGCCCACGGTGACGGCGAGAGGGTAGGCCGCAACGGCCTTTACGCCAAGTGCTCGGCCCAAGTTCGCGGACCGCAGCGACCGACCTGCGACCCCTCCGGCGCGGCCGCGAGGGCATTCGCGGGGCAGGTGCGTCGCTCGCCGGAGGTCGGCCGCGACACCTTCAGAAGACGCGGATACCGGCGAAGAAGCTCCCGAAGAAGTGGGCGCCCCAGCCCGGGGCGACCGTCGTGTCCTGGTCCACCAGCAGCGGGCGCGGCAGATCGTAGTCCTCGAGCGCGAACTCGCCGTTCGCGGCGCCGCCGACGAAGATCGCGAGGGCGTCGGTCAGCGGCAGGCCGACCGTCAGCCGCGCCTGCGCCAGCACCTCGTCGTCGGCGTACATCGACCAGTCGCAGCCCTTGCCGGACAGGCCGTGCCCGGTCACGTCGAGGTCGACGTACAGCGGGCCGACCTGCGCGTGGGTCCCGACGCCGCCGCCGAGCCGCATCACGCATCGCGAGCCGCCGTCGAGGCCGTTGGAGCCCACCGACAGCAAGAAGTGCAGAAACGGCGTCCCGAGGCGCACCCCGAGGTTGTAGTAGATGCTGCTGTCGCCCCAGACCTCGAGGTGGTTGTAGCCGTTCGACATGATCGGGATGAGCCCGATCGACACCCCGTCGACCGTGTCGGCGACGTTGATGACGCCGATCTGCGCGCCCTTGACGTGGCCCCCGATGTTCACGACGCCGATCTGCACGCCCTCGACGTCGCGGGCGACGTTCACGCCGCCGGTGATCTGCGCGCCGTCCACGTCGCCAGCGATGTTCAGCCCGGCGCTGACCTGCGCCCCGCGGACCCAGTCCCCCGCGATGTTGAGCCCGGCGGCGATCTGGAAGCCGTCCACGTAGCCCCCGGCGACGTTGAGCCCGCCCGCGACCTGGGCGCCGAACACGTCCTGAGACGCGACGTTGAGCCCGCCGGCGACCTGAGCGCCGCGCACGAACCCGCTCGCCAGGTTCAGGCCGCCCGCCACCTGCGCCCCGTCGACCCAGCCGCCCGAGATGTTCACCGCGCCGGCGACCTGCGCGCCGAGGATGAAGTCGTCGACCATCCCGAACACGCTGGTGAACTGAACCCCACGCACCGCGGTGACGCCGTCGCCGATGAGCCCGAAGGCGAAGCCGTCCACCAGCTGGCCCTCGCCGGGCCCCATCAGCGACAGGCCCGGCAACAGCGAGAGCCGCACCCCGACCACCTCGAGCTCGCCCACCGGGCGCTCGACCGGGACGTCGACGAGCACCGTCGGATCCTCCGGCAGCGCCTCGAGGGTCGGTCTGCCGGGTGGCAGCTCAGCGTCCCACGCCGCGTCGTCATTGTGCGTCGCACCGCGGTCGCGGTTCGCTACCACTTGGCCGTCCTCGCTGAACATGCTGCGACGCAACACCACTCGTCGGCCGCTCGGGAGGTCGGTGACGAGCGCCCAGATCACCCCGCGCTCGGTGAAGGCGACGCGATAGACGCCGGCCTCGAGGCCGAGCTCGACGGCGCGGCCGGTGGAGGTCTTCTGGACCTCGGCGACCAGGCGGTCGGCGCTGTCGCGCACGAAGAAGCGCCCAGCGAGCGGCGCGTCGAGGGCGAGGATCGAGCTCATCTGCGTGAGATCGGTGATGACCACGTCGCCGCTGCCCGAGAGATCGATGTCGTAGTTCGGGTGTTGGGGGCCGCTGCGGGTGTGCTCGGTGCGCGCGAGGGTCTCCTGGAAGGCGAACTGGTAGGCCTCGTTCAGCGTCACGCGCCCGTCGCCCGAGACGTCCGCCGCGCCGCGCAGGCCGCTGACGAGGTGGTGGGTGAAGAAGGAGGCGCCGAGGCGATCGGACTCCTGTGCGGCCTCGTCGGCGGAGCTCGAGGTCAGAAACGCGTGGCCGCTGATCTGCGAGGCGTCGTCGACCAGGAAGGGCGCGACCCGGTGGCCGCCCTTCTCGCGCAGCAGGGCCCCCGAGGCGCAGGAGTCGAGGATCGCGATCTTCACGTCCGCGGTCGCCCGGCCGATCCCCTGGCGCAGGTCCTTGTAGGTCAGGCGCTCGGGGCCGAGGAGGAGGCCGTACTCGTCGGAGTGCCCGGAGTAGTAGAGCACCAGCTCGGTCCGGCGGTGGTCTTTGCGGGCCGCGGCGACGCGCCGGCCGAGCTCGTCGAGGGACGCGAGCAGACGCGAGCGGCTCGGGTCCTCGAGGAGTATCCGGTCGCCCCCCTGCACGCCGCCGAGCTGGGTGAGCACGGCCGAGAAGGTCTTGGCGTCGCTGACGGCGTAGCGCAGGCGCACGCGGTCCGCGCCGCCGTCGTTGGAGCCGACGACCAGGGCGAAGCGCCTCACGCCCGCCGGCTCGGACGCGTGGGCGACCGAGCCGAGGACGCCGAGGGAGGCGAGCGTCGCGGCGAGGGCCAGCGCCGCGCGGGCGGGGCGCGCGGCGCCGGAGAACGGGGGGCGGGCGGCGTTCATCGGGGCACCACCTTGCGGAGCAGCAGCGAGGTCACGCGGGCGCCCGGCAGCGTCAGGTCGCCGGTCCGGCCGGCGCCGGGCTGCGCGGCCAGGCGACGGGCGGCCGACACGACGTCGGACGCGGCCAGCGGGCGGTCGGAGGTCACGAGCAGGAAGCGCTCGAAGTCTGGGGCGTCGTCGAGCTCGTAGGCGTAGGGCAGGACCGCCTCGCCGTCGCTCGCGAGCGCCGTGTCGCCGCCGTCGGCCTCGGGGTAGTGCAGGGTCACCGCGCCGCGCCCGTCGATCGACAGCAGGACCCCGTGGGCGGCGCCGTTGGCGACGTAGCCGAGCTGCAGGCGGTCGCGGGGGGCGACGGCGGCGCCGGGGACGAGGCGCTCGGCGCCGTCGTCGTGCTCGAGGAAGACGGTCAGGCGCGGGTCGGTCGGCCCCTTCGCGCGGGTCGACCCGAGGACGTCGGCGCCGTCGCCGGGGAGGTGGGGCCGCGGGACCTCGGGGCCGGCGCCCGGGCGGACGATCACCACGACCAGGGCGGCCGCGGCCAGGGCGGACAGGGACGGCAGGATCCAGCTGCGGCGCGGGCGGGGGGCCGCTCGGGCGGCGGCCGCGACGCGCGCTCGGGCCTCGATCGCGACGCTGATCCGCTCGGGGGGGTGGGCGGCCAGGGTCCTGGCGTCGTCGGCGCGCAGGGCGGCGAGGCGCTCGGCGCCGCCGGGCTCGGCGGCCAGGCGCGCCTCGACGGCGCGGGCGCGGGTCGGGTCGAGCTCGCCCAGCGCGAGCTGCTCCACGAGGATCTCGGGGACGCGGTCGGGGGTCGGACGGGTCATGGGCCCTCCATCGCGTGGAGCTGCGCGCGCAGGCCGCGGAGGCGCTTACGGACGCCGGAGACCGAGAGCCCCACCTCGCCCGCGACCTCCTCGAGGGTCATCCCGTCGAGGAGGTGCAGGACAGCGATGGTGCGGGTGCTCTCCTGCTCGCGCTTGAAGAGGCGCGTCAGGACGCTGCGCGCGTCGGCGCGGCGGTCGGTGTCGACGTCCATGGAGGCGATCCGGTTGAGCAGCTCGGCGTCAGGGTCCTCCGGGCGGCGGCGCCGCGAGCGGAGGCGGTTGAGGCAGACGTTGGTCGCGATCCGGTAGAGGAGGCTGGACAGGCCCTTGTCTTCGAGCCGTTCGCGGTGCACGAGCAGCTGGACGAACACGTCCTGCATGGCGTCGATGGCGCGGTCCTCGTCGCCGAGCAGGTGTCGGCAACGCCTCAGCACCATCGGCCCGTAGCGCCGGTAACAACTCTCCGCGTCGATGGCCAACGCCATCCTCCTCCGTCCCCGGGGTCGCAACGGCTGCAACACCGCGCCGCCCAGAAGGTGTCACTTCCATCCGCGAGCGTCGACGCTTCGTCCGCGCGCCGCGGCGGCGAGGGGCGAGGCGGCGCCTGGGCTATCGCGTCGTGCGTCGACGCGAGGTCCGTTGCGGGGCGGCGCCAGAACGCTCAATCAGAACTCGCTTCGCCGCGCTCTGACCGGGGTCCCGGTCAGACGGATCCGGCCGCCTCGCGGCCTCCACCCGTCGCTCGCGCGGCGCGGACACCGGCCCAGAACGCCGCTTCGCGGGACAGTGGCCCTAAGGGCGATCAGGCGCGCGGGACGCTCGCGGGTCGGGTGACGCGGAGAGCGAGCCAGAGGCGGAGGTGGAGGAGAGCGGTCATGGAGTGTTCATCGACCGGTCGATCGGCCGTCTTGAGGGGATTGATCGCGCGGTCAACATACCCGCGGGGCGGAGCGTGATTAGCGTGTGGCCTCACCGCGGGCGGCCGTCATCAGGGCCCGTGCAGGGAGGCGACGTGGAGTTCTTGGCGGACCTCGGCTTGTTCGTGGCGAAGGCGGTCATCGTGGTCGTCGCCGTCGGGGCGATCATCGGGCTCGTCGCGCGCGCGGCGTCGCGCGGTGGAGAGCGCGAGCGGCATCAGGGGCGGCTCGTCGTGAAGCGCCTCAACGAGCGCTATCGCAAGATGGCGCTCGCGGTGCGGTCGGCGCTGCTCCCGAGGCCGGCGGCGAAGGCGGCCGAGAAGGCGGAGCGGCGGCGCCTCAAGCGCGAGAAGAAGGCGCGTGGGTCCGCCCTGGCCACGCAGGTCGCCAAGCCCCGGGTGTTCGTCCTCGACTTCGAGGGCAACCTCAGGGCGAGCGCCGTCGACCACCTGCGCGCCGAGATCACCGCGATCGTCGCGGTCGCGCGCCCCGGCGACGAGGTCGCCATCAAGATCAAGTCCCCGGGCGGGATGGTCCACGCCTACGGGCTCGCCGCGTCACAGCTCGAGCGCGTGCGCGCCGCGGGGCTCAAGCTGACCGCCGTGGTCGACCTGGTCGCGGCGAGCGGCGGCTACCTGATGGCGTGCGTCGCCGACCGCATCATCGCCGCGCCCTTCGCGGTCGTCGGGTCGATCGGGGTGGTCGCCGGGATCCCGAACGTCAGCCGCCTGCTCAAGCGCCACGACGTCGACTACGAGCTGCTGACCGCGGGCGAGTACAAGCGGACGCTCACCGTCTTCGGCGAGAACACCGAGGCCGGCCGGCAGAAGTTCCAGGAGGAGCTCGACGCGACCCACGGGCTGTTCAAAGCGTGGGTCGGGCGCTACCGGCCCCAGGTCGACCTCGCCAAGGTCGCGACCGGCGAGCATTGGTACGGGACCCAGGCCCTCGAGCTCGGGCTCGTCGACGAGGTCCGGACCAGCGACGACTACCTGATGAGCAAGCTCGACGAGGCCGAGCTGGTCAGCGTCGAGCACAAGCTGCGCAAGCCCCTGCTCGAGCGCCTCTCCCGCACCGCGGAGGCGAGCGTCGACCGCGGCGTCGACCGTATGTTGCAGCGCAGCATCGAGTCCCGCTTCCCCTAGCCGAGGGGGCTGGCGCGCGTCTGACCCTGGCGTGGATCCGGGAGCGACGGAGCGTGTGCGGATGCGTGAGCGACCCGTCGGCAGAGCCGAGACATCCCCCCGCGCCAGCGGGGGCGCGCCGGAGGCGCGTTGGGGGAAGTGAGCGCAGGGGCGCCTGGAACGCCTCACCCCGAGGGTTCCCGCCGCGGGACGAGCTTGCGAGCGCCGCGGCGCTCCGGGGTGAGGCGTTCCACCGAGGCGCCCCGTAGCGAGCGCGTTCGACCGGCCCTAAACCGCGTCGAAGCCCTCGCGATCGGGGATGTGGCGCTCGAGGAGGCGGCTCTGGGCGCCGGGCGGGTCGCTCGGGGGGACGGCGCGGTAGCTGCCGTCGGGCTGCATCAGCCAGGCGTCGGTGCCGTCGGCGATCGACAGCGCGAGGGCCTCGTCGATGAGGCGCGCGCGGAGCGCCGGGTCGTTGACCGGGGTGGCGGTCTCGACGCGGCGGAACATGTTGCGCGGCATCCAGTCGGCGCTGGCGATGTAGACGCGCTCGTCGCCCTCCGCGTGGAAGTAGAAGACCCGCGAGTGCTCGAGGAAGCGGCCGACGATGGAGCGGACCCGGATCGTCTCCGACACGCCGGGCACGCCGGGGCGCAGGGTGCAGATGCCGCGGACGATCAGATCGATGGGCACGCCCGCCTGGGACGCTCGGTAGAGCGCGCGGATCAGCGTCGGCTCGTTGAGCGAGTTCATCTTCGCGATGATGCGCGCCTTGCGCCCGGTGCGGGCGGCGTTGGCCTCGGCCTCGATGAGGCGCTCGAGCTCGGTCGCGAGGGTGAAGGGCGCGACGAGGAGCCGGCTCAGAGGGGCGAGGCGGGCGAAGCCGGTGAGCTGGCTGAACACCTGGTGGACGTCCTCGCCGAGCTCGGAGCGGGCGCTCATGAGGCCGAAGTCGGTGTAGAGCAGCGCCGTCTTGGAGTGGTAGTTGCCGGTGCCGAGGTGGACGTAGCGGCGCAGCCCGTCCGGGTCGCGGCGGACGACGAGCAGCATCTTGGCGTGGGTCTTGCGCCCTACGATGCCGTAGACGACGTTGGCGCCGGCGTCCTTGAAGCGGGTGGCCCAGTCGATGTTGGCCTTCTCGTCGAAGCGGGCGCGCAGCTCGACGACGACCGTGACCTCCTTGCCGGCGAGCGCCGCGTCCATGAGGGCGTCGGCGACGGGGGAGTCGGAGCCGGTGCGGTAGAGCGTCATCTTGACCGCGAGGACGTCGGGGTCGGAGGCGGCGCGCCGCAGCATGTCGAGGACGGGGTTGAACGACTGGTAGGGGTGGTGCAGCAGGATGTCGCCCTCGCGCAGCACCTGGAAGAGGTCGACGTCGCCGTGCAGCCGGCGGGGCAGGGCCGGGACGAAGGGCGGGTACTTCAGGCCAGGCCCGTCGACCGCGTTGCACAGGGCCGAGACCCGGTGGAGGTTCACTGGGCCGTGGACCTGGTAGAGCTCGTGCTCCTCGAGCTCGAACTGGTCGAGGAGGAAGAGCGCCAGCTCGCGCGGGCAGGTGTCGTCGACCTCGACGCGCACCGCGTCGCCGAAGTTGCGCCGGGGGAGCTCGCCGGCGATGGCGTGGAGGAGGTCGTCCACCTCCTCCTCGTCGACCCACAGGTCGCTGTTGCGGGTCACCCGGAACTGGTGGCAGCCGAGGACGTCCATGCCCGGGAAGAGGGTCTCGATGTTGGCGTGGATGACCGACGACAGCAGCACGAAGTCCCAGCGCTCGCCGGCCACTCCGGCGGGCAGGCGGATCATGCGAGGCAGGGCGCGCGGCGCCGGGACGACGGCGACGCCGCCGTGGCGGCCGAAGAAGTCCTCGCCGCGGACCTGCACGATGAAGTTCAGGCCCTTGTTGACGATGTTCGGGAAGGGGTGGCCGGGGTCGAGGGCGGTCGGGGTCAGGACCGGCAGGACCTCGTCGTGGAAGTAGCTGGTGATCCAGGCGCGCTGCCCGGCGGTCCACTCGCCGCGGCGCAGGACGCGGACGCCGTGATCGCGGAGCTCGGGCAGGATGACGTCGTTGAGCAGGCGGTACTGCTCGCGGACGAGCCCGTGGGCGCGCACCGAGATCTCGCTCAGCGCCTCCCCGGCCGTCCGCCCGTCGGGGCCGCGGTAGCCCACGCCGTAGGTCGCCTGCTGCTTGACCGAGGAGACGCGGACCTCGAAGAACTCGTCGAGGTTGGTGCTCGAGATGGTGAGAAAACGCAGCCGCTCGAGGAGCGGGGTGTCGACCCTGGTGGCCTGACGCAGCACGCGCTCGTGAAAGCGCAGCAGGCTCAGCTCTCGGTTGAGGTAGAGCCCGGGCGCGTCGAGCGCCGGTGAGGTGGGGTCGGGGTCGCGCGCGGTCTCCACTCAAGGCCTCGGCGTGTTCGGTCGTAGGTTGAAAAAAGAGGCGCTCGGCGCCAAATCGCAGGATGATGATAGCGTGAACGGGCCAGAAGGAAACGGGGGCTCAGGGAGAACGCCGATCGGGCCCCGCCGCCCGCGGTCGCGGGCGAACACCGGGGTCGCGCGGCGGGTGATGGCGGCGACCCACCGGGTCCAGCTCGGGCGGGTCGCGCGGATCTTCCTCGAGTCCGGGTTCGGCTTCGTGCGCACCCACGACGGCGTGATGGCCTACTTCGCCGCCGCCGACGTGGTCGACGACGGGTTCCCCCACCTCGTGGTCGGCGAGCGCGTCCGCTTCGAGCTCGGCGTCGACGGGACCCCGCACGCCATGGACATCGCGCCGGCCGCGTGATCCCGAGCAGGTCGGCGACCCGCGCGTCGATCCGTTACAGGGGTAAGCCAGCCGGGGCGGGCCAGAGCTCGCCGGGGGCGTAGCGGCCGCGGTCGTCGCGGGTGAGGCGCGCCATCGCGACGTCGGGATCGTGGGTGAAGAAGAGGCGGCCACCCCGGGGCAGGAGATCGGCGTAGAGCGCGCGCTTCTCCTCGATGAGGCGCTCGGGGTAGCGGTCGTAGCCCATCGTGATCGGCAGGTGGACCCACGGGCGCCCGGGGATGAGGTCGCCTGCGTAGAGGATGGGGCCGTCGTCGCTCGGGATCTCGGTCAGCAGCAGCCCCGGGGTGTGCCCCTCGGAGCGGTGGAGGCGGTAGGTTGGCCCGAGGGTCGCCGAGCGGTCGCCGGTGACGCGCTCGAGGGCGCCGGTCGCCTCGAGGAGGCCCGGGAGCTCGGGGATGTAGGAGGCGCGGTCGCGCTGGTGCGGCGCGACGGCGCGCGCCCAGGCGTCGTCGCTCACCACGAAGCGGGCGTTCGGGAAGAGCAGCCGCGGCGCGGCGCCCTCCCGCCAGGCGGCGAGGAGCCCGCCGGCGTGGTCGAAGTGGAGGTGGCTCAGGACGACGACGTCGACGTCGGCGTCGCTCACCCCGGCCGCGACGAGGCTGTCGAGCAGCACGTGCCGAGGCTCGACGACGCCGTAGCGATCGCGCAGATCCGGGGGGAAGAAGGCGCCGATGCCGGTCTCGAAGAGGACGCGGCGGCCGCTGTCCTCGACGACGAGCAGCGCGCGGCAGGCGAGGGGGATGCGGTGTCGCTCGTCGGGGTGGATCCAGCGCTCCCACAGCGCGCGCGGCGCGTTGCCGAACATGGCGCCGCCGTCGAGGCGCTGGCTGTTGCCGGCGATGGACCACAGACGAGCAGGGCGGCCGGGCGGGGCTGCGTCGGGCATGGCGACTCCTGGGGGATCAGGTCACGACCAGCGTGATCCCGGCGCCGGCGAGGCGGTCGACCTCCTCGTCGAAGTCGGCGCGGGTGAGCGGGTTGTCGTCGAGGAAGCCGTCCGGGAAGGACAGCACGAGCCGCTGGTCGTCGGCGGCCAGCGCCACCTCGGGCAGGGCGCGCCAGCTCCGGTTGCGGTTGAGGTGGACGGCCAGCCGCAGCAGCGCCGCCAGGCGGCGCACGAGCTCGACCTCGTTCGGTGGGACGGCCTCCAGATCGCTGCGCGAGATGCGCCGGCGGTGGGACGCGACGAGCGCCGCCAGGACGCGCTGCTCGTCCTCGGAGAAGCCGGGCATGGTCGAGTTGCCGACGACGTAGGCGCCGTGCTTGTGATAGCCGTGAAAGGCGACGGCCAGGCCGATCTCGTGCAGGCGCGCCGCCCAGCGCAGGCATTGGCGCGCGTGGAGCCGGGCGTCGTCGCGGAACCACTGGGCGGCGACGAAGCCGAAGAGCGTCGTCGCGGTGCGCTCGACGCGGACGGCCTGGTCCTCGTCGACCCGGAAGCGCTCCGTCAGGTTGCGGATGGTCGTCTCGCGGACGTCTTGCTGGGCGTAGCGGCCGAGCAGGTCGTACATGACGCCCTCGCGCAGCGCGCCGCCGGACGCCTGGAGGCTCGTGAGCGGGAGCGTCTTGAAGGCGCCATAGAGGATCGCGAGGCCGGCTGCGAGGACCGGCGCCCGGGTCGGCTTCAGCCCCGGCAGATCGAGGCGATCGGCGTGTCCGATGTCGATCAGCGCGGTGCGCAGGCGCTTGAGCCCGCGGAGCTCGACGGGGCCGTCGGTCCAGCCGTTGTCGCGCAGGATGGCCTGGACGGCGTTGATGGTGCCCGAGGAGCCGAGCGCGCGGTCCCAGGTGGCGCGGAAGTAGGGCCCGCGCAGGCGCTCGAACTGCAGGCGGGCGGCGATGATCGCCTTCTTGAAGCGGTCGCGGGTGAGCTTGCCGTCCGGGAAGAACTTCTTGGTGTAGCTGACGCAGCCGAGGTGGAGGCTCGTGAGGTGCTCGTGGTTGAGACCCACCCCGAGGATGACCTCGGTGCTGCCGCCGCCGATGTCCATCACGAGCTGGCGCTTGCCGTCCTCGTGGGGCAGGTCGTGGACGACGCCGCGGTAGATGAGCCGCGCCTCCTCGTCGCCGCTGATGATCTCGATGGGGTGACCGAGGGCCTCCGCGGCGCGCTCGGTGAACTCGCGGGCGTTCTTCGCGACGCGCAGGGTGTCGGTGCCGACCGCGCGCACGGCCGCGGTCGGGGTGTGTTGCAGGCGCTGCCCGAAGCGCGCCAGGGTCGCCAGCGCCCGGCTCTGGGCGGCCTCCGCGAGGAGCTTGTCGGGGCCGAGGCCGGCGCCGAGCTGCACCCGCTCGCGCAGGCGGTCGACCACGGTCAGCGCGCCGTCGACGACCCGCGCCACCGCCAGGTGAAAGCTGTTGGAGCCGAGGTCCACCGCCGCGAGCAGCTCGGGGTTCGGCGCGCGCTCGTTCGTCGGGGTGGGCGGCGCTGCGGTCATCGCGGCGTCACCGTGTTCACGAGGCGAAGCTGCGCAGCAGGCGCGGTGGCAGGAGCCACTGGAGCTGACCGCGGACCTCTTCGCCCTCGAGGGTCAGCTCGAGGGCGGCGGCCCCGCCCTTCTTGAGCCACATCGCGCGGAGCGGGGTGCCGAGGGCGGCGGCGAGCAGCGCGTCGAGCCCCGGGCCGTGGCCGACACACAGCACGACGTCGCGGCGCGCGTGGCGGAGCTCCTCCCACAGCGCCTCGGGGGGGGCGCCCGGCAGCAGCGCGGCGCTCTCCTTGATGCGCTTTTTGGCCAGCGACAGCTCGCCCGCCACGATCTTCGCGGTCTGCACCGCGCGCAGATATGGGCTCGTCAGGATGAGCTGCGGCGCGGCGCCCAGCGCCCGCAGCGCCCGCGCCGACACCTTGGCGCGGCTCGCCCCGCGGACGGTCAGCGGCCGCTCCGGATCCGAGGGGCACAGCGGGTCTCCACGGTCGACCGCGCTCCCGTGCCGCATCAGCACCAGCTCGGTCATGGCCTACACCGCCCTGCGTGGGGTGCGGCTCCTCTGGGGTGGGTCGCTCGCGTCATCGTGTGTCGCGGGCTACACTACACCGCGCCCGGCGGCATCCCAACCGTGAAACGCCCCGCTGCACGAAGGACACTCAGATGAGTCAGCACGAGCTCCAGCTCGATCCCGCGCTCCCGCTCCACGGAGCGCTCGACGGCGCGTTTCGCGACATCGTCGGCTTCGCTCTCGAGATGGTGGCCCTCGCCCCCGAGGACCCCGAGCGCGCCGTCCACGACTACCGGCGATCGGTCCGGCGCGCCCGGGCGATGGTCTCGCTGATCGCGCCGGCGCTGTCGGCGCGCGCCCACGAGTGGATCGCCGCGTCGCTGCGGGCGGCCTTTCAGGGGACGTCCGAGCTGCGCGATCACGGGGTGTTGCTGCCGGCCCTCGAGAGCGTCGCTCCGGCGTTCACCGAGCCCGCGGTCGTGGCCCAGCTGCGCGCGCACCTCGTCGCCGAGCGCGGCGTCGTCGTCTCCCCCCCGAAGGTCGGTCGGATCCTGCGCAAGCGCGCGCGCGAGCTCGGCGGACTGACCGACAACCTCGCCGCCCACCTCAAGCAGAAGGTCGACGAGGAGCTCCTGCGGGAGTCGCTGCGCGCGAGCTTCGCCTTCTCCCGCGACGCCTACCGGCGCGTCCGGCACACCCGCCGAACCAAGCACCTCCACGCCTGGCGCAAGGCTATCAAGTCCCTGCGCTACCAGCTCGAGCTGGTAGCGTCGGGGGGCGGGGGCGGCTACGAGCGGCCGCTGCGCGCGGCCAACGTGCAGGCGCGCCTGCTCGGCGACGTGACCGATACGATGGCGCTGCGCGATGTGTTGAAGGCGCTCAAGGGGCAGCTGACCGGGGTCGACACCAAGCGCGCGCTCGACGAGCTCGATCGCGTGATCCGGGCTCGCCTCGACGAGGCGATCAAGGTCGCGGCGGGCT
>PHBI01000121.1:20393-37198 GCA_002841945.1 Deltaproteobacteria bacterium HGW-Deltaproteobacteria-14
CCGAGGTGCCCGCGCCCGCCGAGGTGCCGCCTGCGACCGCGCCGGCCCAGGAGAACACGCCGGCCGCGGGCGGACAGTTGGCGCTCGAGGCGCCGGCGAGCGCGCCCCCCGCGGGCCGTCGCAGCGCTCGTCGCAAGCGCTCGGCGTCGACCGACGGTGGGGCCGCGGGCGGCTGATTCGCGCGATCGAGTGTTGCGCCGCCAGATAGAGCCGGCGGTTCGCCGTCACACGAAGGCGTCGGCGCCGGCGATCACCACGGTCTGCTTGCGCCGCCGCGGGGGCACCGACGGCAGGGCGCGCTCGCGCTCCATCACGTCGCAGACCGCGCGCAGCACCTCCGGCTTCTGGCAGATCGTGCGGAGCACCGGGTGGAGGCGCTCGAGGCGGCTGAAGAGCCACTCGAGCCGCACCCAGCGATAGCGGGTGTGCTCGCTGCAGAGGCGTGGCCTCCAGCGCTCGCGCACGCCGCGTCCGGCCCGCACCACGTAGACGTCGTAGCGCCCCGATCGCGCGCGTCGCACGCTCAGGCAGCCGACGACGTCGGCCGGCGGCAGCGCGCCGAGCTCCTCGGTCGCCTCGCGCAGGGCCGCTCGTCCCGGGCTCTCCTCGGCGTCGCAGCGCCCGCCGGGCAGGCCCCAGGTGCCGCCGTTGGACGCCTTCGCCGAGCGCTTCAGCACGAGGATGCGCCGCCCGCTGAGGAAGAGGAGACCGCCTGACCGTCTGCGCTTGCGAGTCATGAAGATCAGGTGTGCGGGGAGTCTCCGCCGCTGGCAAGTTTCGCGACCGCCGGGTCCGCTTCGCGTCGGCCGGGCAGACCTTTCGCGCCGCGAAACGGCGTCGTAGTCGGTCGGGCCGCTGCGGTCTCCGCAGCCCCCTCCGGCCGCCTCCGTCGTCGTGTCGGTCGGTCCCCTGCGATCTCCTACGACCTCCGGGTCCCGCCGTGCCGTTCGGGAGGTCGACCTATGGGGCCGGCTACGACCTCGGCGGCCCGACCTGCCGTTCAGGCCAGAGAACGGCGATCCGGGCGGGGGGGCTGGCCGCGCCGACGCACGAGGGCCACGAAACCGCTCAAGCCCGAGCCGGCGTGGGCCGATCTTCGCGGGCGAGGTCCACTTCTTGGACGCGTCTCTCCGCCGCCCGGCTCGCTGCGCGTCAGCCAGGCGGACAAATCAGGTGCAGCGGTGCATCGCATCGGTCGAAGGACCTGGCTTTCAGGTCAGGAGTGGAACATGGGACGGGCGATTCCAGATCCAGCGACGAGCCAGGGTAGCCGCCCGAGTGACGTGCGCGTGCTCGTGAAGAACCGGGCGCTCAAGCCGCGCCGCGTCGTCGCCTCGGGTCCGCCGACCAAGGTGGGTGCGCGCCCGGGCAAGAACGAAGGCCCGGAGTGGCTCCATCGCCCCACCAGCGAGCACGTCTTCGACGCCCTCCCGCCCGAGGTCGCCCCCGCCCGGTCGAGGGCGCCGATGTGGGCGACCGTCGGGCTCGCCGCCGTGGCCGCGGCGGTCGCGCTGATGCTTGCGCTCTGAGGTGGGGTCGCCGGGGACGCCGTCCCCCGCCGAGCGGCGTCTCAGGCCGATCGTCGCCGGGCGCGCCCCGCCCAGGGACCTTGCGCCCACTCCCGGGTCAATCTACCGTGTGCCTTCACGGATGGGACCTGGGGACGGCCGATGAAACGCATTTCCACGACGCTTGCGCGCGCTACCGGCGCGCTGCTGATGCTGTGGCTGGTTGGCGCTGCGCCCGCGGCGTTCGCTGACGACATCACGCTCAACGTGCATCTGCACTACGAGGACTTCGTCACCAACGGCCAGCAGACCGACGAGATCGATCTCGTCGGCTGGGGGATCGCGATCCTCGACGCCGGCGGCGGGACGGTCGGGAGCGGGACCTCCGATGGCGCAGGTGACGCCGTGTTCACCGTGCCCGGGCCCGGCACCTACACGGCCGCGCTGACCCTGCCCGATCCGTACCCCTACGACGCCGAGTCCTTCTGGTCGGCGAACCTGAACTTCCCGTTCATCATCGGGGGCGACCCCGCGCCGGTCATCTTCAACCTCCGCATCTTCCTCGGCTGCGGCTGCAACGACGGCGAGTTCTGCACCGAGGACAGCTGCCGCAACGGCATCTGCGGCTTCGAGTTCACGGCCCGACCGGAGGTGAAGGAGGTCTGCGACGACGTCGACAACGACTGCGACGGGGAGACCGACGAGGGGCTGCCCGAGGCCGGGCCCTGCACGCCGACGGTGGTCGGCTGCGCCGACGCCACCCGCGAGGGCTTCATGCAGTGGGCGACCTACCCGCTGATCGCCTCCTGCGGCGGCGCGTGGACGGTGCCCGACCCGGACGGCCCGAGCGGCCCGCCGACCTGCGGCCGCGCCGCCGGCAACCACGGCAGCAACAAGCCCGGCACGGGGTGCGTCCCCGCCGACCTGTGCGCCGTCGGCTGGCACGTCTGCTACGGGCCCGACGACGTCGCGGAGCGCACCGGTGTCGACGCCTGCGCCCACGCGGTCGACCCGCACTACCCGAACTTCGGCAGCGAGGCGCCGGTCGACGGCGTCTCCGTCCCGCCGGGCGGCGCCTTCTTCGCCACCGCCGCGACGACCACCGACGGCGTCTGCGCCGACGGCGTGAACGCGCCGGTGGACCCGCCCGATCTCCTCGACGCCATCGCGATGGACAACGTCTTCGGCTGCGGCAACCTGGGCGGCGTGCCTCAGATCGCGTGCGGGGCGCTCGACCGCGCCGCCAGCTCGCTCTGCGCCTACCTGCGGGACGCCACCGACAGCGGGCTCGACCACCCGGCGACGGACTACGGCTACGCCCTGCTCGCGGAGTGGGGCTGGTCGTGTGGCGTCACGGTCGGCGACGAGCTCGCGAGCCTGGTGAAGCTCTACTCCGACCGCCAGGGTGGCGTGATGTGCTGTCGCGACACCGATCCGTCGCTGCCCGAGGTGTGCGACGGCCTCGACAACGACGGCGACGGGCAGACCGACGAGAGCGCTGACTTCGGCTTCGCTCCGGTCACCCCCGGGGGGACCTGCGCGATCGACGGGCTCTGCGGGACCCTCGCCTGCACCGCCAACGGCGACTTCGACTGCGTCTCCCTTGGCGCCTGCAGCGACCAGTGCGACGGCGCCGACAACGACAACGACGGCGCGACCGACGAGGACTACACGCCCTCGGACACGAGCTGCGGCCTCGGCGTCTGCGCGGCCGACGGCGTCCTCGACTGCGTCGACGGCGTGGTGGTCGACAGCTGCACCCCCGGTCAGCCGGCCGAGCCCAGCGACGTGACCTGCGACGGCCTCGACGGCGACTGCGATGGGGAGACCGACGAGGAGTTCAGCGACGCGTCGACCACCTGTGGCACCGGCTACTGCGAGCGCACCGGCACGTTGACGTGCGTCGTGGGAGTGCCGAGCGACAGCTGCGTCCCCGGCGACCCGCTGTCGTCCACCGACGCGACCTGCGACGACGTCGACGACGACTGTGACGGATCCACCGACGACGAGTACGTCGGCGTGAACACCGCTTGCGGGCAGGGCGTGTGCGCCGCGACCGGCGCCGTCGCGTGCGTCGGGGGCGAGGAGGTCGACAGCTGCACCCCGGGCGACCCGGCCGAGTCGAGCGACGTGACCTGCGACGGCCGCGACGGCGACTGCGACGGGCAGACCGACGAGGAGTTCGTCGACGGCGCGACGACGTGTGGCTTCGGCGCCTGCAAGCGTGGCGGCGTGCTCACCTGCGAGGCCGGCCTGCTGTCCGACAGCTGCACCCCCGGCTCACCGTTGGCGGCGACCGACGCGACCTGCGACAACGTCGACGACGACTGCGACAACCAGACCGACGAGGACTACGCCGGCGGGAGCAGCACCTGCGGCACCGGCGTGTGCGCGGCGACCGGGGTCAGGTCCTGTGCCGCGGGCATCGTGCTCGACACCTGCACGCCCAAGGCGGCGCTCTCCGGTGACGACGCGACCTGCGATGGCAAGGACGACAACTGCGACGGCGCGACGGACGAGGACTTCGTCGGGGCCGCGACGACCTGCGGGACCGGCGTGTGCGCGGCGACCGGCGCGATGATCTGTGCCGGCGGCGCGACCATCGACAGCTGCACGCCGGGGGCGAAGCTCGCCACCACCGACACCACCTGCGACGACGTCGACGACGACTGCGACGGTCAGACCGACGAGGACTACGTCGCCGAGGAGACGGCGTGTGGCAGCGGCGCCTGCGCCGCGACCGGCGTCCGGAGCTGCTCGAACGGCGTCGTCACCAACACCTGCCAGGCCGGGGACCCGCTGGCGACGACCGACGCCACCTGCGACGGCGTCGACGACGACTGCGACGGCGGCACCGACGAGGAGTACGTGGACAGCGACACGACGTGCGGCGTCGGGGAGTGCGCGGGGACCGGGACGAAGACCTGTGTCGCCGGCGCCGAGGTCGACTCGTGCGACCCGCTCGCCGGGGCGACGAGCGAGCTCTGCGACGGGTTGGACAACGACTGCGACGGAGACACCGACGAGGACTTCCCGGAGCTCGGCGGCGCCTGCGACGGTGACGACCAGGACGACTGCGTCGACGGGACGCTGGTCTGCGCCGCCGACGGCACGGTGGCGTGCGACGAGACCGGCCCCGGCAAGGTCGAGGTCTGCGACGGCCGCGACAACGACTGCGACGGCGTGATCGACGACGGGTTCACCGCCGCGGAGTGCCCCGACGACGACGAGGACACGGTCCCCAACGCGATCGACAACTGCCTGTCGGTGCCGAACCCCGATCAGATCGACAGCGACGGCGACGGCTTCGGCGACGTGTGCGACGTCCTCATCGAGGGCGGCGCGTGCCAGGCCGGCGGCGGCGGCGGCGGGGCGCTCGGCTTCGCCCTCGGGCTGGCGCTGCTGGCCCTGCTGTGGGTGCGTCGGCGGAGGGTCTAGAGCGCCGGCGGGGCGGTCGTGTTGCAATGCAGCACGACCGCCCCTGGCTCGCCTCGCACATGGCTTTCGCATATGTTGCGGCGCACGGCTGACGAGCGGGGGCGCCCGCCATCGGCGATGCACACCTCGTCGTCGGCCCGGCGCTCTCGCGGCCCAGGCGGCGTCGCGTCCGAGGCCCGGCGCTCTCGCGGCTCAGGCGGCGTCGCGTCCGAGGAGGCGGATCGTGAGGAGCACGAAGTCGTGCTCGGTCACGAGCCCGGCGAGGCGGCCCTCGCGGTCGACGACCGGCAGGCAGCCGTACTTGTTCTTCACGATGATGTTGGCGGCGTCGGTGAGGCGGGTGTCGATGGGCACCGTGCGCACGTCCGTCCGCATGATGCGGTCGACCGGGAGGTTGCGGAGGTAGCGCGCGCGCTCGGGGGCCCCCATCTCGGCGGTGTGCTCGATGGTGGCCGTGAGCAGGTCGCGATGGGTCACGAGGCCGACGACCCGGGCGTCGCCGTCGATGACCGGGAGGTGGCGGATCCGCGCGGCGCGCATGAGGTTTCCGGCCAGGTCGACGGTGTCGCCGGCCCGCAGGGTCGCGACGTCGCGGGTCATGACGCCGGCGAGGGTCGGGTGTTGCGGCGCAGTGCTCACGGGCGAACTCCTGAGTGGCTGAGGTTACTCGCGAGCTCAGTGTGCGCCGGTGGCGGGGCTGGGTCGAGCGTTGATGGGCGGGCGGGGGCCGCTCGGCTCAGAGCCCGTGACTTTTTGCCGAAGCTGGACCCAGTTCCCATCGTATCGGTCGAGGACCTGCGTCCTCCGCGGGTGGGGGAAGGCGCGACCGCGTCGCCCCTACCCCCACCCGCCGCGGACTCCGGTCCTCGACCTGCCGTTGCTTGGCTCAGCGGACGCCCTGTCGGATGACGCCGGGCACGGCCTCGGGGGCCGGCGCGACGCGGTCGGGAGGCGCCTGGCCGGAGACGCCGGCGCCGACGAGGCGGTGGAGCAGGATCCCGCCGACCATCGCCGCGGAGAAGACGGCGACGTCACCGAGGCCGGCGCCGAGATCGACGAGCGCCGGGCCCGGGCAGATCCCGGCGAGTCCCCAGCCGAGGCCGAAGAGGGCGGCGCCGCCGAGGAGGCGCCCGTCGGGGCGCTTGGGCAGGCGCGGGAAGCGGCCACCGAGCAGCGGGGCGGGGCGGCGGCGGGCGATCCGGAAGACGACGGCGAAGGCGCCGATGGCGGCCACCATGACCAGGGCGAGGCTCGGGTCCCAGGCGCCGGTGAGGTCGAGGAAGGCGAGGACCTTGTCGGGCTGGGTCATCCCCGAGATCCCGAGGCCGAGGCCGAACAGCAGGCCGAGGGCGAGGGCGGTGATCCAACGCTTGGCGGCGCGCTTCATCAGGCCCCTCCGATGACGTGGCGCATCACGAAGACGACGGCGATCGCGACCGCCATGAAGGTCCCGGTGGCCCAGATCGAGCGCGCCGAGCCGCGACCGACGCCGCACACCCCGTGCCCGCTGGTGCAGCCGTTGCCCATGCGGGTGCCGAAGCCGACGATGACCCCGGCGAGGACGAGCAGCGGCAGCGGTGTGCCCGCGCCGCCGACGGGCACGGTGCTCGGGGCGAGCAGGCGCAAGGCCACCCCGGCGAGGAGCAGGCCGGCGACGAAGGCGACGCGCCACTCGCGGTCGACCGTCTCGGGGGCGACCGCGCTCCCGAGGATCCCGGAGACCCCGGCGATGCGGCCGTGGAGCAGGTAGAGCAGCGCCGCGGCGCCACCGATGATGAGGCCCCCGACGAGGGCCGACAGCAGAGGGGGCATGGGACCTCGCGTCGTGAACGTGACCCGGCTATTGATGATATTGTTGACCAATAAAGTCAAGAACGGGCCCCGAGGGCCGCCCCGATCATCTCTTCGCCCCGATCCCGCCCGCGTGAACCCTCGAAATGGAGAGGGCGCCAGGGGGTGATCTCCCTGACGCCCCGCTCGGTCCAATCCGCCCGTCGCCGCGATCCGTGCGCGCTGACGGGGCCGCGCCGGCTACTCGCCGACGCGCACCGAGCCACCCTCGGGCAGCTCGATCACCGGCGCCGTGGCGGCCGCGTCACGCGCGTCGGCGCCCACGGCCAGGACCGTCGACTTCGCGAGCTGACGCCCGGTGCCGACCTTCACCTCGACCCCTCCGGCGAGGGTGTAGCTGCCCTCCACCGGGATCTGGACGCGCGCCGTGAAGCTCGCCTGAGCGCCCTTGGCGATGGCGCCCAGGTCCGCTTCGGGCGACGCGCTGAGGAGGCTGACCCCTTCGGGCAGCACGAGGCGCGCGTGGGCGCTCGGCAGGTCCGCCAGGGCGGTCACCGTGAGCACCACGGTCGCGGCCCCCGATCGCGCCGACGACGTCAGCTCGAGGGTCACCGGGGCGTAGGTCTTGGTCGTGTGGCT
Source organism: Deltaproteobacteria bacterium HGW-Deltaproteobacteria-14 (assembly GCA_002841945.1). Classification (GTDB taxonomy): domain Bacteria; phylum Myxococcota_A; class UBA9042; order PHBI01; family PHBI01; genus PHBI01. Next base: position 27,770 of record PHBI01000121.1, read on the forward strand.
GTGATCCGCGGCGGCCTCGACCCCCTCCGGGGCCTCGGACGTCGCGGTCGGCGTTGGGGTCGCCGGGACCTCGGCGGTCTGGTGGGTGCACGCGCCCGCGAGGAGGCAGGTGACGCCGACGGCCAGGAGCTTGCTGTACATGCGGTTGATACTCATCGTCGGTCTCCTTAGTTGCAGGTCGCGGGACCGGCGTAGTCGTAGGGGAATTGGGCCATGCCGTTGATGATCGCCTCGATGTACGGGCGATCGCCGTGCTGCTTGCAGAACCACCCGTCGAGGAAGTCGACCAGCTCGACCCCCTCGACGCCGCGCCCCTCGCTGGGCGACGTGAACGACTTGAAGTAGTTCGCCAGCACGTCGAAGGTGGGCGCGTGGGTCTTGCCCCCCGTGCCATTGGGACCGGTCGCGATGGTCCAGAGGATCTGGGAGATCAGGTACTCGCTCATGAGCTGCTTCATCCCCTTGGGGCTGTTGAGGCTCGCGAGGTAGTCGTCGCCGGCGATGCGGACGTCTTCGACGCTGGCGCCCGCGGCGGTCGTGTCGATGTAGATGGGGCTGTTGGAGATGGCGCAGCCGACGTAGGTCCCGTAGCCCTCGCCCCACGCCAGGCGCGGATCGGTCTTGCTGCCGTCGTGCGAGCCGCCCGGGCTGTCCGAGTGTGACAGGTGGAACTCGAGGTAGTGGCCGTACTCGTGGAGGAGGACCGGGTCGTCGTACTCGTCGGTGTCGTCGTCGCCGCCGAGGATGTAGATCTTGCCGTCGTAGCCCGCGAAGTACGAGGTCCCGCCGGCCGTTCCCTGGCCGGAGCGCCACTCGACCGTGACGGCCGGCGGGTACTTGCCCATGTTGGCCTTGGCGAAGTCGGCGCCCTTCACGAAGACGTCGAAGATGTTGAAGGCGCCGCCGTTCTTGCTGGCGATCGTGATGACCGTGTCGCCGAGGTCCGTGGCTGCGCCGGGGGTGAAGTTGGCGGTCTTGCTGCCGTAGAGGTTGCCGGGGCCGGCGCCGCAGTCGTCGAGGGGGCAGTCGTAGATGATGTGGTTGTGCTTGCCCGGCTCGCCCTGGGCGGTGACGAGGACGTAGACGTCGCCGTCGCCCTCGAACTGCAGCGCGTAGGCCCCGTCCTCACCGGTGTAGCCCTCGGCGACCTTGGTGTTGTCGGCGGCCTTGCGCACCGTGACGAGCGCGCCGCGGACCGGCTTGTTCGAGATGGCCCCGAGGCCATCCTCGCTGAGCGCCTTCTTCTCGAAGAGGAACTTGCCCTGGACGTTGTGCGTCCCGGACACGACCGGCGGGGTGATACAGCGGTAGTTCCCGCCATCCGCGCCGCAGACCTTGGAGCTGGTGCTGCAGTCCTCGGTCATCACCGCGTGGTCGTCGCACCACTTCGCGGTCGTCCCGTCGCACGTCCCGGTGGCGGTCACCGCGCCGCAGCCGGTCGCGCCGCTCGGGGCGCAGTCGGCGAAGCCGTCGCTCTCGACGCAGACCAGCGAGTCGTCGGCGCAGTCGACCGTGACGACGTCGCCGTTGGCCTGGGAGGCGCAGTAGGTCAGCACCGTCCCGTCGCAGGAGCCGCCGTCGCTCACGCTGCCGCAGCCGCCGGTGTAGTTCGCGGCGACGCAGTCGAAGCCGATCTCGTCGGAGACGAGGCCGCACTTGAGGGCGACGCCCGAGGCGTCGGTCGCGGTCGCGCAGTCGAACTCGGTCGGGCCGTCGAAGGCGCAGTACTTGACCGTGGTGCCGTCGCACTGGCCGTACAGGGTCAGGGTGTCGCAGGCGGCGTTCGGCAGGCACATCCCGGCGAAGCCGTCCTCGGCGAACTCGGCGTCGCAGCGCCAGCCCGCGGGGCAGTCGTCCGCCGTGTCGCAGAGGTCTGCGCACACGCCGCCCGAGGTGACCGGGACGCAGTAGTCGGTGCACCCGGTCGTCTCGGCGTCGGGGTCGCACGCCGCGCCGTCGGCGATGCAGCTCCTGCCGTCGCCGCTGAAGCCGGTGTCGCAGGCGCAGGTGAAGGCGCCGTCGGTGTCGGTGCAGGTGGCGTTGGCGTCGCAGTCGTCGGTGCCCGCGGCGCACTCGTCGACGTCGGCGCAGGTCTTGCCGTCGCCGGTGTAGCCGGCGGCGCAGGTGCAGGTGAAGCTGCCGTCGGTGTCGGTGCAGGTGGCGTTGGCGTCGCAGTCGTCGCCGCCGGCGGCGCACTCGTCGATGTTGGCGCAGGTGGCGCCGTCGCCGGTGTAGCCGGCGGCGCAGGCGCAGGTGAAGGCGCCGTCGGTGTCGGTGCAGGTCGCGTTGGTGCCGCAGTCGTCAGTGCCGGCCGTGCACTCGTCGATGTTGGCGCAGTCGGTGCCGTCGGCCGCGTAGCCGGCCTCGCAGGCACACACGGCGTCACCGCTCGTGGCGTCGCAGGTCCCATGCCCCGAGCAGGTGACCGCGGCGCAGGGGTCGACCTTCGCGTCGTCCCCGCACGCGGCGAGGGTCATTCCAGCGAGCAGCAGGGCGCTTGCCAATAGGCGGCGCCCCGGTCCAATCCAGGGTTCCCAGTGAGCTTCCACGTCGCTTCCTTTTCCGTGTGAGTCGGGCTGGCGCACCACGGATGGCGCACATTCTGGCGCACATTAGTGGGATGCTGGAGGCAACGCCAGCCCAAGCGTCCGGCCGCGGGTTACAGTCGCGCGGCGCGCGGCGGCACGGTCCCGCTGGGAGTGCGACGCCGGCAAGACGACAAGTTATTTCGGCACGGGCCCTTACGGCGTCTTGGCGGCGGCGAAGTTCTGGGCGATCCCGGCGAGGGTCTCCGCGAGGTGTGGATCCTTCGTGAGGTCGTATCCGGGTTTCAGCATCTCGGCGGGCAGGAGCGGGACGAACATATCGTTCAGCTTCTCCTCGGCCTTCCTCTGCGCGACGCCGTCGAGGGCCTTGGCGATGAGGTTGTCGCCGGCGAGGTCGAGGCGGAAGCGGCGCTCGGAGAAGGCGAAGCGCACCGAGCGGAGCTCGAAGTTCGCGATCGACGGCCCATCGACGTGGAGGCCGGGGCGCGCGACGAAGCGGAGCCCGGCGCCGTCGAGGGTCACGTCGAAGCGGGTGCCCGGCGCCATGGCGACGCCGACGGGACCGGCGACGAGCTCGCGGCGGCCCTTCTTGTCCTGGGGCAGGGCGCCGAGGGCCGCCCCGACCGGGGTCTCGCCCTGGTGCTGCTTGGGCAGCAGCGGCACGACGAACTCGACCAGGGCGCGCTCGAGGACCGCGTTCTCCAGCGCGCCGAGCCCGTCGATCTGGATCTCGCCGGTCTGGAACGCGTACTTCACAAAGCGCATCCGCTCGCGGGTCTGGAGCGCGGGGGCGTCGAGGATCAGCCCGCGGGCGCTGCGCACCTCGCCCTCGACCTCGGTGGCCGAGATCGACAGGCTGTCGCCGTCGTCGAGGTAAATGCCGATGTCGCCGAGCGAACCGGCGGAGAGCGACTTCAACAGCGTCGCGCCGGCCGGCGGGCCCGCCGCGCCCGCGCCGGGCCGCTGCCCGACGACCCCGATGGCCTGGGCCTGCGGGGGTAGGTGGGGGCCGACCAGCGCCTTGACGAGGTTGCCGACGACGGCCTCGGTCAGCGGGCCGACGTCCTGGCCCTCGACGTAGCGTCCCTGGGCGACGCCGCTCACGTCGATGCCGAACTTGCCGGTGCCGAGCTCGTAGTCCACGCGCTGGATGCGGAAGTCGGGGAGCCAATCGACCCCGGTGAAGAAGAGGCCCTTCGGCGCGACCAGGCTGATGGCGGTGTCGGACTTCTGTAGCGAGACGCTGCCGCCCTTCGGGACACAGACCGAGACGCGCCCGAGCTTGTCGGCGGTGAAGCCGTAGAGGACGTCGAAGTCGCCCTGACCGGCGCCGCCAGCGCCCTTGGCCGGGCTCGTGACGTATTTGCTGACCATCGGCATCGCGTGCATTCGGAAGAGGCCGGAGAGCAAGCGCTGCTCGAAGGCGCCGAGCGGGGTCGAGGCGGTCAACTCGACGCCGCCGCCCTGCAGATCCACGCTGAGGTGGGTGACGCGGACGGCGAGCTTGAGCCCGGGGACGCGCACGAGGATCCCCGAGGGCGCGGAGACGTTCACCGCGCCTGCCGAGGCTTCCACCTGCATCGCGGAGGCCCCGTTGACGGACACGTCGAAGGGGCCGACGCCGTCGAGGTTCGTCTCGAGCAGGACGAGGCCGTCAGGGTTGGGGATCGGGGCCGTGGCCGCCGCGACCGCGTCGGCTTTCGGGGCCGCGAGGCCGAACTGCTGGAGCTGCGGCGGGAGGTGCGGGAGGACGAGCTCGCGCAGCACCTGGGTGCCAAGCGCCTCGCCGAGCGGGCCGACGTCGGGGTTCGAGTCGACGATGACCGAGCCGTCTTTCAGATCGACCCGCACCCGGTGGACGCGCGTGCTCTCGGGTAGCAGGCCGCCCTTGGGCGAGCGCAGGAGGATCCCCTTGCCCGCCGACAGCGTGATGGCCTCGTCGGTCTTCTCGACCTGCACGGCGTCGCCCTTGTCGAGGCACACGTCGAGGTCGAACTTGCCGTCGCCGAAGTGGTAGAGGACGCGGTGATCGGCGTTCCCGGGCGCCTGCTGTGGCGCCCCGCCCTGGTTGTAGTGTCGCTCGACGACCGGCGTGACGAACTTGCGCGCGATGTCCGAGAGCAGGCTCCGCTCGAGGCTGCCGAAGGTCTCGCTGGCGGTGACGTCGACGGCGCCCGTCTTGGTGTTGAGCGACACCGACTGCAGCGTGAGCTGGACGCTGGCCTCGGGGACGACGAGCAGGACGCCCGCCTTGGCGTAGACGGTCGCGACCACGCCGTCGGTGCGCACGCCGAGGGTGTCGCCGCCGGCGAGGCGCGCCTCGATCGTGCCGAGGGCGCCGGCCTTCTGGCGGTAGGCGACGTTGGGGAAGGCGGCGAGGGTGGCCTTGTCGATGTGCGGCGCGTCCGCTTTGGCGGCCGGCGCGCCCGGGAGCTGCGGGACGACGTACCTCTTGAGCAGCTGGCCGAGGAGCTTCTCGCCGGCGGGGCCGAGGTCGTTGTCGGAGTCCACGCGCAGCTCGTCGGTGCCGAGCACGTAGTGGACCTTCATGATGCGCAGCTTCGCCAGCGATGGTAGGGCAGCGGCCTTCAGCACGAGCCCGCGACCGGCGGACATCTCGACGACGTCCTCGGCCTTCGACAGGCTCAGGCGGTCGCCCTTGTCGAGGAGCAGCTCGACCTTGCCGGCGCCCGCGACGTCCGCGCTGTAGAGGGTCTGCTGCGTCGCGTCCCCCTGGCCTTCGAGCCCAACGCCGCGGCGCACATCACCCGGGAGGCTCGGCAGGACGTAGGCGTTGACGACGTCCTCGAGCACGCTGCGGACGAACTCGCCCATGCGCTCGGTGCCCTCGAAGTCGAGGCGGCCGGTGGCGAGGGTGTAGCGGATCGCGCTCAGGCGCACGTCCTGGAGCCACTCGTGGCCCGGGACGCGGAGGAAGATCCCGCGCCCGGCGTCGAGGCCGACCGTGGTGTCGTCCTTGTAGACCTTCACGCCGTCGCCGGGCTCGAGGCAGACCTCGACCGGGCCGAAGTCCTTGCTCGTGAACTGGTAGAGGACCTGGCGCTCGGGCGGCGCCGCCTTCTTGTCCGCCCCGGCGCTGGCGCCGGGGCGGGGAGCGGGCGCCTTGCTGCCGCCGACCGCTGGCTCGGCGTGCTCCTCGCCCGGCTTGTCCGCTGCGCCCTTGCTGCCGGGGCGGCCGCCGAGGAGGTGCACGCCGGTGAAGTTCGCGTACAGGGTGTCGAGGTTGTCCTGGAACTTCGGGTCGAGGGTCGGGTCGTAGCCGGCGGTGCGCATTGCGGCGGGGAGCTTCTGCGCGAAGAAGCGCGCGCCGACCGCCTCGACGCCGTCGACGAGGGGCTGCTTGAGCTGGTCGCCGATGACCCCGAGGACCGTGGTCGCGCCTTGCTGACCGATGTCGAAGGCGGCGGTGGCGAAGCTGTAGCGCAGCGACGCGATGGTGAAGTCGGGGCCGGGGGTGTCGACGACGACCCCGGGGAACATGTCGATGTTGAGGCCCTTGCCGTTGAAGGTGACGGTCGCGGCCATCGCCGGGTCGAGCAGCACGCTCATGAGCGACACGCCGAGCGCCTTATAGTCGTAGGCGACCTTTCGGCCCTTCTTGTCGCTCGGGAGCGTCGCCATCGCGGCGGCGAGGGGGCCGCCCTGGCCCTTGGCGGCGAGCTCGGGCGCCTGGGCGAGGATGGTGTCCTTGAGGACGCCGCTGATGATCTGGTGCTCGAGGGGGCCGATCTCGGGCTGGCTCTGGACGCGCACGGCCATCGTCTGCAGGTCGAGGACGACGCTGTGGACGACGAGGTCGCTCATCCCCTCGGGGGTCCGGATGAGGAGGCCCCCGGCGCTCGTGATGTGCAGGAAACGCTGGGTCGCGCGCGCCGACATGTCGCCGTCGAGGCTCAGGATGACCTCGAAGCGACCGAGCAGCGCGTCCTCCTGGGCGAACAGGACGCGGTCCTTCGGGCCCGGCGCGGCGCGCTTCTCGAAGCGCTGCTTGCCGCGCTGACCGAGCTCCTGCACCGCCGGGGCGGCCTTCACCCCGCTCGCGACGCGGGCGGCGAGGCCGCCGGCCTGGGTCTCGACCGACGGCGGGGCGCCGGACTCGGGCTTCGTCGCGGGCGCAGGCGCGGCGCCCTGCTTGGGCGCGACCTTCGGGGTCGCGCCGGCGGGGCCGACGCTGGGGGCCTCCGGGGCGGCGGCGGAGGCGGCGACCTGGGCGTCGGCGGGCAGCACGAGGACCTGGCCGGGGCGGATGCGGTCGGGGTTCGGGCCGATCGCCCGCTCGTTGAGCGCGTGGAGCTCGCGCCAGCGGCCGGCGTCGCCGAGGGTCCGCTTGGCGATGACGCCGAGGGTGTCGCCGGGGCGGACCGTGTAGCGTTGCCGCGACGGGTCGAGCAGCGCCTCGCCGTCCGCGAAGCTCAGGCCGCGCGCCTGACCGGCCAACCCCGTGCTGGTCTCCTGCCCGTCTCGTGGGGCGGACGCCGGAGACGTCTGCTGTGGGGGCGTCTGGGTCACCTGAGCCATGGATCCTCCGTCCCGGTGTCGCCGTTGGTCGCTGTTGCGACGCAACGGGCGGCCTCCCGGTCCCGCTCGCGCGGGCTCGAACCGACCACAACCCCAGGCGCCAAAGTACCTGCCCGCGTTGGGCGTCGCAATCGCGAAGACCTTGGGCCTGGCGGATTGCGTTGCGAGGTCGCAGTCCACTGATCGCGGCCGGCCCGAGCCCGCCGTCGGGCTCTTCCCGCACTGCGTCAAGGGTGCGTCACGAGGGTCAATCCCCGGTCAACCGGGTCAATCCTCGGTCAATGGGCTCGCCCCGGCGGTGGGGTGGGTCCACGTTCTCGGCGAGCCTGGAGACGAGCCGTACCCATGACCCCGAACGCCCGCTACCTCATCGTCAGTGACATCCACCTCACGGAGGTGCTCGAGCCCGTGCGCGGCTGGATGTACTACAAGGGCCCGGAGCTGGTCGTGGACCGGGACCTCGACGCTCTGGTGCGGCACTTCGTCGCCGAGGCGCCGGACGACGCGGCGCTGACGCTGGTCCTCAACGGCGACGTCTTCGACTTCGACCTCGTGACGACTGTCCCAGCGCCCGCCCCGTGGCCGGTGTCGCGCGCCGAGCGCCGCTACGGCCTCTACGCGACCCCGGAGAAGAGCGCCTGGAAGCTCGCGCACATGCTGGCCTCGCACCCGGACTTCGTCGCGACCCTCGGGCGCTTCGTGGCCGCGGGGCACCGCGTCGTCTACGTCCTCGGCAACCACGACCGGGAGCTCGCCTTCCCCGAGGTGCAGGCCGTCTTGCGTGCGGCGGTCGCGGTCGCGGCGGGTTCGAGCCCTGGTGTCTCCACGAGCCAGGTGCGCTCTGGGTGGAACACGGAAACCAGTACGACGACTGGTCGTCCTTTCACGACCTGGTCGCGCCGGCCGAGAGCGCGGCCGCGGGCGCCCCGATGGCGCTTCCGATGGGCAACCTCTCGTGCCGCTACCTCATCAACCGCATCGGGACCTTCAACCCGCACAGCGAGGACTTCATCCGCTCGGGCCCGGCGTACGTCGCGCACTGGCTGCGCTACTACGCCTTCAGCCGGCACAGCCTGATGCTGAGCTGGCTCTGGGGGAGCGTCCTCATCGTCATCACGATGTTGCGCGGCCGCCGACGCGCCAGGCATGCTCCGCACCTGCGTCGGGCGCACCTCGTCGCGAACGGGGCGGCTCAGGGGCTGACGTCGGAGCAGGTCGACCGGCTCGCGGCGGGGTTCAGCCGCCCGGTATCGGAGCAGCTCTGGCGTCTCGTGCGCGAGCTGTGGCTCGACCGGCTCGCGCTGATGGCGCTGATGGTGGGCGGCACGATCGCGCTCGCTCTGACGCCGATCCCGCTGTGGGTGAAGCTGATGGTGCCGCTGACGGCCTTTCCGCTGACGTGGTTTCTGTGGGACGGCGTCTTCTCGGCGTCCATCTTCGACTACGTGACGCGGCTGCCCGCCGCCGCCCGGCGTATCGCGGACGTGACCGGGGTGGCTGTGGTGGTGATGGGGCACACGCATCAGCCGGGGGTCACGCCGCTCGACCGCGGGCGCACCCTGGCCAACAGCGGGACCTGGGCGCCGGTGGGCGCGGGGATCGACGGCGAGCCGCTCACCCCGGGCAAGCAGAACTACGTGGTGGTCGAGGTCGGCGCCGGCGCGCCGGTCGTGCGGGTCGGCGCGTGGATGACCTCGGAGATGGAGCCCGTGGTGGTCGAGGCCCCGGAGGCGGAGCCCGCCCTGGCCCGGTGACCCGAGCGGGCGACTGCTGCGCTGCACCACGAGCCGCGCAGAGGGGGGCGCGAGCGCGTGGGCGCGGGTTACGCGTATTCTCCCGCGGCGCTTTACGCGGCGCCGCGTCGGCCCTATCGTCGGCCCGGCTCGGCCTGGGAGCCAGGAGTCGCGATGTCCTACGGCTACAGCGTCCACGGCGTGTTCATCTTCGAGTCCGAGAAGGCGTGCCGTGGCGCGGTCGCCAGCGCCCGCGAGCTGCTCGAGGATGAGGACACCGACTTCGGCGAGGTCGCCTCCCGCGCCTGGAAGCAGTGGTTCCGGGTCGACGGAGCGGCGCTCAACGTCGCCATCGAGACCTACGGACCCGGGGACTGGTGGTTTGCCCTCGAGGGGCTCCTCGAGGAGGTCTCCGACGACGCAGCGAGCGGCTTCGTCGACGCCCGCCACGAGAGCGCCCCCGGCCTGATCACGCGCTACCACGCGGGCGGCGACGAGGAAGATCTCGCGTCCTGACGCCGAGTGAGTGGTCGTCCCGACAGTGCACCTCGACCCGAGTGACCCGAGTGGGGCGACGGTCAGAGACCGGTCAGGACCCGGTCAGAGACCAA
>PHBI01000121.1:37308-38311 GCA_002841945.1 Deltaproteobacteria bacterium HGW-Deltaproteobacteria-14
GGGACACGGAAGCCCACCAGCACCGCGAGAAAGCCCGGCGGTGGGTGCCCGGAGGCGTGATGGAGCTCGCGCATCCGCCACGTCCCGGGCGGAAACGAGACCGCCCGGTCGTCACCACGCCAGGCCGTCAGCGCTTCCGAGTAGAACCACCGGAACCCGCGAATCGCCGCCAGCGCAGCCTTGCAGGTCTCGCGCGCGCCGGCGACGAGCGGCTTGGGCCTGCGGCGAACCTCGGAGGTCCGGGGACGCGACCGCCACCGCTGCCGCAGGACCCCGCGGGCGCCGAGGAACGGCCGCTTCGCCTCGGCCTGAAGGACGCGAAGCCGCTCCTCCTCAACGCTCACCCGCCGCGCGACGCGCTCGGCAAACTCGGCCGGCGCCATCCCCTCGTGCGTCGGCGGCATCGCGTACGTGAGCTCCGCCTCCGCCGGCATCACACCATCCGGTCGAAAGAACCCCTCCGGCCGCCGCACGACCTTGGACGGGCGCACCCACACCTGCGGGCTGCTCCGAACCCCAGGCCAATCAGCGCCGCGCACGACGAGCCCCGCCGCGACCGGGTTCGCCAACACGTAGGCGATCTTCTGCTCGACCGCCTCCGCGTCGAGCAGGACCTCGACGTGGACCTGCTCGCCGTCCCAGAAGCGCCCCCACCGCCCCCGCTGATAGTTCACCACCCGCGCCACCAGGCTGTCGAACCACTGCAGAAACGCCGGGTACCGCCCCCCAGGGTCGCTCAGGATCAGGTGATAGTGGTTCGAGAGAAACACCGCAGCCACGACCGCGACGCCAAACCGCGCCAGACCCACCGCCATCAAGTACTCCAGCGCCGCACTCACCTCGGCGTCAGGACGCAACAGATAGCGCCGGTCAATGCATCGCCGGGTCACCATCAAGACGGCCCCCGGCACGACGGGCCTCGCGACAGACATCTCCTGTTCTTTGCCGTCGAGACCCCAATTCGTTCCGCAATATCTTCGCGCGCCTCGAGAAACATCCCGAG
>PHBI01000122.1 GCA_002841945.1 Deltaproteobacteria bacterium HGW-Deltaproteobacteria-14
GCTGGGGCTCGACGCCGGGCCACGTGCAGAAGGTGTGGGACGCCTCGGACTGCAACCACAAGGTCTGCCAGTACATGCAAGACAAGTACGGCACGATCCCCTTCAAGAGCTGGGGCAGGCTCCCGGGCCACCTCCAGGCCGTCTGGGACACGCCTCAGGTGAACTGCAACGTTCACGTGTCGCGGCGCTGATAGCGGCGGCGCGGCCCTGTCCTTCAGCAGCCGCGGCGGATCGCCGCGCCCGATCGCCCGCACTCGACGGTGGCTCGCCGCTCGCCGGGGCGCGGGGCGAGCTTCGGCGTCCCTCGCGGCTCGGCCCGCGAGCTACCCGGCGGCGGGCGCGAGCACCTCGTCCACCGCGGCCACCAGCTCCTGGGTGCTGAAGGGCTTGGCGAGGAACCCGGCGAGGCCGTCCCGCGCGAAGTGGGCGACGGCCTCGTGCTCGTTGTAGCCGCTCATCAGGATCACGCGGACGTCCGGGCGCATCGCCTTGAGCTGGACGAAGACCTCGGTCCCGCCAAGCTCCGGCATCGTCAGATCCAGCACCACCGCGTCGAACGCCCCCGGCTCGGCGGCGAAGGAGGAGACCGCCTCGGCCCCGTCGCTCGCCGGAGTCACGCGGTAGCCGACCCGTGTCAGCGCCCGCACGCACACGAGGCGCACGGCGTCATCATCGTCAGCGACGAGCACCCGCCCCGAGCGCCCCGTCGCCGGTCGCTCGGTCCGGTTCGATCGCGGCAGCGGCGTGGGGGCGCGCGCGCTCACCGGCAGGTACACCGTGAACCGCGAACCCTCGTCCGGCCGGGACGCGACCGCCATCGACCCGCGGTGGCCGCGCACCACCCCGACCACCGCCGCGAGCCCGAGCCCGCGCCCGGCGAACTTGGTCGAGAAGAACGGCTCGAAGATCCGCGCCCGGGTCGTCTCGTCCATCCCGCGCCCGTCGTCCGACACCACCAGCGTCACGTAGCGGCCCGCGGGCAGCGGCTCGACCAGCCCCTCGGTCGCGCTCGCGTCAGGCGCGCTCGCGGCGACCCCGGTCGCGACGTGGATGTCGCCCGGCTCCCCGGCGAGCGCCTCCGACGCGTTGATCAGGAGGTTCATCACCACCTGCTGCAGCTGCGCCCGGTCCCCCTCGACCCGCGGCAGCGCCGCCGCCAGGTCGAGCTGCACCCGCGCCTTCTTCGACAGGCTGACCCGCAGGATGGTCGCCATGTCCTCGACCAGCGCGTTCAGATCGACCGCCTCGACCGTGAATCGCCCCTTGCCCGAGTACGCCAGCAGCTGCGCGCACAGCTCCGCGCCGCGCCGCGCCGCGCCCGCGATCTCCCCGAGCAGCGGCGACGCGTGTGCGCCCGCGTCCTCCGCCAGCAGGTTCACGTTGCCCAGGATCGCCGCGAGGAAGTTGTTGAAGTCGTGGGCGATGCCGCCGGCGATGACCCCGAGGCTCTCGAGCTTCTGGGTGTGTCTCAGCTGCTCCTCGAGCCGATCCTCCGCGGTGACGTTGCGCGCGACCCACAGCACCTGGTCCGGCGCCGCCTCCCCGAGCGGCGCGATGCGCGCCGAGAAGGCCTCCTCGCCGGTGGGCATCCGCAGGCGGTAGCGCGGAAAGGCGAGCACCCGGCGCGTCTCGAGGCACTCCTGCACGCGGCCGACCAGGGTCTCGCCGTCCCGCGGGAACACCTCCGTGAGGCGGCGGCCCACGAGCCGCTCCCGCACCCGGTCGAGGTTGTTCCGGTCGCTCGCGTGGACGGCGATGATGAGCCCCTGGCGGTCGATCTGGAAGATGCTCTCCGGCACCGCCGCGAGCACGCTCTCGAGCCGCGCCTGGCTCGCCGCGAGCTCCTCGAGGGCCGCCGCGGCGGCGAACGCGTTCTCGACCCGCCGCACGACGTCCTGAAACAGGCCGTGATCAGCGCTCGACCACGCCGCGTTGGTCGCGATGTACTGCAGCGTCAGCAGCCAGGCCGCCCCCCGCCCCGCGCGCAGCCGCGCCACGATGAGCGAGCGCATCCCGAGCGCCGCGACGTCCTGCGGGATCGGCCGCGACCCGTCCTCGCCGAGGACGATGATCTCCGACGGCGCCATCGTGTCGAGCTCCGCCGCCGACAGCAGGCGCACCCGCTCCCCGACCGCCACCCGCTTGCGCCCGGGATCCCAATCGCTCGTGGCGACGAGGGTCAGAAACGGCCCGCCGGCGTTGTCGTGGTGCAGCAGCGACACCCGGTCGGCGCGGAAGAGCTCGCGCACGAACGCGACGGCGCGCTCCATGATCGGCCCCGCGGGGCCCTCCTCGCGCAGGATCGCGTTGAGCCGCTCGAGCGCCTCGAGCCGCGACAGCGCCTGCGCGATCTCCGCCTCTCGCGCCTTCTCGGCCGTCACGTCGAACACCACGCCGCTCAACAGCAGCCGCCCGTCCGCCTCCCGCCGGCGCTCGTGCACGGTGAACGAGATGTGGCGTTCAGCGCCGTCGTCGCGCAGGATCCGGCAGTCGATCCGCGTCACGATCCGCGCCTCGGACAGGACGTCATCCACCGCCGCCACCACGCTCGGCAGATCCTCGGGGTGGATCCGCTGGGTCAACGCGGTGAGCTCGGGGGGCTCCGATCCAGCGTCGAAGCCGAGCAGCTCGTATGCCCCCGGAGACCACCAGAAGCGCGCCGCCGCAGCGTCGAGCCGCCAGGTCCCGACCAGCGGAGGCTCGCTCAGCGTGACCGGACCGGAGGACGCCGGAGGGATCCGCGCGATCTCCGCGCGCAGCCGAGCCACCTCCGCCTCAAGGGCGAGGATTTGAGCGGTGCTGTCGGCGTTCGGGGTGGACCCGGTCGTGGGTACCTCGGCGGTCTCGGGGAGCGGGGGAGCATACCCAATCTCGGGCCGACGATCGATGGTCTCGAGCGATCCTCCGAATCACGGTCGCGAGCAGCACCCGGTGAGCGGGCGGTAATGTAATCATCAATTACGTCATGATGTAATCATTGATTGCACTATGGCGCATCCGGGGGCGCCCTCAACGGCGCGGGAGCACGCTCGCGCCGGTGGCACGTGCCTTGCGTTGGACCACGTTCAGCGACGAACGCGCCGGAGACCCTCACACGCGCCGGAGACACCTCATGAACCGCCTGCTGCCCCTCGTGCTGACCCTCTCCCTCGTGGCCTGCCTCGACCCCGACCCCCGGGGTGGCGCCCGGGGGCCGAGCGCCGTGCTCGATCCGGCCACCGGCCCCAGCGGGCTGGCGCCTCGTGCGGTGCGGGTCCCGGTGAGCGGCCGCCTCGCCGCGGCGCGCAACCCGCCGCTGGCGTCCGCGCGGCCCACCGCGGCGAGCGCCCTGTGCCCCTCGAGCGGCGCCTCTCCCGACGACGGCCTGTTCGTGGCCGTCGACGGCGCGGAGGTCACGCTCTATCGGGCCGACGGCACCACGCGCGCCCTCGAGGTCTGGCCCGCCGAGCCGCCCGCCGGCGCCCTGGAACACCCGGGCGGCGTCTACCTCACCGCCGGGCCCGACGCCTTCGTCGCCAACGCCGCCTGGGGCTCCCCGGTCTCCCCCGCCGGGGGCGTCTTCACCGCCTTCGACGCCGACGGCGACGTCCTGTGGCGCCTCACCCGCGCCCACGGCAGCGCCTGGGTCCAGACCGTCGCGGCGGACGCCAGCGCGGTCATCGTCCGCCACCTGCCGGACACCAACGTCACCGCCCTCAGCTACGTCTCGCCCGACGGCGTCGCTACCGAGCTGCCGGGCGAGCTCTGGCCCCTCGGCGCCCCGTTCCCGGGCGGCCACGTCCCGGCTCGCGCGGGCGACCGCGCCGGCTGGGTCACCGTCGCCACCGGCGCCTTCACGCCCGTCGTCGACCGCCCCCTCGTCCTGAGCCGCGTCGATGGCCGCCGGATGGTCACCCTCCACGAGGGCGTGGACGCCCCCTGGCTCGTCATCTCCACCCCCGCCGCCGTCCACGTCATCCCGCTGCCGTGCGCTGGCGGCGCGGCCCAGCAGCTCGCCCTCGCCGGCTACGACGAGGCCGGCTGGGTGGTGTTTCTCGACGAGGCGACGGGCGCGTTCCTGCGGGCGAACCTGAACACCTTCGAGATCGCGATGTTCCCCTACGACGCCGGCCCTGGCCTGGCCCCGCTCTCCGACTGCTATCAGCCCGCGGCCGCCATCGACGCCGCAGGGCGCATCCTCGCCGCCTTCCGCGACGCCGGCGCCGCCCAGGTCCGCCGGCTCGATCCGGAGACCGGCGCGTGGACCCCGATCGGCCCGGCCTTCACCGCGGTCGACGACCTCACCGTCGAGGTCCACGGCGACCACGTGCTGCTGCGCGCCTTCGCCCGCGGCATGACCTACTGCCCGCAGCAGGAGTGGGGCGAGGTCCCGGCGGGCGTGCGCACGCCCGCCGAGCTGGGCGAGCTACACCTCATCGGCCCCGACGGCGCCGACGCCCTCGTCGCCGGCGACGCGTGGGGGATGTCCCCGCTCAGCGGCGACGGCCTCTGCGGCGCGGTCTGGGACCAGGACAAGCCCGGCACCTGGGACATCGTCGATCTGCCGACCGGCGCGGCCGCCGGCCTGGCCTTCGGCGACGCTCCCACTTGGCTCCGGTAGCTGGCGCCCGCAGGCGCCGTCGACGCAGCGCGCCGGCCTGGAGCGGACCGTCGCTCGCGCACGGCGGCGGCGGGCGGCGCCGCCCCGGCCGTGCCTGGGCTGTCACGCAAACGTCACCGTCTCGCGACGGTCCGGGGCTTCCAATCCGCGGGCGTGCGAAGTAGCTTTCGCCGCGGCGCTCGTCCGGGTGCCGCCGGCCGACACAAGTGCCCCGCAACGCCAGGAGACGCCCAGGTGCGCCAGCTCTCCCTCCTCGCCCTCGCTTCCATGGTCCTCGCCGTCGCCGCCCCCGCGCGCGCCGGCAGCGCCGACGACGCCGACCTCGTGCTCCTCGACGGAGGGCAGGCGCAGATCAAGTTCGTCGGCCTGCTGCAGCTCGAGCTCGCGCCCTACGTCGGCGACGACGCCTTCCTCGTCAACGGCGATCCGGCCGAGTCCCCGGGCTTCCGCCTGCGCCGCGCCCGCGTCGGCTTCGCCGGCAGCGCCTGGGGCGACACCGACTACGAGCTCTCGCTGCAGGCCACCCCGGGCGGCGTCGATCTGCTCGACGCCTGGGTCGCCTGGCGCGGCCTCACGAGCTTCGCGGTCATCGGCGGCGCCCGCAAGGTGCCGTTCTCGCGCTTCGCCCTGAACAGCTCGAGCGCCAGCGCGCTGATCGACCGGCCCCTCGGCGTGCGCGCCATGGCCCCCTTTCGCCAGGTCGGCCTGACCCTCGAGGGCGACGTCGGCGACGGCATCCTGCAGTGGGCCGCCGGGGTCTACAACGGCTTCGTCCGCAGCACGACCTTCCACGAGGGCTACGGCGAGGCCACGGCGCTCCAGGGCAACCGCTTCACCAACCTCGCCTACGTCGGCCGCCTCGACCTCGCCCCCTTCGGCCCGATCGGCAGGGGCCTCGCCGACCTCGACCAGGGGAGCTTTCGCGGCGCGCTCGGGGGCGCCGTCTACTACGACGACGGCAAGACGGTGCAGACCCTCGGCTGGGAGGTCGATCTCCTCGTCAAGATCGCCGGCCTGCACTTCGCCGCCGAGCTCATCATGGACTCCGCCGAGCCGGC
Organism: Deltaproteobacteria bacterium HGW-Deltaproteobacteria-14; assembly: GCA_002841945.1. Taxonomy (GTDB): domain Bacteria; phylum Myxococcota_A; class UBA9042; order PHBI01; family PHBI01; genus PHBI01. Next base: position 5,659 of record PHBI01000122.1, read on the forward strand.
CACCCAGCCGACCACCGGCGACGCCATCCCGACCAGCATCGCGCGCATGTCCGCCACCGCCGAGCTCGGCTACGTCATCCTCCCCGAGCAGCTCGGCGTGACCCTCCGCGGCGAGCTCCTCGACTCCGACACCAACGTCGACGACAACGGCGACGAGCTCGTCGTCACCGGCGGGGTCCAGTACTACTTCCACCGCCACCACGCGAAGGCCGCCCTCGAGTTCACCCACCGCGAGGAGCTCAACGGCGTCGCCCTCGACAACGACTCCCTGCTCCTGCAGCTCCAGTTCGGCCTATGAAGAGCGCCACCCTGCTGTGCCTGTGCGCGGGCGCGGCGCTGCTGAGCGCCGCGGCCTGCAACGCCGAGCCGGAGCGCTTCGCGCGCGCCTACCGGGTGACCGCCCCCGATCAGCTGATCGGCGGCGACGTGGCCATGGCGCGGGTCGGCGACTGGGTCCTCGAGAACGACAAGATCCGCATCGCCGTCCTCGACAAGGACAGCTCGCCGGCCCCCGGCGTCTTCGGCGGCACCTTCGTCGACGCCGATCTGCAGCGCCCGGAGTCGATCTTCCGCGCGGGCGTCGGCGCCGACCAGCTCGCCGAGGTCATCCCGGTCGCGAACCTCCTGTGGCCGCGGCCGGACACCAACGACGTGGCGCTCGTCGCCGACGGCTCCGACGGCGGCGACGCCATCGTCCGCGTCAGCGGCACGGCGGCCTTCTTCCTCGAGACCCTGTCGGTCTTCAAGACCATCGGCGGGCTCCTCGGCGCCCACTTCGATCTGCGCATGGAGACCGACTACATCCTCGCGCCGGGGGCCTCCTACGTGCGCCTGGTGACGCGCATCTACCGCACCGACGTCGCCGACTCGAGCGACCCGGTCGACCCGATGCCGCTCCCCGTCGTCACCGACGAGCTGCCGATCCTCGACACCATCCTCGGCAACTCCATCGACGGTAAGGCTCCCGGGATGCTGGCCGGCGACTTCGTCTTCTTCGGCGCGCGCAACGACATCTTCGCCCCGGGCATCGGCTTCGACGAAGAGAAGCCCATCTTCGACGCGCTCTTCACCGGCCGCGACACCTTCACCCACCCGCTCGCCTTCGACTACATGGCAGCTTCCGGGGGGCCGATCTCCTACGGCTACTTCAACCTCGGCGAGGCCGGCGGCGCCCCGCCCAAGGTGCTCGTCCCCATCATCACGTCGTCCTCGACGGGCTTCGTGACCAACTCGCTCAACTGCAGCGACGACTCCGCCGACGACGCCAGCTGCGACGCCCGGACGGCCTGGTCCTTCGAGCGCTACTTCGTCGTCGGTCAGGGCGACATCGCCTCGGTCGCCGACGTCGTCTACGCCGTCCGCGGGGTCCCGGTCGGCCGCCTCGAGGGCGTCGTGCGCGGCGACAACGGCCAGCCCCTGCCAAACGGGCACGTCTTCGTCTTCCGCGATCCCGACGCGACCCGCGCCTGGCCCGACATCTACGCCGCCGTCGAGCAGAACTACCGCGACACCGGCGCCCCGGGGCTGCTCGGCGCCATCGACGCCGACGTCGGCCGCGACCCCATCGAGGACGGCGACTACCACGCCACGCTGCCGCCGGGGACCTACCTCCTCGTCGCCCAGAACGAGGGGCGCACCTCGACCAGCGCGGTCACCCGGATCACCATCGAGGTCGACCGCACCACGGTCGTCGCCCCGATCGTCCCCGCCCCCGCCCGGGTCCGCTTTCGCGTCACCGACGGCGAGGGCCGCCTCACCCCGGCCAAGCTCAGCTTCGTCGCCGTCGGCGCCGACGGCGAGCGCCTCATCGACGACGGCCTGCGCCGCCCCTACATGGGTGAGGGGCGCCTCGGCAACGGCGTGCGCTACCAGGAGCCCACGACCACCGGCGAGGGCACCATGGAGGTCGAGGCCGGCGTCTATGACCTCGTCGCCTCCCTCGGGCCGGCGTGGTCGCTCGGGACCCAGCGCCTCGTTCTGCGCGCGGGCCAGGAGATCAGCGTCAACCTGGCCCTCGTCCACGAGGTCCCGACCCCCGGGTGGATCTCGGGGGAGTTCCACATCCACGCCCAGGGCAGCTTCGACTCCGGGATGGGGCTCCACGAGCGCGTCAGCCGCATCGCCGCCGAGGGCATCGACATGGCCGTCGCCACCGACCACGACATCGAGACCGACTACGGCCCGGCGGTCCGCGACCTCAACCTCCAGGATCGGCTCAAGACCGTGGTTGGCGTCGAGATGTCGCCGCTCGAGCTCGGCCACTTCGTCGCCTTCCCGCTCGCCTACGACGCCGCCAAGATCCCCGCCCACGGCGCCCCCGACTGGACCTGCCTCGACGGCCCCGGGCTGATGCAGGAGCTCACGAGCAAGATCGCCGCGGGGAAGGACGGCGTCCGCATCATCACCCACCCCCGCGACGGCATCATCGGCCACATCGACCAGCTCGAGATCGACCCCTACGACTTCAGCCGCGAGCTGGGATTCTTGTCGCAGACGAACGTCCTGCTCGCGCGGACGACCTGCGACTTCGACGCGATGGAGGTCTTCAACTCGAAGCGCTTCGACCTCATCCGCACGCCGACCAACGCCGAGGTCATCGCCTTCAACCTGTGCACCGAGGCCATCGAGGCCGCGACGACCGCCGCCGAGCTCGACGGGGTGTGCGCCGACCTCAGCAGCGGCGGCCCGCTCGCCGCCTGCCCGGCCGGCGAGCGTCTGTCGGAGTGCAAGCTCCGCTTCCGGCGCCGCGCCGCGTTCTTGGCGGCCGGCCGCATCCTGCGCCGGACCCCCGAGGAGCAGGTCGCGCTGTGGAACCACGTCCCCGCCGACACCGACGAGGACGACTGCCTGCCGTCGCGCCACCCGAACGGCGCCGAGGCCGACGTGGCCGACGCCCCCTGCGTCTTCCACGTCGGCACCTACGACGAGTGGATGCGCTGGCTCGACGCCGGCCTCGCCATCACCCTGACGAGCGGCAGCGACTCCCACGGCAAGGCGCGCGAGCCGGGCTTCCCGCGCAACCTCGTGCGCTCGGACGCCCCGATCCCGGGCGCGATCGATCCGAGCGCGGTCGCCGTCGAGGTGGTCGACGGCCGTGTGAAGCCGACCTTCGGCCCGGTCATCGAGGTCGCCGTCGGCGCCGCCCACGAGGGCGACATCGCCACCCTCTCCGGGGCGACCTTCGACCTCCAGCTCGAGGTGCGCACCGCCAGCTGGTTCGGCGTCGACCGCCTCGAGGTCTACGTCAACGGCAGACTCGAGCACGCCCAGGACCTCGATCAGGGGCCGGGCCCCATCGTCGACTTCGACGGCACGCTGACGTTGCCGGTGCCCGCCGAGGACGGCTTCGTCACGGTCTTCGTCGCCGGCACCCGCGAGGAGAACCTCTTCGGCCCGATCAGCTACGACGTCCCCTTCGGCGAGCTGCAGCTCCCCCGGGTGGCCGCCCTGGCCCTCGGGGCCAACCCGGTCCTCGCCGGCGTCATCCAGGGGCTCGGCGTGACCCTCGCGTCTCCGCCCGTGCCCGACTACTTCCCCGTCTTCCCCGCCGCGGTCACCAACGCCATCTTCCTCGACGTCGACGGCGACGGCGCCTGGCGGCCCTCGGACGCGCCGCCGCCGCTCTGCACGCGGAGCTGCAGCTACGGCGCAGCCGACGCCGACGCCCCGTGCCGGGTCGGCGAGGTGTGCCTGCCGACCGGCGACTGCGGGCTGGCGATCGACGGCGCGTGCACCACCGGCCCGCCCGGGACCGAGGGCCGCGCCCCCGACACCTCGCCGTGACCGGGGGAGAGGCCGCCGAGCCAGGTCCCGTCTGCGTCGTCAGCGCCTGCCTGCTCGGGCGCGCCTGCCGCTACGACGGGGCCGCGAAGCCCGCCGCCGCGGTCCGCGCGGCGGTCGCCCGTTGGGAGGCCGCCGGCGGGCGCGTCGTCGCGGTCTGCCCCGAGGAGCTCGGCGCGCTCGGCACCCCGCGCCCCGCCGCCGATCTGCGCGGCGGCGACGGTCACGCCGTCCTCGCCGGGCGCGCGCAGGTCCGCCGGGTGGACGACGATCACGACGTGACCGCCGCGTTCGTCACCGGCGCCCGACGCGCGCTGGCCGCCGCCGCGGTCACCCCGGCGCGCGCGATCCTGAAGGCGCGGAGCCCCTCCTGCGGCGTCGGCGCGACCTCCATCGACGGCGCCGTATTCCCGGGGGACGGCGTCTTCGCCGCGCTGCTCCGCACCTGCGGCGTCCCCCTGGCCACCGATGAGGACCTGAGCGCCGGCACTTCCGAGCCGCCCGCGGTGTAGCCCAGGGAGGGCGGCGCTCGCCGCCGCGGCCCCGGCGCGCCGCGTCGCAGCATGAGGCGCCCGGTCGTGGGGCTCGACTTGCCCTCCGACCACAGTATGCTGATCGCGATGCTCACTCCCCCCGAGGCCTCCGGCGGCGCCCAGGCGGCCGGCCATGTTGCGGTGCAGCGAGACCGCCACGGGCTCGCGACCGAGGACGACTACCGCCTGTTCGCGGTCATGGCGCTGTTGATGGTGGGGCTCTGGGGAGCGCTGGCGGTGTTGGACTTGGCGCTTCAGCGGCCCCTCGGGGCGATCGCCGGGGCCGTCGCGGCGGTCCTCACGCTGTGCGTCCGCGCGTGGGGGCTGGCCCGCCAGGCCGGGGTCGTGCGCCTCGGCCCCGCAGTGCACATGGTCGCCGGGGTGTCGGCGCTGGCGCTCGTCGCGGAGGGGCTCCTCGCGGGCGGCTGGGACCCGCTCGCGGTCTGGTACCTCGCCGCCATCCCGCTGTTCGTCGGGCACCTCGCGGGCGCCCGCCCGGCGGTCGGCTGGGCGGTGGCCGCGTTGGTGCTGGTCGCCGTGGCCGCCTGGATCCCGCCGCTGCCGTTCGCCGAGCCGATCGTCGCGAGCCCGGAGGTCGAGCGGATGCTCGGCCTGCTCGGTCTGCTCGCGGCCGTCGTCGGCTTCACGGTCGCGGCCCGGCGCACCCGCGATCGCCAGGTCGCCGCCATCGTCGCCCGCGAGCGCCACATCCGGCAGCAGGCGCGCGCCCTCGAGATCGCCCGCGACGAGGCCCTCGACGCCGCCCGCGCCAAGAGCGAGTTCCTCGCCAACATGAGCCACGAGGTGCGCACGCCGCTCAACGGCGTGATCGGCATGACGGCGCTCCTGGGCCGCACCCCCCTCGAGGACGACCAGCGCCGCATGGTCCGCACCCTCGAGCGCAGCGGGCGCGCGCTGCTGTCCATCGTCAACGAGATCCTGGATCTCTCGAAGATCGAGTCCGGCGGCATCCGCATCGCCCACGCCCCGTGGTCGGTGCGCCACGTCATCGACGAGGTGGTGTCGCTGGTGTCGCCCACCGCCGTGGAGAAGGGGCTCCAGCTCGTCACCGACATCGGCGCCGAGGTGCCGACCAACCTGATGGGGGACGGCGCCCGGGTGCGCCAGGTGCTCCTCAACCTTGTCGGCAACGCCATCAAGTTCACCCCACACGGGACGATCACCATCCGCGCCTTCACGGACGCGCGCAGCGGCCTGGGCGTCGCCGTCGAGGACACCGGCATCGGCATCCCGGAGGACAAGCTCCCGCTGCTGTTCGACGCCTTCACCCAGCTCAGCGAGGGGGAGCCGCGCCGCCACGGCGGGACCGGACTCGGCCTGACCATCTCGCGCCGCCTCGCCCGGATGATGGGCGGCAACCTCGAGGTGACGAGCCGGGTCGGGCGCGGCTCGACCTTCACGGTGACGCTGCCGCTCGAGCGCTCCGCCCGCGAGCGGCGGGTGTCGGAGACGTCGCCCCGGGTCGACGAGACCCTGGCCAGCCGGCACCCGCTGGCGATCCTCGTGGCCGAGGACACCGAGGTGAACCGCGAGGTCGTCGTCGGGATGCTGCGCGCCTTCGGCTACGAGGCCGACGTCGCCACCGACGGCCCGCAGGTCCTCGCCGCGGTCCGCCAGCGCACCTACGATCTGGTCCTGATGGACCTCCGCATGCCGGGGCTCGACGGGCTCGAGGCGACCCGCCGGATCCGCGCCGAGCTCCCCCCGGCCAAGCAGCCGCGCATCTTCGCGCTCACCGCCAATGTCCTCGCCGAGCACCGCGTGCTCACCCGGGAAGCCGGCATGGACGGCTTCATCGGCAAGCCCGTCTCCTTCGAGGACATCGGCAGCGCCTTGGTCGCGGCCGGAGTCGGCGTGCGGCCGGGCGATCCCCCGGCGCCCGACTCGGGCCTCCCCGCGGCGCCCGCGTCGCCGCCCGCGCTCGGCTCGCCGGCGTCCGAGCTCGGCTCGGCCCCCCCCGCGCCGTCCGCGGACGACGCCCTCCCGGCCCCGCTGGCCAAGCTCCTCTTCGTCCTCGGCGGCGAGCCGACCCGGCTCCACGGGCTCATCAGCAAGCACCTCGGCCACAGCGAGGAGCTGGTCGGCGCGATCGAGGTCGCGCTCGCTCGCGGGGACCTCGAGAGCGTCGAGCGGCACGCCCACAGCCTCAAGTCGTCGAGCGCGATGTTCGGCTCGACCCGGGTCAGCGAGATCGCCGCGGACCTGGAGCGCGCCGCCGTCGGCCGCGTCGCGGAGGTGATCCGTCCCCTGTTCGCCGATCTCCGCCGGGAGTGTGCCGAGGCCGAGCGCGATCTGCGGCGCTTCGCCGGCTGAGGGGGCGCGTCGGTTGGGGCGCGGTGCCGATCAGCCAGGCCCGTCGCAGTTGATTGGAGGGGGGGCACCGCGGCGGGCGCCTCGGTCGGCTCCAGCGTCTCGGCGGGCCCCTGGGGCTGTCAGTGACCTCCGTGGTGAAAGACGGAGCGCTGAGACCTGCCGGAGCTGAGCCCGCGCGGTGCCGCGCCCAGGTGACCAGCGTTGGGCCCAGGCCGCGGCGCCGGACGAGATCCGCGCTCACGGGAGTTGTAGTCGCGACACCGCCCCCGCCGCCTTTACGCGCCGCCACCCGAGTGCGACAACCGAGACGCACTCCAGGCCTACCCATGACTCCCCACCGCACCCTCGCCGTCGTCCTGCCGCTCTGCGCGATCCTCGCCGCGCTGCCCCTGGGCGCGTGCGCGACCCGCGGCCCCGCGACCTTGCGGATGGCGGTGGTCGGGCGCGGCGACGACACGGAGCGCGGCGCCGACCTCGTCGCCGAGCTCGAGGAGCGCCTCGTCGCCGAGCTCGTCGAGGTCCCGAGGGTCGACCCCATCGGCGGGGCCGGGGCGCAAGGCCAGCGCGACCCCTTCGTCACCACCCTCGCCGAGGCCGCCGACGACGCGGCCGCGTGCGCTCTCGCCGCCCAGCGCGCGCTGACCCACCTGCTCATCGCCGACGTGTCGGAGTCGGCCGACGGCCTCCGCGCCGAGCTGCGCGCCCTCGTGGTGGACACCGGCGCCGTCGTGTGGCGCGGCAGCTGGGACAACCACCAGGGCGGGCTCGGCGCCGCCGTCGCCCCCTGGGTCCGGGCGCTCCTGACCGCGACGGGTCACGCCCCGCGGCTGCCGCCCGTGACCGCGGATCGCGCGCGCCGCGCCCTCGCCGACCTGTCCTGGCGCGGCTACGCGGCGCTCCGGGACGATGACACCGCCCTCGCGCGGGCCACCTTCGCCGAGATCACCGCGCTCGCTCCGGCCCGGATCCGTGCCCTCCAGGGCATGGCCCTCGTCGCGCTGCAGGAGGAGCGCTACGACGCCGCCATCTCCTTGGCCGAGCGCGCGCTCAGCGCGCGCCCCGCCGTCATCCGCGCCCTCGCCGCCCGGACGGAGGTCGCTTCGCTCCGCCTCGACCGCAGCTGGCGCGCGATCCCGCGCTCGGCCACCCCGGCGACCGCCGCCGCGACGAACCTCGAGGCGATCGCCGCGCGCCCGCTGTGGGAGGCCGGGATCACCGGCGCCGGCGTCGTCGTCGCCTCCCTCGACACCGGGGCCGACGCGCTCCACCCCGACCTCGCCGACCGCTGGCGCGGCGGGGACAACAGCTGGTTCGACCCCTTCGGCGAGCACCCCGCCCCCGCGGACGTGGACGGTCACGGCACCCAGAGCCTCGGGCTCGCGGTCGGCGGCGCGTCACGCGGCGCGCCCCTCGGCGTCGCCCCCGGCGCCCGCTGGATCGCCGCCAAGATCTACGACGACCGAGGTAGAACCACGCTGAGCGCCATCCACGAGGCGTTGCAGTGGCTGCTCGACCCCGACGGCGACCCGGCCACCGACGACGCGCCGGACGTGGTGAACAACTCCTGGGGGTTCGAGGACCACCCGGGCGAGTGCGAGGGCGAGTTCCAGGCGGACCTCGACGCGCTGCGCGCCGCGGGGATCGCGGTCGTCTTCAGCGCGGGCAACGCCGGGCCCGGCGGCGACACCAGCGTGAGCCCCGCCAACGGCGCGGGCGTCATCGCGGTCGGCGCGCTCGGCGCCGGGAGCTCCCTGCTCGCGGCGAGCAGCCGTGGCCCCGCCGCCTGTGACGGCCGGGTCTTCCCGGCGCTGGTCGCGCCCGGCTGGGACGTCCTGACGGCCGACGTCACCTACGGGGGCGCCTACTTGCCCTCCTACGCGTACGTCTCGGGGACCTCGTTCGCGGCGCCCCACGTGACGGGCGCCATCGCGCTGCTGCTCGAGGCCCACCCCGGCGCCGACGTCGCCGCCGTCGAGGACGCGCTCCTCGGCGCCGCCGTCGATCTCGGCCCGGCGGGGCCCGACGACGGCTTCGGCTACGGGGCGCTCGACGTCGCCGCGGCCGACGCGCTCCTCGCCGGAGCGCAGGGGCCGGATCCGGGCGGCCCGGTCGGCGACGCCGACGCGGGGCGCGGCGCCGCAGAGGGGTGCGGGGGGGCGCGGTCGGCGGCGGTCGGGAGCGACTGGTGGCTCCTGGCCGCCGCCCTCCTCGCCGCGACCCGGCGGCGGCGGCGCCCGGCGCCTCAGAGCTCGTGATTTTTTGCCGAAGCTGGACCCGGTTCCATCGTATCGGCCGAGGACCTGCCGTTGCTTGGCTCAGCGGAGGTCGTACTCCTTGAGCTTGCGCTTGGTGGTCGACAGCGAGATCCCGAGGGCGCGGGCGGTCTGGGTCACGTTGCCGCCGAGGCGCTCGAGGGTCCACCGGATGTGGCGCTCCTCGACCTCTCTGAGGGTGGGGATCGCGCCGTCGTCGCCTGGCTCCTCGACGGCCCCCCCGTGGGCGGCGCGCCCGGGCGCGGGCAGCGCCGGCGCGGGCTCGGTGAGAAAGCGCGACGGCCGCAGGCTCCCGGCGCGGTGCAGGATGAGCGCGCGCTCGAGGATGTTGCGGAGCTCGCGCACGTTGCCCGGCCACGGGTACGCCATCAGCCGGGCGAGCTCGCCTGCGGCCAGCGGGACCGGGCTGCCTCCGCGCATGGTGCGGAGCAGGTGCTCGCACAGCGCGGGGATGTCACCGGCGCGGTCGCGCAGCGCCGGCAGGGCGATGCGGATGACGCTCAGGCGATAGAAGAGGTCGCGCCGGAAGGTCGTGTCGAGCGCGCGCTCGACGTCGACGTTGGTGGTGCAGATGACGCGCACGTCGACGTCCCGCGGGGTCTCGCTGCCGAGGCGGCGGACCTTGCCGTCGTCGAGGACCCCGAGGAGCTTGGCCTGCTGGTGAGCCGGCATCTCGCCGAGCTCGTCGAGGACCAGCGTGCCGCCGCTGGCCTGCTCGAAGACCCCGCGCTTGGCCGTCGTCGCGCCGGTGAAGGCGCCGCGCTCGTAGCCGAAGAGCTCGCCCTCGAAGAGGTGATCAGGGATGGCGGCGCAGTTGATCGGAACGAACGGGCCGGCGCGGCGCGAGCTCTGGTAGTGGATGGCGCGGGCGACGCGGTTCTTGCCGGTCCCGGTCTCGCCGGTGATGAACACCGGCGAGGTCGACGCGATGGCGAGCCCGAGCAGCTCGCGGGTGGAGGCGAAGCGCGGCCCGCCCACGACGGCGAAGTCGTCGATCTCGGCGCCGGCGGCGAGGTCGTCGCCGCCGCCGAGCGCGCGCGCGATGGCCGCCGGAAGCACGTCGAGGTAGGCGCCGTCGCGGTCCTTGACGAGGTAGTCGCGCGCGCCGGCGCGCATGGCGCGCGCGGCGATCTCCTCGCTGCCGGCGCCGGTGACGAGGATGAGCGGGATGTCGAGGTCGAGGGCGAGGAGCTCCAGGCCGGTGCCATCGCCGAGGCGGTAGTCCGACAGGATGGCGTCGAACGGGAGGTGCTCGAGCAGCGCCTTGGACTCGGCGACCGACGCGGCGTAGACGCAGCGGTAGGGGAGGCTGCGGGTGCGGACGCAGCGCTCGAAGGCCAGCCGGTCGAGCCGATCGTCCTCGATGACGAGCAGGCGGCTCTGGGTCACGACTCGGGGCCGGCGGCGTGGTCGGCGCGCGACCAGAGGTGGTAGATTCCCCGCATGTCGTCGACGAGCCGGCGGTAGTCCATGGGCTTGGTGAGGACGGCGGCGGCGCCGAGCTCGAGGCTGGCGACGCGCTCCGGCTCGTGGGCGAGGGTCGTCAGGACGACCACCGGGATGCGCTGCAGTCGGGCGTCGCCGTGGAGGATCCGCAGCAGCTCGAGCCCGCCGAGGCGCGGCATGTGGAGGTCGAGCAGGATCAGGCACGGCTCCTGGGCGCCCGCGGCGCGGAGGCGCGCGAGGGCGCCCTCGCCGGTCGCGGCCACCTCGACCGGGTTGGAGACGCGCAGATCGCAGACGGCGCGCTTGACGAGCAGCTGGTCCACGTAGTCGTCCTCGACCAGCAGCACGGGTCTGTCTGGCAGCTCCACGGTCACCTCCTGGGGACGCTGAAGAAGAACGTGCTCCCGACGCCGACCTGCGAGGTCACCCACACGCGGCCGCCGTACGACTCGACGAGGCGCTTGACGATCGCCAGCCCCACGCCACAGCCGCGGCGCCCGTCCCCGGGCGCGAGGGTCTGGAACATCGCGAAGATGCGGCTCAGGTCGCGAGAGTCGATGCCGGGCCCGTCGTCGCTGACGGAGATGACGACGCGATCGCCGTCGGGGGCCCAGCCGACGCGCACCCGCCCGCCGCGGGCTTCACAGGCGGCGACGGCGTTGCCGACGAGGTTCTGCAGGACCTGCTCGAGCTGCACGCGGCCGCACGCGACGACGGGCAGCGGATCCTCGCTGAGGACCGCGACCTGCGGCGGCGGCGCGAGGGTGGCCAGGACGTCGGTGAGGACCGCGGTCAGGTCGGTCTCCACGGCGTCGCCGTCCATGGCCTGCGCGCGGGCGTAGAGCAGGACGCCGTCGATGAGGCATGCCATCCGCTGCACGCGGCCCTCGAGGAGCCGCGACAGCTCCCTCGCCTCGTCGCTCGAGGCCGCGTACTCGGCGGCGAGCATCCCGCTGAGCGCGGAGACGGCCCGCAGCGGCGCCTTCAGATCGTGAGCGATCAGGTGGGCGAACGCGTCGAGCTCGCGGACCCGCGCCTCGAGCGCGCTCACGGCGCCCGAGGGTGCGTGCCCGGCGCCCGACGGTGCGTGCTCGGCGGCGCCGACGTGGAGCGGCCCGCGGGTGACCCGCCTGCCGAGCCAGCCGGCGACGCAGGGCGCGGCGACCCAGCCGAGGCCCCCCACGGCGAGCAGCCACGCCATCAGCAGCGCCATGGGCAGCAGCTCGCCGGTCCCGGGCGACGACGCCGAGGCGGCGACGCGCTCGCCGATCCCCCACCCGACGAGCGGGACGCCCCCCCACACCGGCGCCTCGGCGTCGCCCGGCAGCGACGGCGCCGCCCACTCGAGGAGGCTCCCGTCCACGACGGCGCTCGCGAGGAGCTCGGTGGCCTCGGCCGCCCCGACGATGGCGCCCCAACGCCCCTGCTCCCCCTCCGCGTCGCGCCCGGCTCCCGCACGGGTGAGGCGCGCCACCGCAGGGCGCCCGCCGGGCGCCGCCGCGAACCACACGCCGAGCACCAGCGCGGGCGCCATGGTCAGCGCGGCGAGCAGCGTCGCGAGCGTCGCCCGGATCCCGGGGGTCATGCGACCTCCGCGGGCAGCGTGAAGAAGAAGGTGCTGCCGGCGCCCGGGGCCGACTCGACCCCCGCGACGCCGGCGTGCTCCTCGACGATCGCCCGCACGAGGGCGAGGCCGATCCCCGCGCTCTCGTGCTCGTCCCGCGAGGCGAGGGTCTGAAAGGGCTGGAAGATGCGGTCGTGGTGCGGTCGCGCGATCCCCGGGCCGTCATCGCGCACCTCGACGCGCCAGCCGTCCGCGAGCGCGACGCAGCGGATGAGGACCTCACCGGCGGGCTTGTCGTGGAACTCGACGGCGTTGCGGAGGAGGTGCTCGATCGCGAGCTGAAGGCGCGAGCTGTCGCCGCGGACGATCGGGAGGGGACGCTCGACGTGGACGCGGATGCGTCTAGGAGCGCCGACCGCCGCGACCGCTCGCCCGACGACGTCGTCGAGGGCGACGGGGCCGACGACGCTGACGGCGTCGACGGCGCGCGCGTACCGCAGCGTCCCCTCGACGAGCGCGTACATCCGGCGGACCCGGCTGAGCATGAGCGCGATGTGCTCGCGCCCCGTGGCGTCGACGCGGTCGCCGAGATCGGCGGCGAGCCAGCTCGCGAGGGTGCCGACGGCGCGCAGCGGCGCCTCGAGGTCGTGCGCGGCGGCGGTGACGAGGTCGACGAGGTGGCGATAGCGTCGCTCGAGGCGCCGGAGCGCGCGCGCCTGCGCCTCCTCGGCGTCGCGCGCGGCGGTGACGTCGCGGAAGATCACGGTGACGCGGAGCGGAGTCCCGGTGGCCGCGCCGACGACGCGGATCGACGTGTGCTCGGTGAGGCAGGTGCTGCCATCGAGGCGTCGCACGACGCAGGCCCCGCGGAAGGTGGTGGCCGTGACGAGGGCCGCGAACTCCTCAGCTCTGGGGTAGAGCGCCCGCAGCGGGCTCCCGACGAGCTCGCCGCGCGACCCGCGGAGGGCGCGCTCCGCCGCTGGGCTGCAGTCGACGATGCGCCCCGAGTCGGCGTCGCTGACGAGGACCGCGTCGTCGAGGGCGGCGTAGACCCCTTCGAGGCTCTCCATGTTTCGCGACGTGAATCTCAACTGCGTTTTCCGGCGCTGGAGATGGGACTCCCCGCGAGGGCTTGAGGCGCCTCACGTCGGGGCTCGGGTGGGACCGCCGCGACGCCGACTCGAGGTGGGACCGAGTCGGGGATCGCGCGGCGGTGATGGGGCGGGGAGTGATGCTCGCGTCTAGAATACGGCGACGCCGGCGACCGCGGGGGCGCCGGGAGGCAACGGAAGCACCGACCAAGGATATGCTGTCGTTGGGATCTTGGGCGCGTGCGGCGACCGCCGAGACCGATCTGCACGCTGATTTCGTTTCGCGCTGCGGGGCGCTCCACGAGCTGTAGGCTTAGCTTCGAGCATACCCCCTCAGCGCCCTGCTTGACCACAATAATTCAACATATCGCACAACTTCTCGCCTTCCGGTTTGCCCCGCGCGCGTCCTGATTCGCATACGCACATGCGCCCCACCGCCACCTCGGTGCGTCTGCAACAGAAGCCTCGCGGCGGCTCAGCGACCTGCCACGAGAACGCCGCGCTGGCCGTGGCAGTGTGGGGTAATTTGCGCGAACGCCGCGGCGCAATGAGAGGCGGCACTCACGCTGGGCTTCGCGGACGCGACTCCGTGCGCGGGTCTCGCTCGTGGAGCGGCCCACCAAGCCATCCCGGGGCTCTGCTGCGGTGCCGATACCGATGTGCCCCTCGCAGATCGGCGGATGACTCGCGAATCCCGGGAATACGCGGTCCGTCTTGGTGCAACGCGGGAGACGGCGGCTCCGACCCCGCGACCGCGCCCGCGTCAACTCGGAGACGGTCATGGGCCAGAGCGCCGCTCGGGGGAGCCCCTCCGCCCGGCCCGGCGTGAGGCGGCGCGCGGAGAAGGCGTCAGGAGGCGGGGGAGGAGACCACGAGGACGCGGGACAGATCGAGCTCGCAGGGGCTGAGGCCGCGCTCGTCGCTCAGCCCCTCCTCGGCGCTGTAGAAGTGGACGTCCTCATAGCTGTGCAGCTCGAGCTCGCGGGTGCCGGGCCCGAGCTGGGCCGAGGAGAGGCACGCGGTGACGCCGCGGATGAGATCGTGGTGGACGCGGGCGAGCTGACGCTGGCTGGTCGCGCGGTCGGCGAGGACCACGCGGCGGCGGTGGCCGGCCCCCTTGGCCACGAGCACCACCTGGGGCTGCACGTAGGCGCCGGTGCCGGGGGGCAGCACGTCCCAGGCGCCGTCGATGAGGGCGACCCCGCGGTGCGAGCGCGCGCCGCAGGCGCCCGACCCCGCGGGGGAGCGGAGGACGAGGAGCAGCGACTCGCCCTGCTCGAGGGGCTGCTCGAGGCGGATCCGCGAGCGCCGCCCGAGGCGCGCGCCCG
>PHBI01000123.1 GCA_002841945.1 Deltaproteobacteria bacterium HGW-Deltaproteobacteria-14
GCCGGTTCGCCGATGCGCAGCCCGCCCGCGACATTGACATAAACATCCGCCCCCGAGAACGACACGCCCGCGCGCGCCTCGAGCACGGCCAGGATCATGGCGAGCCGCCCGCCATCGAGCCCCACCACCGCGCGCCGCGGCGTGCCCGGCGCGCCCGGCGCCACCAGCGCCTGCACCTCGACGAGCAGGGGCCGCGTGCCCTCGATCCCCGCAAAGACCGCGGCGCCCGGTGCCGGGCCCTCGTGGACCGGGAAGGGGTTCGGCGGTGGGGTCATCGGATCGGCGGCCGGGCGCGGCCCGGGGGCCGGGGTGGTCTTGCCGTCGGCGCCGGGGACGTAGGTGGTGCGGGGCTCCTGGACGAGGTCGTGGAAGACCCACTTCTGGCCTTCCTCGACGAGCTCGAGGACGACGGCCGTGTTCTCGTCGAGGTCGGTGAAGTAGAGCTTGATGACCCCGATGCCGATGCGCATCTTCTTGAACTTCTCGTCCCAGCCGCGGACGGCCTTCATCCGCCACGAGTTGTCGCCGAGCAGCTCCTCGTAGTGGGGGTTGCGCGGCTCGAGGAAGATCAACACTTCCTTCGCGCGGGCCGGCCCCAGGTCCGCCAGACCCTGAAGATCCTTTCTCTTGTAGGCCTGCAGGATCTTCGTCCCGAGCTCCTCGATGTCCTTCTGGACGATCGGCGGGTGCTGCGCAGCCGTCGTCCCCGCGTCCGTCGCCGCCACCGGCGCCGTCGTCTCGGGGGGCGCGGGGGGCTCTCCCCCCTTCTTCGAGCAGCCCGTCCCGGCGGCCATCGCGACCGCCACCACCAGACCCGCGACCAAGTTCCTGTCGACCATCTTCAACCCCTGCTTGCCTAGCCCGTCACGGGCCGCCGAGTCCCTGCACCGACCTCCGAGGCCGTCGCGCCGAAGACCGTTGTAGCAGCGGGCGCGCGCCTCACGCAACGCATCACGCCCGGCCCCGCCGCCCACCCCACCGCAGTGCAACACCAGAGGAGGCGCCTCCGCCGCAGTGCGGCAGGACGCGTTCATCGAACGACCGGCGCTCGCGCTCGTCCCGTCGGGAGCGCGCGATCGCCGGGCCGAGCGGCGCCCTCGACCGGATCACGCGGAGCGATCCGGCCTCATGTTGCGCTGCGGCGAACGGCGTTCACCGATCGGTCACAGGCCCTCCCCCGCGGGCCGAGCGCCCAGGCAGGCGTGGGGCCGCCATGCTGCGACGCCGCAGAAGCCGGGCGGGGCTGATCGGCCGCGCCCGCGGCCGGGTTACAAGGCCCGGCGCCGTGCGCTCGCGGCATCGCGGCAACCCCCTAAAACCTTGGCAGTTTACCATTTTCGCAACCACACGGTTTACATGCCGCGTCGCGCTCTGGTATCACAGTTGTGCACTGCAAGCGGCTTCGTCGCATCCCGCAGTGAGCTTCAGGCAACAGCTACAACGAAACGAAGGGGCCACCGAGCCGGGCGGGTGACGTGGTTGACCTTGGGGAGAGACTCAACATGAGGAAACTACTGAGTGTGTTGGCCGCGGGCTCACTGCTCGCCGGGTGTGCGGACGCGGGGACGACCCCGACGCGTGATTTCGCGAATGGCATCGACCTCAACATCGCGGCCTTGAACCTGGTCGGCGTCGGCGACGTCGTCTGGGACCTCCAGGTGACCAACGGCGTTGCCACGCCCCAGACCGTGTGGCAGCAGCGAATCACGTCGAGCCAGTACGGCGACAGCGCCGGTTCGGCGTCGTACGTGGGCCCGTGTGATGCGGATGTCAGCGCCGCCAGCAACGGTATCTGCGGTGGGACCACCTGCAGCGCGCCTGCGACACGGCTCGGCGACAGCTGCACGGTCAACGCTGACTGCAACGCAAACGAGAACACCGTCAGCGTGTGGGTGGTTGGTGTCTATGACGCGGACGTGAGCGCCGCCGATGCGGGTGGCTTCAACACCGCCGTCTCTACGTCGGCCGGCGCCGTTCCGTTCCAGAACCCCACGTGGCTCGACGTGAACGAAAACGGGATCCGCGACGAGGTCTCTGGCGTGGAGGACACGATCACGCCGCTGACCCGCGTCTTCGCATGCCGCGAGAACCAGGACGTGTTCGTCCAGTTCGACGTGGCCCTGATGCGTCCGGCCCAGCAGGGCTTCTTCGACATCGCCGTGAACTTCAACAACATCTTCTGCTCGGCGAAGTTCGACTGCGCCTACGAGACGCAGGCTGAGGCCTCTTCCGGCGCATGCCTCGGCACCGGGTTCTGCGACACCGCCAACGACTACTACGCCAAGGACTACCCGACCGTTAACACGGACAACTCCTGCGGGGCCGATACAGACTGCTACCTCCGCACCGACATCAACCTGCTTCACAACGCGACCGGCCGCTCCAAGACCATGGTCCTCGGCTTCGCTTGCACCGCCGGCGCCGATAGCAACAGCCTCGACAACAAGACGACCGAGCTGTACCTGGACGACCTGGCGTTCACTTGTGGCAGCGACACGTTCTGGGTCAACACCGCGAACCACACCGGCAGTGTGGTGAACAGCGACTTTGTTCCCGTTGACGGGAACCTCTGCACGGCCGGCTTCACGACTTGCGCGGCGATCAACAGCACCGCTGACTTCAGTGGTCCGGCTTCGGCAGTGGCGGCGACCTACTTGTACCAGGTCGCTGTCTACAGCGGAAAGGAGCAGCTCACCGTCGATGGCACGGCGAGCTACAACAAGGCGTACTGGAACATCGCTCTTGGTGTGAAGGGCCCGGCGAGCAACTGCTCCTTGCTGGCCAACGCGACTGCCGACGACTCGCAGAATGGTGGCGACAACGTTGACGACGGCGTTATCGCCGCTCAGACGGTGTACCCCTACATCACCTTCGATGTGGACTTCGCGACTTGCGGCGCTGAGCCGCTGATGTTCGGCGAGCCGGACGCGATGGTGCGGACTGGCTACACGACGACGACCGGCACCGCGTTCTCGTTCGACCACCAGAGCAACTAGCGGTCGCCAGCCTGAGGAGTTCCTCCTCGGCTAGGTAGTTCAAGAAAGGGCGCCCTCGGGGCGCCCTTTCTTCGTTGTGCCCTCGGCACGCGCCCGCGCATCGTGCGCTGTTGGACCTGCCGTCGCTCAGGATCTGAGGATCTAGGATCTGTGCCGCGGGCGCCTCCCGACTGCACCGGTGGCGCCTGGCTACTGTCCAAACAATGCCTGTGGGTTCGGCCTTCAGACGCTCGCTCGAAGCCGTCGGTGCTCAGGTTTGTGTGCTCGCGGCGTGGTTCGTCGCCATGGTGAAAGGAGAAAGGCGATTGACTTGGCGTCTCCCACGTGCGGCGAGGCGCCAAACCTCTGTCTGAGCCCGCCCAATGCCAAGTCTTTCGTCTCCCTCATAGACCGTCGTCTCCCTCATAGACCGTCTCTTCCACGAGGCCAACACACTCGAGAACGACGGGGATTTCTACCGCCTCAAGGAGGCTCAGGGCTCAGGAACGCGCCCGAAGCCGCGAGGCGTGAGCCCGGGCGCGGCCGGCCAGCGACCACACCCGTCGCCGGCCGCGATACTCGCCATCCCTCACGCCGAACGGAGCAGTGACATCACCCGCAACTCGCCACCCCACGGCAATGGAATCACACGCAACCCGTGGTTTCCACACGCTCTTTGAGGAGAGTCAACCAGATGAGTCGCGCGCCCCCCGCCTCCTCACCGTACAGGGGAGGACTCGCGGCGCGGGCCGGTCGGCCCAGCAACGCGGATGTCGTCTCGACGCTTTCACGACACTAGTGTCCCGAGCCCCGATCATGGATGACGGTGTGCGGAGTCCACAACGCACGGGCCCCGAACGCATGAGGTCCCCCGACGCCAGCGACGTACGGAGGGCTCGGACGATCGGAGGAGCGGGCGCCGGGCCTATGGGTATGGTGTGCCGGGCCTATGGGTATGGTGTCAGGTCCAGCGCCCGGAGATACACTCCCCAACCATCGATGTCCTGCCCTTGGGACTGCCAGACGAGGATGAACGGGCTGGTGGCGCCCGTGGCCCGGCCGATGACTGGCGCCGTCTGGTTACCCAAGCGAAAGCGATTCCCCATCACGCGCGGGGTCGTAACGACTCCAGCGCTGGAGACCCGCGCGTACTGAACCGCCAGTGTCGTTCCCACGTCCACACCGTCGGCAGCCCACGCGACCAAGGCACCGCCTGAAGCGAGCCACTCGGCAACCGGCGAAGCAACTACGCGGCCGGTGGTCATGCCCAGCGGCCCGCTTAGGGCGCTGAGGTCCGTGGTCGACACGAGTTGGCAGGTGATGCGCTCGGGGCTCGCCAGACGCCAACATAGGATGCCCTGGTTGCCCAAACCGGCGGCCACGGTGGGGGCAGAGCGACTGGCGTTGGGTCCCTCACTGAGGCCGTGCGTGACGACGGCCGCCTCGATGGCACCGCTCTTAGAGAGCCGTACAACGGCGGGGGCCGTGCCCCCCCCCGACTGGCTGGCCGTCCAGGCAACTACAAAGCTGGCCGCCCCAGGGACCGCCGTCACTGAGGGCTCGCTGGCCGCGCCGTTTGCGCCCGCGTCAAGAGTCAGCTCAGCACCGAGCGCGGCGTCTCCACTGAACCCCCGAGCCTTGACCAGCGTGCCTTCAACCCAGGCCACAAGCCAGTTCCCAGCCTCGTCCATCGCGACGGCCGAGGCGAACTGGTCGCCGGCGCCGGACGCGTTCACACGCAGCTCGGCGCCGTGCGCGGCGCCCGTGCCGCTAAGGCGCCGGGCGTATATGCCGCGCCGATCCCCGTCTTGGCCCTCGGAGGTCCAGGTGACGACGAAGTTGCCGTTCTTGCCTGCGGCCGACGGGTTGCGCTGCGCACCGGTGGTCGTCGTGTTAACGCGGTACTGCTCGCCCATCGGGAGGCCGTCAATGTCATACTGGCGAGCGTAGATGTCGCTAATGGTCACGCCGGTCGAGGTCGACTCGAAGGCCACCAGGACGCGCCCCTGTTGATCGCCCGCCGCGGCAGGCGCGATCTGATCACCCTGCGGAGTCTGGGTGACCTCGATCTCGGGCCGACCCGGCAGGTTGGTCCCGTGCCGATCGTACAGGCGTGTGTAAACCGAACCCTCGGGTCCCACGAAGCCCACAACGAAGGCGTCAGCACCCACGACCGCAACACTCGGGAAGCGTTGGTCCCCCGCGGTGGTCTCGTGAGTCACGAAGGCCGGACCGAAGGGGTTGCCATTCGCGTCCCAGACGCGCGCCTGAACCGCCGTCCCGTTGCCGTCGGCGCTGCTGCTAGTCCACACGGCAACCATGCTCTTGTCCGCGAACGCCGCGATTTTTCCGAGTGTGTGTCCGCCCACCGTATCGAGGTCGAACGCGATGTCTGGGCGCCCGAGAATCGTGGGGAACACCCGAACCACCCTGCCCATCGCCACGCCCGCCGCGTTGTCGGTGTACATGATGGCGTAGCCGCCATCCCGGAAGGCAGCCACGCGGACGTCGTCGACGGTGTGCCCGCTGGCGACGACTGCAACGTTTTGGGCGCCGTTCGGTGAGGGCGAGCCGTAGCGATCGTGCCGTAGCGCCTTGACCGTGCGCCCATCCGCGGCGACCCAAGTCACCAGAAAGTCATCCGATTCTGGGAACTGGCCCGCTGCGAACTTCGTGACATTGGTAGCCCCGCCGAGATCGACCAGCTTTACCGGCGTACCCCCCGCGAGGTCGGCCCCGACCGGCACCAACCAGATCGCCCGGGCGACGGAGATCGTGCTGGTAGCGGCCCCGGACAGTTGGGGGCTCATGACGATGCCCCAGGATCCGTCGTTGAACGCCAAGGGCAGCGCGACGACCCCCAGGTTGACCTCGCTGTCGTAGTTCGGCTTCGTCCCAACAATCGTGATGGCCACGCCTGTCCCCGTGGGGTTCAGGTTGGTGTCGTACACGACCATCCGGAGCTGATGATCGATCGTCCGATCCCCTGCGTCACCGCACCAGCGGCCGGAAACACAGTAGGCTTCGTTGGTAGCCACGAGCAGCCCGAAACGGCCATCGGCACGCACGGCAGTGCCGAGGAAGCGCTGACCAGCGCCGGCGACGTTCTTCGTAAGGAGGCCACTGCCTACGAAGAGTTCCTCGTTCTCCCGGCTCGCGTGATCGTTGGAAACCCGGAAGAACGTCTGGTTGCTAGCGCTGCCCGATTTGTGCCACTCAACCACGTACCGGCCGTTCCCAATGTGCGCCATGGCCGGCGTCGCGTCAGCTGTGTTGACGGTGCCGTATGTAAGCGGGTCTTCGAGACAGATGCTGCCCGTTGCCTCGCACACGCCAAACACGCAGCGATCACCACTGCTGCAAGTGTCACCGTCGTCGCACGGCGTACCGGTGGTGACCGGCTCGGGGATGCAGGCGGCAAAGGCGGTGTCGCAGTAGGTGGTCAGGCACTCGTCGCCGACCTCGGCGTCGCAATCGCGGGCCTCGCCGCCGACACACGTGCCCTGGCCGTCGCACTGCTCCTGGACGACGCAGAAGTCGTCGTTCTGGCAGGCCTTGCCGGCCGTGGCCGGGACCGGAGCGCAGGTGTAGGCGTTGTTGCCGACGGAGACGCAGGTGGAGTCGTTGCAGTCGTCCTCGACCTCGGAGCAATCGGGCGTACCGCCTTGGCGGCACAGGCCCGCGCGGCAGTAGTCGTTCACCGTGCAGCCGTTGCTGTCGAAGTTGCACGCGGCGTCGTCGGGGAGCTGCTCGGTGCGGCAGCTGTTGGCCGCCTCGTCGCAGTTGCCGATCTGGCAGGTGCTGAGCCCCAGCGCACAGTTGCGCTGGATCCCCGTCACGCACTGACCCTGGCCGTTACAGTGGTCCGCGATGGTACACCAGAAGCCGTCCTCGCAGGCCACGCTCGCGTCGTAGAAGTTGTTGTCGCAGACGAAGCTGTTGGCCCCCGTCGAGCGGCAGCTGCGCGTCAGGCACGGGTTCGGATCCTGCCCCTCCTCGCAGTCGAAGGCCGTCCCCGTCGTACACTGCCCCGCCACGCAGCGGTCCCCCACCGTGCAGCCGTTGCTGTCCTTGTTGCACGGGATGTTGTCGAGCGGCGCGAAGCTGCAGCCGCCAGCGCCCCCGTTCGCCGCCTGATCACAGGTGTCGACCGTGCAGCCGTTGCCGTCGTCACACGCCTGCACCGTCGGGACGTGGGTACACTGCCCGTTGGCCGGGTTGCAGGCGTCGTCGGTGCAGAACTGGTTGTCGTCGCAGTTCTTGATCTCGCCCTTGCACACGCCGGTGACGCAGACGTCGCCCGTGGTGCATGGGTTCTGGTCGGAACAGCCGCCGGTGACGTTTTGCACCGCACAGGCGCCGTTCGGCAGGCACACCGCCGCGGTGCAGTCGCCGCCCGAGTCGCAGGACCCGACCGGCATCACCTGCTCGGACACGTCCGAGCTCACGACGGTGGTGGCGTCGAAGACCTCGAGGCGGCAGCGCACGATGTTGCAGTTGTCCACCGCCCCGTCGGGCAGCGTCGCCTGCCCGGCGAACTCGGCCCCGCCGTTCACCTGCCAGTAAATCGTCTGGGTAAGTGGCTCCTTGTCGAAGCTCGGCGTCGTGACGTGGCAGGTGACCGGCCCGTCCCCGCCGAGCGGCGCCAACACCTCGACCACCGGCTTGGTCGGCGGCGCGTTGATGATGGTGACCGCGTTCTTCGACTTCTGCGCCACCCCCTCCTCGAAGCCGTCGCTCGGGGTCGCGATGCAGTTGATGACGTCGCCGACCGTGAAGTGCTCGGGCGACAGCTCCGGCCCCTGCACGCCGACCAGCGGCGCGCCGTTGACCTCCCAGGTGTAGAACCAGACGATCGTGTCGCCGTCGATGTCGGCGCCCCCGTTCGCGGCGCAGGTCAGCGTGTCGTTCTCGCTCGCCCCGATCGGCCCGAGGGTCACGACGCCGCCGGTCGGGGCGGTGTTGGTGAGCGTGATGACGATCGTGTCGGCCGACTGCGAGCGCTCGAAGCCGTCATAGGCCCGCACGCGGCACGCGACGCGATCGCCGCCGCGGGCCGGCTTGCCCGCGACGTTGCTGACGAGCTGCTCGATGGGGATGACCGAGGTGCTCGTCGTGCCGGGGTTCTCGAAGCCGTTGACGACCCAGGTGTACTCCAAGGAGACCGAGTCGCCGTCGGCGTCGCTGGGGGTGTTGGTCACCGCGCAGGTGAAGGTCGTGTGGACGTCGCCGGCGGTCGGCGAGATCGCGGCGGTCGGCTTGGTCGGCGGCGTGTTGAGGATCGGCACCGCCCCGGTGGTGATCTGCGCGCCGTCGCTGTCGCCGTCCGAGGGGGTCAGGCGGCAGGTGATGTTCATCCCGCGGGTCGTGACCTCGTGGGACAGCGTACACCCCTCGGCGGTGAGCTTCGACTCGCCGTTGTAGAACTCGCAGCGGTCGGCGATCGCGTCGCCCGGGTCGGGATCGGTGCGCTCGGTGCAGCGACAGGTGAAGTCGCTGTCGGTGCGGCCCGAGGACGGCAGCATCGTCGCCAGATCGCAGCTCGGAGGGGTGTTGGCGATCGTCACGATCTTCTCGGCCTGCGCCCGCTTGCCGTAAGGATCTGTCGCCGTCGCCAGCACGCGCCACTCCTCGCCCTTGGAGGTGCGCGACGCGGGCACGCGCGGCTGGCTGATGCTCTGATCCTCGCCGTCGCGGAACCACTGCCAGGTGACCGCCAGCTCCTCGACGGCGCGGTTGGGGTCGCCGAACGGGGTCGTCAGCCGCGCCGTCAGCTCGTCGCCGGTCACCGGCTTCTCGGGGTCGATCACCATCGCGCCGGAGGTCGGGGCGCCGTTGATGACGATGTTCACGCTGGCCTGGCCGGCGTGGTTGCCCCGGTCGAGGGCCGACAGCGTCAGCACGTGGTTGCCCGGGCTCAGCGACGAGATCTCGTAGGTCACGAACCCCGAGTCGTTGGCCTGGGGCGTGCCCACCTGCTCGTTGATCGAGCTGAAGATCGTGAGCTTCAGCGCCGTGGGGTTGTCGCGATCGTCCGACACGCGCCCGACCACGGGGATCGGATCGCCGAACTGGAAGACCTGGCCTTCCTTCGGCCCCTGCAGCAACACCTCGGGAGGGTTGCTGTTGTCGGTGTACCCATCAGCGCCACCGCCGCCCGTGTCCGTCGCGATGACGGCGGTGTCGGTGTCGGTGGCGGTCGTGCTCCCGTCGCCACCGCAGGAGGCGGCGAACGAAAGCAGGGTGAGCACGCACGTTGCGGTGCGAAAGGCGTTCATCAATGACATGGATCGGTCCCCCGGCAGGCAAGGGGCAGGTTAACGATCTCGCAGTGCTTAGTCCATGCTCTCGAACACCCGGTCGAGCCCGAAGCCGTGCATTCGCGCGCGGCCGTTGGCCGCGAGGTGCCTCAGCACGTGATAAACGGTTGCTGCGTCTGCGCTCGCGAGTTCCGCAAACTCCGCCGCGGTGCCGCGCGCGCCGTCGTTGATGAGATCGACAAGCGCCTGCTGCAGCGCAAGAACGGTGGCGGCGGCCTTCTTGCCCGCCTCGACTCCGGGCTGGTGGTAGGCGTTGATGTCGACGAGGCTCGCGTAGAAGCCGACCGCGCGCTCGAACAGCGCGATCAGCGCGCCGAGGTGGGCGGCGTCCACGCGGGGGATGGTCAGCGTGATCGAGCGGCGCCCGGCGTCGAAGAGCGCCTGGCGGGTGCCGGCGAGGAAGCCCGAGAGGTAGTCGCCGGCGCGCGCGCCGGGGCTGACCTCGAGGGGGCTGCCGCCGTCCTCGAGCACCTCGAGGAAGGTCGCGAAGAAGTCGTCGGGCCCCTCGCGGAGCTGCTGCACGTAGGCGTGCTGGTCGGTCGAGCCCTTGTTGCCGTAGACCGCGAGCCCCTGGTGGACGACGGCGCCGTGGCGGTCGGTGCGCTTGCCGAGGGACTCCATGACGAGCTGCTGGAGGTAGCGCGAGAGCAGCACCAGGCGATCCTTATAAGGAAGCACGACCATCGCGCGCTCGCCCTTGCCGGCGCCCACCTCCCACCAGGACAGGGCGAGGAGCAGGGCCGGGTTGTCGGCGACGACGTCCTGGCGGGTGATCTCGTCCATCTTGCGCGCGCCCTCGAGCAGGGCCTCGACGTCGAGGCCCTGCAGCGCGGCGGGGAGGAGGCCGACGGCGGACATGACCGAGGTGCGCCCGCCGACCCAGTCCCACATCGGGAAGCGGGCGAGCCAGCCGGCGGAGGCCTGGTGGAGGGCCGAGCCGTCGCCGGTGACGGCCACGGCCTGCTGGGCGAGGTCGAGGCCGGCCTCGGCGAAGGCCTCGGCGACGAGCAGCATGCCGTTGCGGGTCTCAGGGGTGCCACCGGACTTCGAGGTCACCACGACGAGGGTGTCGGCGAGGTCGCCGAGGTCGTCGAGGGCGCGGGCGACGCCGTCGGGGTCGGTGTTGTCGAGAAACACCAGGCGGCGGCGGTCGGCGGAGGTCCCGAGGGCGTCGGCGAGGAGCTGGGGGCCGAGCGCCGAGCCGCCGATGCCGACGCAGAGGACCGTGGAGAAGCGGCCGTGGAGGGTGTCGACGAAGCGCTCTATCTCGAAGCGGGCGGCGCGGATGGCGCGGGTCTGCTCGGGGTCGGGGGCGAGCTCGGGGGCGCGCAGCCAGTAGTGGCCGACCTGGCGACACTCGTCGGGGTTGGCGATGGCGCCCGCCTCGAGCTCGGCGCGCTCGCGCAGGGCGCGGGCGATCCCGACGGCGTGGCGAGCCTCGAGGTCGCCGATCTCGTCGGGGAGGGCCATCCAGCGGAGATCGAGGGCGAGCGACGGGGTCGAGGTCTCGAGGTAGCTCAGGGGCACGGCGCGCCTCCGGGGGCTCGTGGAGTTGAACGCGGGGCGGGCTGTGCTAGCTTGCCTGTGACAGCGCTGCCCGGGCCCCGCCCTGGACTAGCATACGTCTCCCCACTTTTCCCTCGGAGCGCTCTGATGGCCTCGCTAACTTCGCGAATCGCCGAACTTCAGGACAAGAAGCTCTACAAGGAGCTCCACTGGACCGGCTCCTTCGAGGAGTATCTCGGGATCGTGCGCGAGCGGCCGGAGGTCACGCGGACGGCCTGGCAGCGGCTCTACGACATGATCGTGAGCCACGGCGTCAACGAGTACACGGACTCGAAGAAGAAGGTCACCCAGTACAACTTCTTCCAGGACCCGATCGGCAACGGGGCCGACGCCATCTTCGGGCTCGACATCACGCTGATGAAGCTCGTCAACGTGATCAAGAGCGCGGCGTACGGCTACGGCACCGAGAAGCGCGTGATCCTGCTGCACGGGCCGGTCGGGTCGTCGAAGTCGACCATCGTGCGGCTCATCAAGAAGGGCCTCGAGGAGTACTCGCGCACCCCCGAGGGGGCGATCTACACCTACGACTGGAAGCTCGACGAGCCCGGGGCCGAGGGCGGGTGGATCGCGAGCCCGCTGCACCAGGACCCGCTGCAGCTCATCCCGCTCGAGCTGCGCCGCGAGGCGGTCCGCGAGCTCGGGCTGAGCGAGAAGGCGGCGCGCTACCCGATCCCGATCAAGGGCGAGCTGAACCCGGCCTGCCGCTACCGCTTCCAGGCGCTGATGGCGCGCTACGAGGGGGACTGGAGCAAGGTCATGGAGCACGTGCGGGTGCGGCGCTACGTGTTCAGCGAGCAGGACCGGGTCGGCATCGGCACGTTCCAGCCGAAGGACGAGAAGAACCAGGACTCGACCGAGCTGACCGGCGACATCAACTACCGGCTGATCGCCGAGTACGGGTCGGACTCGGACCCGCGGGCGTTCAACTTCGACGGCGAGTTCTGCGTCGCCAACCGCGGCATCATCGAGTTCGTCGAGATGCTCAAGCTCGACGTGGCGTTCCTGTACGACCTGCTCGGGGCGACGCAGGAGCACAAGATCAAGCCGAAGAAGTTCCCGCAGACCGACATCGACGAGGTCATCATCGGCCACACCAACGAGGCCGAGTACCAGCGCCTGCTGAGCAACGAGTTCATGGAGGCGCTGCGCGACCGCACGGTGAAGATCGACGTCCCGTACATCACGAAGAAGACCGAAGAGATCAAGATCTACGCGAAGGACTTCGGGCCGACGTCGGAGCGGGTGCGGGCGATCCATGTTGCACCGCACACGCTGGAAGTCGCGGCGATGTGGGCGGTGATGACGCGGCTCGAGGTGCCGAAGAAGCACGACCTGAGCGTGCTGCAGAAGATGAAGCTCTACGACGGGCGGAGCCTGCCGGGCTACACCCAGGACAACGTCAAGGAGCTGCGCAAGGAGACCGAGCGCGAGGGGCTCGAGGGGATCTCGCCGCGCTACATCCAGGACAAGATCTCCAACGCGCTGGCGAGCGAGAAGGGGGGCCGCTACATCAACCCGTTCATCGTGATGAACGAGCTCGAGAGCGGGCTGCGCCACCACTCGCTGATCACCAACGAGGAGGACAAGGCGCGCTACAACTCGCTGCTCAACGACGTGAAGCGCGAGTACGAGGACATCGTGAAGAACGAGGTCCAGCGGGCCATCTCGGCGGACGAGGAGGCCATCGGGCGGCTGTGCTCGAACTACATCGACAACGTGAAGGCCTACACCCAGCGCGAGCGGGTGAAGAACCGCTTCACGGGGCAGGACGAGGAGCCGGACGAGCGGCTGATGCGGTCGATCGAGGAGAAGATCGACATCCCGGAGGGGCGCAAGGACGACTTCCGCCGGGAGATCATGAACTACATCGGGGCGTTGGCGATCGAGGGGCGGCAGTTCGACTACAAGACGAACAGCCGGCTGCACAAGGCGCTCGAGGCGAAGCTGTTCGACGACCAGAAGGACACCATCAAGCTGTCCACGCTGGTGTCGAACGTGGTCGACCGCGAGACGCAGGAGAAGATCGACATCGTGAAGAAGCGGCTCATCGACAACTACGGCTACAACGAGGAGTCGGCGACGGACGTGTTGAACTACGTCGCGAGCATCTTCGCGCGGGGTGAGGTCAAGGACCGCAAGTAGCCGGGCGCTCGGCGCGCTGCCGCCTCGCCTTCGTGTGAAGGTGGGGCGGCGGCTGCGCAGGGGGACCGGAGCCGGGAGGACACCGTGGAGCGAATCGACAGCGACAAGCGCCGGTTCCGGGAGATCGTCCGCGGGCGCATCCGGCGGAACCTGAAGCGCTACATCTCGCAGGGCGAGCTCATCGGCAAGCAGGGCAAGGACCTCGTCAGCGTGCCGGTGCCGCAGATCGACCTGCCGCGCTTCAAGTACGGCAAGCGCGACAACGGCGGGCTCGGCCAGGGCGAGGGGGAGCCGGGGGACGCGGTCAGCGAGGGCGAGGGCCAGGGGCCGGGGACCGGCAAGCAGGCCGGGGACGCGCCGGGGGAGCATCAGCTCGAGGTCGAGGTGACCCTCGACGAGCTCGCGCAGATCCTGGGTGAGGAGCTCGAGCTGCCGAAGATCGAGCCGAAGGGGCAGAAGCGCTTCGAGGCGTTCGACCGCAAGTACACGGGGATCCGGCCGGTGGGGCCGAACAGCCTGCGCAACTTCAAGCGGACGTATCAGCAGGCGCTGCGGCGGCAGATCGTGGCGGGCGTGTACAACGCGGCGCGGCCGGTCATCATCCCGATCCGCGACGACATGCGCTATCGGAGCTTCAAGGAGGACGTCAAGCCGCGGCACAACGCCGTCATCATCTACATGATGGACGTGTCGGGCTCGATGGGGGACGAGCAGAAGGAGATCGTGCGCATCGAGTCCTTCTGGATCGATACCTGGCTGCGCAGCCAGTACAAGGGCATCGAGAGCCGCTACGTGATCCACGACGCGTCGGCGCGCGAGGTCGACCGCGACACCTTCTTTCGCACCAAGGAGTCGGGCGGGACGATGATCTCGAGCGCGTATCGGAAGTGCCTGGAGATCATGCAGGCCGACTACCCGTCGGGCGAGTGGAACATCTACCCGTTCCACTTCTCGGACGGGGACAACTGGTCGGCGGACGACACGATGCAGTGCGTGAAGATCCTGCGCGACCAGATCGTGCCGGCGTCGAACGTGTTCTGCTACGGGCAGGTCGAGAGCCCGTATGGGTCGGGGCAGTTCATCAAGGACCTGCGGGTACACTTCCGGGGTGACGACCAGATCATCACCAGCGAGATCAAGAACAAGGACGCGATCGTGAAGTCCATCAAGGACTTCCTGGGCAAGGGGAAGTAGATCTCATGAGCGCGCTGACCTTGCCCCAGGAGCTCCGCGAGTGGGCGGTTAAGATCGAGAAGATCGCGGCCGACCACGGGCTCGACTTCTTCCCGACGGTCTTCGAGATGGTCACGTACGAGCAGATGAACATGCTCGCGGCGTACGAGGGGTTCCCCATCCGGTATCGGCACTGGAAGTGGGGGATGGAGTACGAGCGGCTGTCCAAGAGCTACGCGTACGGGCTGTCGAAGATCTACGAGCTCGTGATCAACACCGACCCCTGCTACGCGTACCTGCTCGAGGGGAACGCGACGCTCGAGCAGAAGCTGGTGATGGCGCACGTGTTCGCGCACTGCGACTTCTTCAAGAACAACGCGTGGTTCGCGCGGACCGACCGGAAGATGCTGGACCAGATGGCGAACCACGCGGCGAAGATCGCGCGGGTCGCCGAGCGGATCGGGCAGGACAAGGTCGAGGACTTCATCGACACGTGCCTGTCGATTGACAACCTGATTGACATTCACAGCCCGTACATCGTGCGGCGGCGCCCGGTGCCCGACGAGGAGGAGCTGCCGCCCGAGGCGCGGCGGCTGCACACGTCGCGCGACTATATGGACCGCTACATCAACCCCGAAGCGGAGATGCAGGCGGAGCGAGAGCGGCTCAAGAAGGCGTTCGAGGAGTCGAAGAAGCGCACGCCGGCGGAGCCCGAGCGGGACGTGATGCTGTTTCTGATCGAGCACGCGCCGCTCGAGCGGTGGCAGCGGCAGATCCTGGAGATCATACGGGAGGAGGCGTACTACTTCGCGCCGCAGCGCATGACGAAGATCATGAACGAGGGGTGGGCCAGCTACTGGCACTCGAAGATCATGACGACGGCCGTGTGCGACGACAGCGAGATCATCGACTTCGCGAGCGTGCACTCGGGGACGATGCAGATGTCGCCGACGCAGCTCAACCCGTACAAGATCGGGCTCGAGCTGTACCGCGACATCGAGGACCGCTGGAACCGGGGGCGGTTCGGGCTCGAGTACGAGCGCTGCGAGGACATGGAGACGCGGGCGAACTGGGACCGGCAGCTGGGGCTCGGCAAGGAGAAGATCTTCGAGGTGCGCAAGGTCTACAACGACCTCATGTTCATCGACGAGTTCCTGACGCCGGAGTTCGCCGAGGCGCAGAAGCTGTTCACGTTCGGGTACAACCGCAAATCGGACAAGTGGGAGATCAAGACGCGCGAGTTCCTCGAGGTGAAGCAGATGCTGCTCAAGCAGCTGACCAACTTCGGGCAGCCGTCGATCTACGTCGAGGACATGAACTACAAGAACCGCGGCGAGCTGCTCTTGTGGCACAAGTTCGACGGGCAGGACCTGAAGCTGGACTACGGGCGGGACACGCTGGCGCAGCTGGCGAAGCTGTGGAGTCGGCCGGTACACATCCGGACGGTGTCGGACGGGAAGTCGGTCGTCTGGAGCCACGACGGGAGCCGGTTCGAGGAGTCGCGCGCGGCGGCGTGAGAAGTTGTTCGGCGCGGCCTTGATGGGGGACGCGCGGTGTCGATGATGTGGCGCGGTGGCGCGACGTGCGCCGCGAGGACGGAGTCCGGGTGGGTGTTGGTGAGCCGAGAGAGCGCGGGTGGTGCACCGGAGGAGGTGCGGCGCGGCGGCGTTTTGTCGGAGGCTCACGGAGCGTCGCCGCGGGGGGCCTGTGGGTGACGGCGGGGCTGGCGGCGCTGCTCGCGCTGACGCTGCTGACCTCGGGTGGCCCGGCGGCGGCGGCGAAGTCGGACGCGGGTCACGCGACGCTGACGAGCCCCGGTTCGATTCACGGGGCCGTCGCCGAGGTCGTCGTGCGATCGCCGGTGACCGCGCCGGTGCTGTTGGGACCGGAGCGCGTGACGACGGCGCGCGCGGAGGTCGAGGCGGGGCGGATTCGAGGCGCTGCGAGGCGCTGCGAGGCGTCCCCTGGCGCGCTGCGCTGGCTCAGGTGGCGTAGCCCCGGGCAGCTGCGGGTCGGGGGACAGAGGGACGAGGACCCAGGCGCGAGCTGAGCGGTCTGGGCGCGGGTTCACCGCGCTCGGGTCTGCTCGTCTGCTCGTTCGCCGCGGCGCGATGGTGCGTCCGCGGCCCTGTGTGCTCTGAGCCCGTCGCCACGGATTGGCCGACGGGCGTCCCCTCACGCTCGGGAGTCCTCACATGTCAGCTCAGCTCTCTCCGCAATCCCATCCGGACCGTGGCCTCGCCACGCTCATGCCGGCGCGCGTCGCCGGCGGCCTCCTGTGGGGCCTGTTGCTCACGGCGGCGATGGCGGCGGCGGCCGCCCTCGACCGGACCGGCGCGAACGCGCTCGCGCTGCTCACCGTCGCCATCACCGCGGGGCTCGCGGTCGTCGGGCCCGACCGGTGGCGGCGACTCACCCGCCGGGACGTCGTCGGGCGGGCGGCGGCGGAGGGCGCCTCGGCGTTGAACCGCTGGATCGCCCCCGGGGTCGCGGTGGCGTTGAGCGCGCTGGCGGTGGCGTGCATGGTCGACGCGATGAACGGCCGCGGTGGCGAGGAGGCCGCCGCGACGACGGCGACGTACCTCGTCGGGGCGCTCGCGCTGCTGGTGGCGATGATCGGGGCGGCGGTGGTCTTCCCCGGCGCGTGGCTCATGCCGGAGCGGCCGTGGAGCGGGGGGCGGCGGCTTTGGGTCCCGACCCTGCTGTTGTCGCTCGCGGTGGTGTACCCGGGGGCCTATGGGCTCTACGTGGGGGCTTCGGCCGCGGTCGTGGCGTCGCCGTCGCTGCTCGCGGACGTGGTGCTGATCGTCGCCCTCGGCGGGGCGTCGGCCCTGGGGATGTGGGCGGCGCGGGCGCTGCTGCCGCGGCCGTTCGTGGCGGTGGACATCGACCCGCGCGGTGAGCGGGCGGTGGCGGCGCGGGCGGGCGGCGCCTGGCTGGTGGAGCTCGAGAGCGGGGCGCGGGTGGCGTCATTCATCGAGGGGCGGCGGTGCGCGCGGTTCTCGCCCGACGGGACGCTGGTGGCGCTCGACGGGGCGGGCGGCGAGGTCGTCGTGCGGCGGAGCACGGACGGCGCGCTGGTGCGGCGCTTGTACGGGGCGCCGCGGGACGTGCAGGCGCTCGCCTTCGCGCCTGACAACAGCACCCTCGCGGCGGCGGGGGAGCCCGCGTGGGCGGCCCTGTGGGCGCTCGGGAGTGAGGACGACGCGGCGGTGCGGCGCCCGACGCAGGCGCCGTATGCGCGCTCGCTGGCGTTCAGCCCCGACGGGCGCGAGCTCGTGGTGGTGGGTGGTTCAGGGGGCGGCGCGCGCGTGCCGTTGACGGCAGGCGGGGCGCCGCAGGTCATTCAGCGGGCGAGCGCCGAGGGGCAGGTGGCGCGGGCGACGCTGAGCCCGACCGGTCGGGCGGTGGCGTGCGCGGCTGGCGCGGCGCCGGCGTGGAATCGGGTGATGGTGACGCGGCTGAGCGCCGGGCATCAGACCCCTGCCTGGGCGCACGACCTCGGCGAGACCGTCCGGGTGGTGGCGTATGGGGCGGGGGGACACGTCGCGGTCGCCTCGCTGCTGAGCGACGTGCGGCTGTACGACGACGCCGGGGCGCTGGTGGCAAGCCAGGAGCAGCTCGGCGGGACGGTCGCGGCGCTCGCGGTCGACGCGAGCGGCCGGCGGGTGCTGGTCGGAGGGCGCTGGGCGCTGCGCTGCTGGGAGCCGGCCACGGGGACGGTGGTGCGCCTCGCCGCGCGGGGCGCGGCCCCGGGCAGCAGCGCTGCACTGCACCACGCTCGAGCTCTTTAGCTTTCAGCATCTAACGTAGGTTAATACCGCACTGCACACAGGCGTGAACGCCGCCCCACCGGGGGCGGCGGGCGCCCTCGCCCGCGAGGTGCTGGGGTGCATGCCGGCGCTCTCGGGGGTACACACGTCGCGGGCGGGGCGCCCGCGGCCCCAGGTCCGGTGAACGCCGCCCCACCTGGGGCTGCGGGCGTCCTCGCCCGCAACGCTGGCACCTCCCCGGCTGACGCATGGTGACCAGGCGTGGGCACCGCCCCACCCGGGGCTGCGGGCGCCCTCGCCCGCACGTGCAGCACTACCCACCGCTGGGAGGGCGGTGTTGGACCGGAGCCCACCTGGGGCTGCGGGCGCCCTCGCCCGCACGTGCAGCACCACCCCACCGCACCACCGCCCACTACATCGAGCAGAACCCCGTCGCCGCTGGCCTCTGCGCCAACGCCCGGGCGTGGCCGCTCAGCAGCGTGCACACGCGGATCACCGCACCCGACTGACCCCGCAGCCCGCCGCGGTCAGGGCCCGGAGGCGCGGACCGTGACCCGGACGCTGACCTGGTCGCTGGCGGCCGGGAGCACCGTCACGTCGACGATGCGTGGGAGGCCGATGACCGCAGCCTTCACCGCGTCGACCTGCGCCCCGGGGACCACCACCCGCAACGTCACGTCGCCCGCCGCCGTCGCCGGCTCCACGCTGACCCGACCGAACGGCGCCAGCGCCTCGACCGCCGCGCTCGGCGCCGCCAGCCGCTCCGCCAACGCCGGGGCCACCGGCACCGGCGTGCCGTCCGGCGTCGGCATCGAGATGATGTACACCGCCATCAACAACCCGAGCAGGATCGCGTTGATCACCGCCTCGTACGGGAACCGGTAGCGCGTCAGCTCGCGCGCGCCGTAGTAGCGCCCCCGCGACCGACGGCGAATGCGGCTCTGCACCGCGCGCAAGAAGTCCGCGGGCGCCTCCTCCACCGGCATCCGACGGAGCCCCCGCACCACCACCTCGAGCTCCTTCACCTCGCGCGCCAGCGTCGGATCCGCCGCCATCTCACGCTCGAACGACTCGCGGTCGGCGACGCTCATCGCGTCGTCGATCCAGTCCGTCGCTCGCGCGTCGTGCGCCCAGCGCGTGTCGTCGGCTCCCGCCATCAACCCCTCCGTGGCCCCTTGGCCAACACGTCGCGCCCCTGCATCCAGTGGTCGAGCACGTCCTTCAACCGCAGTCGCCCCCGATGCAGCCGACTCTTCACCGTCCCCACGTTCTGCCCGGTGATGTCGGCGATCGCCTCATAGCTCTGACCCTCGATGTCACGCAGCACCACCACCTCCCGCTGATCCGCGTCGAGCGCCGCCAGCGCCCGACCGATGAGGTCCGAGAGGCGCTGCCCATCGACCATCTCGTCGGGCCGCGGGACCGACGCCGACAGGCGCCCGTCCGTCGGCGGCACCACCATGTCCTCGAAGCTGTCCTGCTGCCGGTCCTTGCGGCGCGACAGGTACTTGATGCGGTTCTTGGCGTGATTGGTGGCCACTCGATAGATCCACGTGCCCAGCTTGGAGTCGCCCCGGAACATCTCGATCTTCTCGAAGACCGTGACGAAGACCTCCTGCGCCACGTCGCGCGCCTCCTCGGGGCTGCCGAGGAACCTCAGGACCAGGTTGTAGACCCGGTCCTGATAGCGCACGACCAGCGCGTTGAAGGCGCGCTCGTCCCGCCGCCGCAGGGCGGCGATGAAGCGGGCTTCTTCGTCGGTGAGGCGGCTCAATTGTCAGCGGTGCGTCCCGGGGGGCCGGTGTCGTCCGGCTCCCCCTCCGAGGGGTGGTCGCCATCTCGGCGCACCAGAGCTTCGACACCGAGCGGTGTCCAAAGTTCCCGACGTCGCGCGAAGGCGCGCGCCAAGAGCGCCAAGAGCGCGGCGACAGCGAGCCACGCGAAGACCGGGCCGACCGCACGAAACGGCGTCCAGAGGCGGTAGATCGGCACGTCGGCCGCGGCACCCCGAGCTCGGCCGACCGCGCCGCCTGCAACATCAGGTGCGACTCCGGCGCGTTGGTCGTCCCGAACCACGTGTCGATCGTCAGGTTCACGAGCAGCGAGGCGCTCCCGAGATCGTCCCGCGTCGACACCGCGAACACCGACTCGTAGCAGATGCCACACGCCACGCTGACCTCGCCCACCGAGAACGAGCACGGCGACTCCCCCGGCTCGAGGTCCGCGATCCCGTGGATGGGACCGACCAGCTCCTCGACCAACCCGCGCCCCGGGAGGTACTCCCCCCCCGCCATCAGCGTCTGCTTGTCGTAGTAGCCCCGCACCGTCCCGTCGGGCCCGATGTGCACTGCAGCGTTGCGGGTCCGGCCATCCTGGTCTTTCCGCAAGCCACCCAGGATCGTGTGTGCACGCGGACCTTCCGCAACCGCGCGGAGGACGCTGCGGGTCGGGACGACGTCGCGGGGCATCGGCTCGCCGTCGCTGAACCGGTCCGCGTCCACCCGCCACGGGTAGGGGAACGCCCCCTCCGGGCCCACGACGAGATCATAGCGGTTCGGGGGCAAGGCGCGCAGCTGAGCGTCGAGGCGGGCGAGGAGGGCGGCGCGCTGGGGGGCGACCGCGTCGCGGCCTAGGCGACCCGCCATGCGCTGCTTCTCCTCGAGGGTGTAGTTCGGCTGCAGGACCGCGACGCGCAGCGTGGCCACCGGGGTGGCGGCGCCGACGTGGGCGTACCAGGCGACACCGAACCCGAGCAGGGCGACGGCGGCGACCCCGGGGAGGGCCAGGCGCCGGGCGCCGCGATGGCGCCACAGGTCGGCGAGGGAGGCGTTCACCAGCAGGACGAGGAAGGCGATGCCCGAGACGCCGGTGAGGGCGGCGATGCTGGCGATCGGGCCGATCTGCCAGAAGGAGTGGCCGATCGAGAGCGGGAACACCTGCGGCCAGAGCCAGTCGACCGCCGCGTAGGTGAGCCCGACGGCGATGGGGCCGGTGCCCGCGAGGAGCGACTCGGCGGCGCGGCGGGCGGGCTCGGCGAGCGCCAGGAACACCCCGCCCAGCAGCCCGTGCCACGCGGCGTAGAGCGCCACCAACCCGGCCCCGGCGGCGCTCGGGAGGCTCGTCATGTGCTCCATCGTGAAGGCGATGAAGGAGAACGTGATGACGTCGGCGCAGAAGCCGAGGAGCCAACCGAGGCGCAGCCGGCGCTTCCAGCCGACGTCACGGGCCAGCACGAGCGCCGGGACCCAGGCGATGAGCGCCGTCACCGCGAGGTTCAGCGTCGGGATGGCCGCGTGCACCGCCAGGCCGCCGAAGACCGCCGCCGCGAGCCCCTGAAGGCGGGCGCGGCGAGAGGTCGGGGCGGGCTCGGAGGTCGCTGTCACGGAGCGGGATCTCGCTGAGATGGGCCGGGGGAACGGCGTGCTTGAATAGCATGAGAGACGAGCCACCGCATGGGATTCCAAGTCCCTCGGTGCGGTTGCCACCCAGGTGGCCGTCAGCGCGCCGAGACCGCCGCTGACGCTGGCCGACCGCGCCCGAGCGCGTGGACGAGCGCCGCCAGCAGAGCGGATGCGAGCGGTCGCGGGGACGCCGGTCGGCGCGGCAACCGCGCGGTCGAGACCACGCGCCCTGAGCCCGCTCGGGGGGGGCGCGGCGTACCCGGCGGGAGCTCCACGATCGGCGTGACTCATGATCGCGTCACGCCCGCGGCGCCGCCCGCGCAGCGGGACCCCCGCGCGACCGCACGCCCGGCGGCCCCGCGCGCCGCCCGGAACCGCGGGAGCGCGCTGCTTGACGCCCCGGGCGCGGGTCAGTATGCCCGCCTCAGCGTTGGCCCGGTCGCGCGCTGTCGCGTCGCGACTCGAGGGGCCACCTACCGGACCCGTCAGGAGGAACCATGGAGACGCAGATTCGCAGCATCGAGGCCATGGACCTCGACAACAAGCGCGTGTTCATCCGGGTGGACTTCAACGTCCCCCTCGACGGCGGCAAGGTCGCCGACGACACCCGCATCCAGGCCGCCCTGCCGACCATCAAGATGGCGCGCGAAAAGGGCGCCCGCGTCATCCTGGCGAGCCACCTCGGCCGCCCCAAGGGCAAGGTCAACCCGAAGTACAGCATGGTCCCGGTGGGCGCCCGCCTCGCCGAGCTCCTCGGCTGCGAGGTCTTCGTCCCCGAGGACTGCGTCGGCGACGGCCCGAAGAAGCTCATCGCGGACCTCCGCGAGGGCGGCGTGGTCCTGCTCGAGAACCTCCGCTTCCACCCCGAGGAGGAGGCCGACGACGAGGGCTTCGCGCGCCAGCTGGCGCAGCTCTGCGACGCCTACGTCAACGACGCCTTCGGGGCCGCACACCGCGCCCACGCCTCGGTCCACGCGCTGCCGATGCTGGTGGCCGAACGCGGCGCCGGCCTCTTGATGCAGCGCGAGGTGTCGGCGCTGACCGCGCTCCTCACCAAGCCGGAGTCGCCGTTCGTCGCCGTGCTCGGCGGGGCCAAGGTCTCGGACAAGATCGCCGTCGTCGACTCGCTGCTCACGAAGGTCGACAAGCTCGTCATCGGCGGCGCCATGGCCTACACGTTCCTCGCGGCGCAGGGCATCAAGCTCGGCAAGTCGCTCGTCGAGGAGGACAAGATCCCCGTCGCCAAGCGGGCGCTGCTGAAGGCGGAGGCCCGCCGCGTGCAGGTGCTCCTGCCGTCCGACCACGTCTGCGTGACCGAGATCTCCGCCACCGCGCCGACCACCATCGAGACGAACACCGGCTTCCCCGCCGACGGGATCGCCGTCGACATCGGCCCGAACACCCGCGCGGCGTTCGATTCCGCCATCGCCAGCGCCCGCACCGTCTTCTGGAACGGCCCGATGGGCATCTTCGAGATGGAGCCCTTCGCGGCCGGCACCTTCCACGTCGCCCAGGCCGTCGCCCACTCGGGCGCGACCAGCGTCGTCGGCGGCGGCGACAGCGTCTCCGCGCTGAAGAAGAGCGGCTTCCTGCCGTTCGTGAGCCACGTGTCCACCGGCGGCGGCGCCTCCCTCGAGCTGATCGAGGGGCGCGACCTCCCCGGCGTCGAGGCGCTGCGCGTCAACGTGGGCTGAGCCCAGCCGCGCACCCGGAGTCCGTCGCCGGCGCGCACCGCCGGCGACGGGCGCCGCCCTCCCCTCCCCCGTCCATAAGCGAAGGAGCTCCCCATGACCCGCCGCCGCATCATCGCTGGCAACTGGAAGATGTTCACCGACCTCGAGGAGGCCGTGGCGCTCGCGCGCGGCGTCGCCGAGGCCACCGCCCGCTTCGCGACGGACGTCGACGTCGTCGTCATCCCGCCGTCGTGCCTGATCGCGCCGGTCGTCTCGGCGCTCGGCGAGAGCCACGTCGGGGTGGGAGCGCAGAACATGCATCCGGAGCCGCGCGGCGCCTACACCGGCGAGCTGTCCGGGCCGATGCTGACCAGCGTCGGGTGCAGCTACGTCGTGTGCGGGCACTCCGAGCGGCGCCACCTCTTCGGCGAGACCAGCGAGTTCGTCGGGACCAAGGTCGCCGCCGCCCACCGCTTTGGGCTGACGCCGATCCTGTGCGTCGGCGAGACCCTCGAGGAGCGCGAGGCCGGCGAGACCGAGGCGATCGTGGGCGAGCAGCTCCGGCGGGGCATCGACGGCCTCACGAAGGAGGAGATCGCGGCGACCATCATCGCCTACGAGCCGGTCTGGGCCATCGGGACCGGGCGCACGGCCAGCGCGGAGCAGGCGCAGGCGGTGCACGCGCACCTGCGGGCGCAGCTGGTCAAGCGAGCCGGTGCGCAGGTGGCCGAGGCCGTCCGCATCCAGTACGGCGGCAGCGTGAAGCCGTCGAACGCCGGTGAGCTGCTGTCGCAGCCCGACATCGACGGTGCGTTGGTGGGCGGGGCGAGCCTGAAGGCCGACTCGTTCGCGGGCATCGTCGGCGCCTGAACCCTCGACGCGCGAGCGCCGCGCCGCCTCCTCCGGGGGAGGCGCGGACGCCATCGCGCTTGACCGACGCCCCCGGGTTTGATAGGTCGCCGGGGCTTCAGCCGGGCGCGCCCCGGACACCGGGAGCGTTGCCTCCCGCGCCGCAAGAGAGCAAGAACGCATGGAAACAGTCGTCATCATCCTGTACGTGGCCGTGGCCGTGCTGCTGATGCTGGTGATCCTCCTGCAGCCCGGTAAGGGCAGCGGGATGGGCGCCCTCGGCGGCGGCGGTGGGGGCAGCGGTCCCGGCGGCAGCGTCTTCGGGTCCCGCGGAGCGGTGCCGTTCTTGGCAAAGATGACCGTGTACCTGAGCATCGCGTTCGGCGTCCTCGTGCTGGTCCTGGCCCGCATGAACATCGACCGCCCCAACGTCGACGCGCCCGCGCCGGTGACGACGCCGGGCCTGGTCGCGCCGGGCGCCGGTGACCCCGGCGCGACCGACGGCACGCCGACCCCGGCCCCGACCGAGGGCGCCGTCCCGGCCCCGACCGAGGGCGCTGTCCCGGCCGAGGCTCCCGCGCCGACGCCGGCCCCGACCGAGGGCGCCGCGCCGGCCCCGACCGAGGGCGCCGCGCCGGCCCCGACCGAGGGCGCCGCGCCGGCCGCC
>PHBI01000124.1:0-19819 GCA_002841945.1 Deltaproteobacteria bacterium HGW-Deltaproteobacteria-14
GCGTCGGCGCGGGTGCAGGCGTCGGCGCGGGTGCGGGGGTCGGCGTCGGCGTCGGCGCGGGCGTCGGCGGGACGTCAGTCCCGTTGGCGGGGGGCCCGCCGTCGGGGGTGACCCCGATCACGGGCTGGCGCGGCAGCCCGCCGGTGTCCGGCGCCGCCGGCGCGCGATGGCGCAGCGCCATGGCCTGCGCCTGGCGGCTGTAGTCGATCGACTCCCCGAGGATCCGCACGGCCTCCTGGTCGGCGTGGAAGCCCTTGGAGTTCTCGCTGCTGATGTAGTCGAGCCGCCACATCGCCTTGCGCTGCAGCGCGTAGATCGGCGCCAGCTCGTCGGCGCTCGCCCCGCTCGCCTTCGCCTCGAGGATCGCGTCGAGCATGTCGGTCATCGCGACCGCGGCCCGCCCCATCATCGCCGTCGTCCGGTTCTGGATGTCGCCGACCCTGGTGCGCAGCTCCGCCTCGGGCACCTGATGGCACGTCTGGCAGGCGTTGTTGACGTTCTCCATCGGGCTGCGGACGTTGTGGCTGCTCATCTTCATCGCGCCCGCGCGCTCGTAGGCCATGTGGCAGTCGGCGCAGCTCACGCCGCTGCGCGCGTGGATCCCCTGGCTCCAGAGCTCGAACTCGGGGTGCTGGACTTTGAGCACCTTGGCGCCGGTCTCGCCGTGCTCGAAGTCGTAGAACGCCCCGCCGTCGGGGAAGGCCATCTCGTCCCAGAAGCGCTCCTCGTCGTCGGAGCGCAGCCCGTTGCCCCACGGGAACGTCAGGGTCATCTTGTTGGCGCAGTAGTACTCGACGTGGCACTGCCCACAGACGAAGGACCGCATCTCCTGGCGGCTCGCCATGGCGTTCGGGTCGTAGGGCTTGTCGCGGTCGCCCTTACGCCACTTCTCGATGCTCGGCAGGTGCGGCACCGGCGCGTCTCCCGACGCCAAGGCCGCGATCCCCTGCATGAAGCCGGGCCGCGTGACCCGGATCTTCATCGTCTTCGGGTTGTGGCAGTCGATGCATCCCACCGGGTGGGCGCCCCCGAACTTGCCGGCGTCGTCCGGAGTCCCGTCCGGCGCCGCCTGCATCATCGCGAACACCTCCTCGTAGGGCTTGCGGCTGACCGCCTCGAACCCCTTGATGACCGCCTCCATGTTGAAATCCGCCCGCAGCGTCGCGTCGTCCGCCGGCTTGCCCATCGCCTCGAGGCCGGCCTTGCGATACGCCACCGTCGCCGACACGTGGCAGTGCAGGCAGGCGCCGGCCTGCTTGCGCTTGGTGACGCGCTCGGTGACCGTCTGGTCGTAGAGCATGTAGGCGTGGCCGCGAGCCTCGCGGTAGTCGAGGCTGAAGGCGTAGCCGGCGTAGAGCCGCTTGAGCCACGGGCTCTGCTCGAGCTTGCTCGCGCTCATCGCGCTCGACCCGCCGTAGAAGTCGTCCCCGGCGGTCGCGCGGTAGCCGTCGTAGTGCTGCGGCCAGTTCATCCCCCACGGGGCGGGATCAGTCGACAGCTCGTCGACCTCCACCACCCGCACGAAGGGCGTGCGCGCCTCCTGCTTGTGCTCGAACATCGTGACGAGCACCGCCGTCACCAGCAGCGTCGCCACCACGGTGCCCAGCATCAGCGCGCCGTACACCAGCAGGCGCTTCTTCCGCGAAGGCCGCTCCGGGGTGGGCTCAGAAGATCGTCCTTGGGTCTCGCTCGTGCTCACGGTCCCCTCTCCTTGCTGCTTGACGGGTGGACGGCGGCGCTGTCAGCGCCCGCGATGCCCCACATCTCGGTGACAATGGACGCACAGCAACATGTCCCCGCTCTCGTCGACCGGGAGCATGTGGTTGACGAAGTCGCTGTGGCAACCCAGGCACGCACGCTGCGTGACCCGCCGGTTGCGCTCTTTGATCTGGATCGGCTCGTGGAAGTTGCCGGTCGTGAACGCCAGCGAATGAAAGAAGCCGTTGTCGAGCTTGGTCACCCACTTGCCGATGAAGTCCGGCGGCAGGTGGCACTGGTTGCAGACGGCGACGTGGGCGTGACCGGAGTGCTGCCAGCTCTCGTAGTGCCCGCGCATGACGTGGCAGTTCGCGCAGGCGGCGGGGTCGTTCGACAGGTACGCGGCGCCGTCGCCGTAGCCGAAGGTGAACGCGCCGAGGCCCGCGAGGGCGCCGACCCCGATCGCGAGCGCGACCGGCAAGACGCCGAGCGAGCGGAACCAGGCGGAGAGGCGACGGCGTCCTCGCGGGGGCGAGACGCCGGTGGGGCTCTCGTTGCGGGATGGCGCGTCAGGCATCGGTGATCCTCACGATCTTGGGGGTCCCGTCGATCTTCCCGACCGGCTGGACCCCAGGACACCTCAATCAGAACTCGACCTGGGACATTGCCCCGGGGCCTCGCTACCTCGGCCCCGCATAATGTCCTAGCACCTCGCGCGCCGCCCGGCGAGCCCTCTGCGGTGCGATTTTGGCGCTTTTTGCAGATGCGAAGCAGCCCTCGCGGGAGGCCCACGCCAGGGCCTCTCAAGTCCAAAATTCCGACCCCATATCCGTTTTCGCGCTGTCAATTGCAGTGCAGCATTCTGCGCGTTTTTCACAGCGCTGGCGGCGCTCGCCCCGCGCCGCGGCACCGCGCAGCTCAGCCCCGCTCGAGGCGCTCGACGGTCAGGGTGATCTCCTCGACGTTCACGTCCGACCCCTTGCCGTCCTGGTTGAAGCCCCCGTACTTGGTCGGCCACGCGTCGAAGAAGTTGTAGCGGCAGACCTCTGAGCCGTCATCGGCGCAGATGACGATCGAGCCCGAGCGGCGGTCGGTCTTGCCGTTGATCACCGCCTGACGCCAGTCCCAGAGCTCGTCGTTCTCGGTCCAACCGCGCTTGAAGACGATGTCGGTGAACTTGGAGCGCCCCGGCCGCTTGCGCCGGATCTGGTCCATCGTCCCGCCGTACTCGATGACCTCGGTCTCCGAGCCGATCCCCTCGACGTTCCGGAACGCGGCGCACGTCATCCCCTCGAGCTCGATCTTG
Organism: Deltaproteobacteria bacterium HGW-Deltaproteobacteria-14; assembly: GCA_002841945.1. GTDB lineage: Bacteria > Myxococcota_A > UBA9042 > PHBI01 > PHBI01 > PHBI01. The sequence continues at coordinate 3,005 of PHBI01000124.1, forward strand.
AAGTTGAAGTTGCCGATGTGGTCGTGGCTACGGCCCCAGAAACCCATGATCCCCTCCTCGGATGCGTCGATGCGTCGATGTGTGGCGAAAGCATAGGCAATTCGGTCGCGGTCCGCCATCGCTCCGGGCGGCCCTGTCGCCCCCCGCCGTCGACCATATGCCGGCTCTACGGCACCACCGCCGCGCCCGCGGCCATTGCGACACATCAAATTTCGCGGCTCTCACCCGCGGGGAGGTCGGCCCCGAGCCCACGCGCGCCGCCGCCCCCGGATCACGAGGGCCTGCCGGCGACGCGCCACGGCAGGCTCAGCGGGTAGCGGCGGCTGCGAAACCACTCATGGGCGGGACGCCCACACCCTAGGTCCGGTCCCGCGCGCCCCGACCGTCACCGCGACCGCGCCCCGTGTCAGGAGGCGACGCCGAGGGCGGTGTGAAGTGCCCCTCACCGGTCCGCTCCGGTCACGTCGACCGCTCGGAGCGTCACACGTCTCGTGCGAGCGCGCGCAGAGCGGCCGCGTCGGCCTCGGGGATGGTGCGCAGCGGGAGCCCGGAGGTGGCGATGGAGCAGGCGAGCTCGAAGAAGACGCCGCGCCGGATCGCGGCCTGCCAGGTGGCGCCGAGGATCACCTGCCCGTGGTTGCGCAGCTGGACGACGGTGACCTCCGGATCCACGAGCGCCCGGCCGACCGCCTCGGACAGGGCGTCGGACCCGGGCGGCGCCCAGTCGGCGTAGGCGTGACGCCGCACGTAGGCCGGGATCTCGGGGATGAGGTCGAGGTTGGCCGGGGGGTCGACGGCGCAGGCCAGGGTGGTCGCGGCGCGCGACTGGCAGTGCAAGACCGCGCGGGCGAGCGGCCGGTCGCGGTAGGCGCGGCGGTGAAAGCCGACCTCCATCGACGGGCGCGGTTGCTCGGCGTGCGCCCCGTCGGCGAGGGACACCAGCGCGATCTGCCCCCGGCCGAGCGAGGCCAGCGACGACCCCGCGGCGGTGATGAGCATGTGGTCGGCGCCGACCCGCACGCTGGCGTTGCCGCAAGACGACGCGAGCAGGCCGCTCGCGGCGGCGGCGTGGGCGAAGCGGACGAGCGCGTCGTAGTCGGCGTCCATGGCGGTCCTCCCGGAGAGCTGTGCGGCGGCGATCCCCGCGCCCCCGGGGATCCCACGAGTTCGAGATTGAATTCAAGACATTGCGTTCAGACAACGCGCCGCGCGGCGCGTTTTCGATCGCCGCGCTGTTGTGCCGCGACAGATTCCCGTCCAGTGCACGGTCGGTCGTTGGCGCCTCCCCTCTCTGGCCCGCCGCTGACCGCGCTCGCACACACGGAGCCTGCCTTGCGTCGCCTCGCCCCTGTGCTTCGCCTCCTCGTCATCGGCCTCGTCGCCCTCTTCGCGGCCTGTGACACCAGCAACGCCCCCGCTGACCACACGGTCAATGAGAACGGCGTCTTCCACAAGCCGGGCCTTCAGAACCCGACAGTCAACTGCACCGAGTGCCACGGCGCGAGCCTTCAGGGCGGCCGCGGCCCCTCCTGCACCTCGTGCCACGGGGTCAAGTGGTAGCTGACCGGCCGCGGTGACGGCGGATCGACACCGTCGTCACCGCGACCGGTTCAGCCGCCCGACAGCCCTTGGTGGGAGACCGCGGGGAGACAGCTGCGAAGCGCCGTCTCCCTGCGGTCGACTTCGCCGCGCAGCGGCGGGTGGAGGCGGCGGAGCCGCCGAATCGGTCATTCGGGGAAGCACGCGTGCGCGCTTTCCCGCGCGCTGCTAGGGTCGCCAAATGAACGCCGACGACCTCGTCCCGCCCCTGCGCCCCGGTGTCCGCCTCGTCCCGACCGGGGACGAGGGCGCCGCCTTCCTCGAAGACACCGTCCTCGGGCGGCGCATCCGCCTCGACGCCCGCGGCCACGACGTCGCCCGCGCCCTCGACGCCCCGCAGGCCCTGACCGCCCTGGCCACCCGCCTCGGCGGCGAGCCCGAGCCGGTCGGCCGCGCCGTCGGCTCCTTCGCGCGCCTGCACCTCCTCGACACCGCCGAGGCCCGCGCCCACGCGAGCGACGCCGAGGCGCTGGCCGCCGTCACCGCGGCCGACCGCGCGACCGTCCCGCTGCTCATCCGCGACGACGCCCGCTTCACTTGCACCATGTGCGGCTCCTGCTGCGGCGGCCACAACGTCGGCCCGGTCTTTCAGGACGTCCTCGACGGCCTCGCGCCCCACGCCGCGGACCTCGAGGCCGCGACCCGCACCGCCAAGGGCCTGTTCTTCGCCATGGGCGGCGACCCCGAGGCCCCCGAGCGCGAGCAGGTCCTGTGCCACCAGTCCCGCGGCTCCTGCGTCTTCCTCATGGACGACCGCCGCTGCCGCATCCACGCCGCGCTCGGCGGGGACTCCAAGCCGCGCGCGTGCCGCATCTTCCCCTACGAGTTCGTCGCCACCCCGCGCGGCGTCGCCGTCACCGTCCAGCGCGAGTGTCGCGGCTTCCCCGAGGCGCGCCTCGGCAAGCGCCTCGCCGACGACAGCGACGCCCTGCGCCGCCTCGTCGCCCTGGCGCCGAGCCTGACCGCGGTGCGTCGCGTCATCTCGATGGCGCCCGGCTTTTCAATGACATGGGACGCCTACGAGCGCCTCGAGGGTGCGCTGCACGACGCCGTCGACGCCCACCCGGACGACGCCTGCGCCGCCCTGTCCGCCGGGCGCGACGTGCTCGTGACGGCGTCCGGCAACGACCCGGCGGCCCCCGCGCCGCGGACCTCGGTCGCCGACCTCCGCGCCGACCTCGACCAGCTCGTGACCGCGCTCCTCGGCCGCATCGCCCCGATGCGCTCTGCCGTGCCGGCGCCGAGCGCCGAGCTGCTGGTGCGCGCCGACGCCCTCGATCACCTGCGGGACGCGCTGACCGGCCTGCGCGACGACCTCCCCCGGGTCGTCGCGCCCCTCGCCCGACCCGATCAGCGGGCGCTCTTCAGCGAGCACCTGCACCACACGCTGATGTCCAAGACCCTGGCGCTGGCGCCGACCGTGCTCGCGGGCTGGGCGCGCGTGACCTTCGGCTGGGTCGTCGCGATGTCGCTCGCCACCCACCGCGCGCGTCAGGTCAAGCGGCGTCACCTCGTGGCGCAGGACGTGATGGACGCGCTGGTCATCACGAGCTTCTTGTGGCGCCACGAGGACATCGCCACGCGCGTGCTGCCGGCCTTCGACGAGGCGCTCGTCGACCTCTTCGTGCTGCGCTGGCCGGCGCTCGTCGCCGCCGCGCGCGAGCTGCCGGACCCCGACACGCGGCTGGAGCTCGTGAAGTTTTGAACGTGAACTGGCGACGGGTGCGCGGCGTCCTCGCGAACGTCGGCCGCGTGGTCGTCTTCACGGTCAAGAGCGCCAACAACCGCGACGTGAGCCTGCTCGCGGCCGGGCTCGCGTTCTTCGCGCTGATCTCGATGGCGCCCTTCCTCATCATCGCGGTGGCGGTCGCCAGCGCCCTCTACGGCGCCGAGGCGGCCAACACCGAGCTCCACGATCGCATCGTGAGCGAGCTCGGGCCGCAGGTCGCCGACCTCATCTCGCACCTCGCGGACGGCGCGCGCGAGCTCGGCTCGGTCTCGCTCGCAACGCTGGTCAGCGTGGTCGTCCTCTTCTGGGGCTCGACGCGCCTCTTCGCCGAGGTCCGGCGCGCGCTGCACACCCTGTGGGACGTCCCGGCGCGGCCGGCCAAGGGCGTCCGGGCCCTGGTCTTCGGCTTCGTCCGGGGGCGCCTGATCGCGGCCTTGGGGACGCTCATCTTCGGCGCCGTGTTCCTGGCGCTCCTCGGCAGCCGCGTCGCGCTGAACGTCGCCAAGGACGTCCTCGGTGACCTCAACTTCCTCGACCTGCCGCTGCCGGTCTGGGTGGTCCTCGAGAACGCCGTCGCCCTGGCCGTGGTGGCGCTCCTCGTGGTCGTCGTCTACAAGCTGCTGCCGGACCGCACGCCCTCGGGGCGGCCGCTGTGGGGGGGCGCGCTGCTGACCGCCGGCCTGCTCCTCATCGGCCGCTACCTGGTCGCCGCCTACGTCGCCACCGGCACCATCGACACCGCCTACGGGGCCGCCGGATCGCTGGTGGTCTTTCTCGTCTGGGCCTACTTCAGCGCGCTGGCGTTCCTCTTGGGCGCGCGCCTGACCCACCTCCTCGAGACCGGCGCCTACCGCACCGAGCAGGGCGTCGCCCGCGCCGCCGCCGTCTCGCCGCTGGCCGCGGCGGACCTGCCGGACGAGGAGGCGCCGTCGGAGTCCCCGCCCGGCTGACCGCCCGTGTTTGGCTGGACTATGAGGTCGACGCCAGTACTTGCTCGAGCATCGTGGTCAGCTCCGCGCGGTCGGAGCGGCTCGCCAGGTCCGCGACGAGGCGCCGGAGTCGCGCAAGATCCATCCTGTCACGGTTGAGATCCACCATCGCGCGGACGTCCTCGAGGTCCCGCGGTCGACCTGCGGCGAGCTTCATCGCGACGATGTCCTCGGGGCTGGCCAGCCACAACCCCGGCTCACCGTCCCCGAGGGGCCGACGGTTCTCCAACACGCTGCCCCAGGCGTCGCCCGGACGCCGCAGGAACACGTCGAGCCGCGTCAGCCCGAGGTACACGGTGAGGAGCCCGCGGCCGGCGTCGAGTCGGGCGCGGATCGCCGGCCGGTTCGCGCGGAACCCAGCCGCCTCGAGGGCGTCGAGGAGGCCCTCGACCGCTTCCGCCTCGTCGCGGTGGACATCGACGCAGACGTCCACGTCGCGGGTCATGCGCGGAAAGCCATAGGCGTTGACGGCGAACCCGCCGAGCAGGGCGTAGACGGTGTCGGCGCCGGCGAGCGCAGCCACGAGGGCGTCCACGACCTCTTCGAGGCTCGCGTGCACCTCAGCCCATCGCGCGCTCGAGGCGCTCCATGGCGGCGTCGCGCTCGCGGTCGACGACGGTGCCTTCGAGGGAGACGGCGCGGGTATAGCGCCGGGCGGAGCGATCAAAGGCGAGCGCCTCACGGAAGCGCTCCGCGGCGGTCATCGCTCCGTACACCCGGAGCTGCTCGCGCCACGCTTCGTCAGCCTCGAGCTGCCACTCGTCGTCAGCGTCCATCACCCGCAATATAGCCGATAGCGCCGTCGCTGCGAAGCTCCGGCGGTCAGGGTGAACGCGGCGAGGCTCGGCCGGAAACACAATTACTGCCAATTTTGGCAAAAGGTGTTGATCCCATCTGCGATGACAGCTAGCTTCGGGCCATGGAGGACGCGTCGACGAGCATGGATCCGAGCGAGCTGCACCAGCGGGTGATCTACGCGCTGCTCGAGCCGGTGGCGTCCCTCGCGCTGGCCCTCGGCGTCTCGGCCAAGCAGGTCGACGAGCTGACGCAGATGGCGCTCTTTCACCAGACGCGACGCCACGGGCTGACGCTGAGCCAGGCCAGCGCGGTCCTCGACGTCAGCATGCGGACGGTGTCGCGGCTGTCGAAGCTGCTCAAGCAGAACTTCCTCGACACCGAGGCGGGCCATGAGCTGCCGCGCCGGGTCGAGTTCATGCTGTGGGCCGAGCCGCTGAGCGAGGCGCGCATCTTCCAGGTGCTGACCGACGTCGACGACCCCGACGAGGTCAGCCAGGCGCTCGCGACCCTGATGGACGAGGGGCGGGTGCAGCGCAACATCGGCCGCACGGTGACCTACGCCATCGCCGACGGGCGCCGCCGGCTCGTCCGCGACGCCTGGCTGTCCCGGGTCGACGCCCTCGGCAACCTCGCCGGCAACCTCGCGAACACCGTGTTCGCCCGCTTCTTCGGCGGCGGCGAGCCCGGCGCGTCCTTCGCCCGGACGCTGACGCTGCGCGTGCGGCGGGCCGACCTCGAGCGCGTCGCGACGCTCTACGAGCAGGTGATCTGGCGCACCCTCGCCGACCTCGACGAGGCCGCCCGGGGCGACGACGACGCCGTCGCCATCGACTTCAGCGTGATCTGGGCGCCGTACGCGCTGCTGCGCGAGACCCCGCTTCCCCAGGTGGACACAGACAAGGAGGAGGACTGAGATGAGACGGACGATCCTCATAGCGGCGGCGCTAGGACTGACCATGGTGGCCGGCGCGTGCGCCGACAGCGCCACGAAGGACGACGGCCCCTGTCCCGGCGGGGTGCCGGTCAGCTACGACGGTGTCGACTACTGCGTCATCGCCGCGCCGATCATCGAGACCGGCTTCAGCTGCCCGCCGACGTTCCCGCACTCGGCCGCCGGGCCCGGCTTCGTGATCTGCGGCCCCCAGGACGGGCTCAGCGACGTCGACGCCAACGTCGTCGGGGCCATCGGCGGCAGCGGGTGCTACGCTCCGCTGCTCGACGTGGTGGTCGTCGTCGACAATTCGAGCTCGATGTGCGGCGAGCAGACGACCTTGGCGGGCAAGCTCGAGCGCTTGGCGCTGCAGCTCCAGGCGCTGCACGGCGACGTCCACTTCGCCGTCACGACGCCCGACATGCAGTGCGAGGTCGACGGGACCTCCATCTTCAGCGCCGGCGGCGTGTTCAACACGACGCCCGCGACCGCCTATCCGCCCCCGTGCCAGCTCCGCTACGTGTCGTCGTGCTTCTCGGACGCAGAGTGCATGGCGGCCTTCGGCGACGACGGCGGCGAGTGGACGTGCCGTCACGCCAACACCGAGGCGTGCGGGACCAACCCGAACGGGTCGGTCAACTCAGAGTGCATCCGCCAGTGCACGGAGGACGCGGAGTGCGTCACGGCGACGGGCGATCCGCGCGCCGTCTGCCAGAAGCCGTCTCCCAACGCGAGCGACTGGGGCTGCGTCGTCCCGCCGCCCGAGGCGAGCTGCCCGCCGGAGGTCGCGTCCGGCCAGCGCGCGTGGCTCGCGACCAACGAGCTCGACGCCGCGGCGTGCCTCACCACCGTCGGCGTGAACCAGGAGAAGTGCTTCAAGTACGAGCAGGGCCTCGGCGCGGCCTGGGCGGCCCTCGACCCGGTCGGCCCCAACGCGATCCAGTCCCAGGATTTCCTTCGCACCGACGCGAACCTGCTGCTGGTCTTCGTCTCCGACGAGGACGACTGCACGGTCGCCGACGGCCAGACCGTGAGCGAGAACGACTACGACACCTGCGCGCTGCTCGGCGACACGACCGCTGGCGGCCCCCTGGTCGCGGTCGACGAGCTGGTCGCGCGCTTCCGCGGTCTCAAGCCCGACCGCGCGATCATCGTCGGCGCGATCAGCGGGGACTCCCTCGCGGCGACCCCGTCCGAGGTCGACGCGGCCCGCGCGGCCTACGTCGCCTCGAAGACCGACCCCAAGGTCTGCTTTCATCAGACCAGCATCTGCGACAGTGAGCTGGGCCGTGCCGACTACGGCGCACGCTACTTCGCCTTCGCCGCGGCCTTCGGCGACGACGGGGTAGTCGCCAACCTGTGCGCCCCCGACCCCTTCGAAGCCTTCCTGGCGGATCTGGTGACCCGCGTCACCCAGATCCCCCCCACCATCTGCCACCCGAAGTAGGCGCCCCGTACCCGAGGCCGGCCGCTGCGGCGGCCGGTCTCGCGGGTTTGTTCCGAAAAGTATCGCTTCGTAGACCCATCGCGGTCGCAGCGCGTCGCAAGCCCCCGTTGGATACGCCACGGAGGAAACGATGAGGACTGTCGCGCTGACCGCGCTGCTTATGACCTGCGGCCTGACCGCCGCCTGCGGGACCTACGCGAGCCACGTCGAGGCCGACGACGCCGCCCTCGGGCGGGTGGTCGTCTACCGCAACGGCATCGCCTTCTACGAGCGGACCGCCCAGGTCACCGACGGGAGGCTGAGCCTCACGGTGCCCGGCGACAAGATCAACGACTTCCTGAAGTCGCTGACCGTCAAGGACGCCAAGACCGGCGAGACCCTGCCCGTCTCCTTCCCGACCGCCGGCAACAACGCCTCCGACGGCAAGGTCGAGATGCAGGTGCAGATCGCCGAGCCCGGCGTCCACGACGTCGTGCTGACCTACATCACCGAGTCTCCCGCGTGGAAGCCCAGCTACCGCGTCATGGTCGCGGGCGACGACGTCAAGATCCAGGGCTGGGCCATCGTCGACAACACCTCGGGCGAGAAGTGGGACAACGTGCGCATCGGCGTCGGCTCGAGCTCGGCGCTGTCCTTCCGCTACGACCTGCGCTCGGTCCGGACCGTGTTTCGCGAGACCCTCAAGGGCGAGGACCGCTTCGCCGTGGCCCCGCCCACCGGCGGCTCCACCTACACGACCGACGGTCGGCGGGTCCAGGTCCTCGCCAACGTCGACTCCGCCGCCATCCCGAGCCTGGACGACGACGCCTTCGAGCCCTACCTCGAGAGCACGGCGCAGCTCGGCGACAACACCGGCGGCGGCCGCCGCGGCCACGGGACCAAGGCTGATGGCAACAGGCGCGCCACCACCGGCGCCACCGCGGCCCCCGCCCCGCCGCCGGTCGCCGAGCTGGCCGCGCAGCTCAACCGCTCGAGCGGCAAGGTGATGATCGAGGGCTACGCCGGCGAGGGCGAGCGCGACGCCGAGCTGCGCTCGAGCGACCGCGCCAACTGGCTCCGCAACGAGCTCATCCGCGAGGGGGTCGCCCCGGCCCGCCTCGAGGTCGTCGCCAAGGGCAAGGTCGAAGGCCAGGGCGCGGGGGTGCGCCTGGTCCAGGCCGAGGAGCCCGGCTCCCCCGAGCTCGCCGACGGCGACCCCATCGGCGAGAGCCACTTCCAGTCCGACGCGCTGGTGACCGTCGACAAGGGCACGAGCGCCATGATCGCCATCATGGACGACAAGGCCGACGGCGACATCGTCTACCTCTACGACGCCGAGTCCGCCCGCGGCAACGAGCGCTACGCCTTCAAGGCCATCCGCTTCAAGAACCCCACCGACTCGACCCTCGAGACCGGCCCCATGACCGTCTACGGCGACGGGCGCTTCATCGGCGAGGGGCTGTCCGAGCCCATCCCGCCCCACGCCACCGCCGTGGTCCCCTTCGCCCTCGACCGCGAGATCGTCGTCGACCGCGAGGGCTCGACCGAGGACCGCATCGCACGCCTGGTGACCCTGCAGCGGGGCGTGTTGCGCACCGAGGTCCAGCACACCAAGCAGACCCGGCTCAAGGTGACGAGCCTGCTCCACAAGGACACGGTCGTCTTCGTCCGCCACACCGTGCGCAAGGGCTGGAAGCTCGTGAAGAGCCCCGAGACCTACGAGCAGACCGGCGAGGCCCACCTCTTCCGCGTCGCGCTGAAGGCGGGCGAGACGAAGACCCTCGAGATCGCCGAGGCGACCCCGCTCGTGAAGGCCGTCGACGTCCGCTCGCCGGCCGGCGTCGAGCTCGTCCGCGCCTACCTCGAGGGCGGCGACGAGGTCGACGCCCGCTTCGCCGAGCCGATGAAGAAGCTCCTCGCGATCCACACCGAGATGGCCAACATCACCCAGAGCATCGAGGGCGCCCGCGAGCGCGTCGAGGAGTTCCGCGCCCGCATGAACGAGCTCCAGGGGCAGATCGTGAGCCTCGACGGCGTCCGCGGCGGCAACAGCCTCCTCAAGCACCTGCAGCAGAAGCTCCGCGAGATGTCCGACCGCGTCCAGCAGGACACCATCGCCGTGGTCGACCTGCAGCAGCAGCTCATGCTCGCCCGCATCCGCTTCCAGGACGGCGTCAGCGAGCTCAGCTTCGAGGAGCGCACCGCCGCGGCGGCCCCGCCACAGAGCTGAGCCCGAGCGGCCTTTGAGTTGGAGAGCGCCCGCCGGCCCCCCCCCGACGGGCGCTTCTCTGTGTGGTCTCCCGGCGGGCTCACTTCATTGTTCCCGGTTTTTTACAAACCGTAGACCCATCGCCCCCCCGACGCGTCGCAAGCTCCGTTGCAGACCCCACCAAAGGACAGCAGATGCGGACCACGGCGCTGACGGCGCTTCTCTTGACCAGCGGCCTGACGGCCGCCTGCGGCACCTACGCGAGCCACGTCGAGGCGGACGACGCCACCCTCGGGCGGGTCGTCGTCTATCGCAACGGCATCGCCTACTACGAGCGCACCGCTCAGGTCACCGACGGCTCGCTGACGCTGACCGTGCCCCATGACAAGGTCGACGACTTCCTCAAGTCGCTGACCGTCAAGGACGCCAAGAGCGGCGAGACCCTGCCGGTGTCCTTCCCGACGAGCGGGGCGACCTCGGACGGCAAGGTCGACATGCGCGTGCAGATCGCCGAGGCGGGCGTCCACGACGTCGTCCTGACCTACATCACCGAGTCCCCCGCCTGGAAACCGAGCTACCGCGTCATGGTCGCCGGCGACGACGTGCGCATTCAGGGCTGGGCCATCGTCGACAACACCTCCGGCGAGAAGTGGGACAACGTCCGCATCGGCGTGGGCTCGAGCTCCGCGCTGTCCTTCCGATACGACCTGCGCTCGGTCCGGACGGTCTTCCGCGAGACCCTCAAGAGCGAGGAGCGCTTCGCCGTCGCGCCGCCGACGGGCGGCTCGACCTACGGCCAGGCCAAGGACGGTGAGCAGGTCATCGCCGCTGTGGACATGGCCTCCATCCCGATGCCCGACGATCGCCCGGCGGCAGCGGCGGCGGCGCCGCAGCTCGCCCGGGAGTCGGAGCAGGTCGAGCGGACCTTGGTCACCCAGGGCCGCGGCGGCTCCGCGTACGGGCGCAGCGACGGAGGCGGGGGCCGCAGCGCTCGCACCTCGGCCGCGAGGCGCCCGGCCACCGACGCGCCGCCGCCCCCGGCTCCCGTCGCCCGCACCCCGCCGCCGGTCAAGCAGCTCGCCGAGCAGCTCAACCACAGCGGCGGCCAGATCGTCATCGAGGGCTACGCTGGCGACGGCGAGCGCGACGCCGAGCAGGTCTCGAGCGACCGCGCCAACTGGCTGCGCAACGAGCTCATCCGCGAGGGCGTGGCCCCCGCGCGGCTCCGGGTGGCCGCCAAGGGTCGGGTCGCGGGTCAGTCGGGCGGCGTGCGCTTGGTGCAGACCGAGCCGGCCGCCTCCCCCGAGCTGGCCGTCGGCGACCCCATCGGCGAGAGCCACTTCCAGTCCGAGGCCACGGTGACGGTCGATCGCGGCACCAGCGCGATGATCGCCATCCTCGACGACAAGGCCGACGGCAACATCGTCTACCTCTACGACGCCGAGTCCGCGCGCGGCAACGAGCGCTACGCCTTCAAGGCCATCCGCTTCAAGAACCCGACCGAGTCCACCCTCGAGACCGGCCCCATGACCGTCTACGGCGAGGGGCGCTTCATCGGTGAGGGGCTCTCGGAGCCGATCCCGCCGCACTCGACGGCGGTGGTCCCCTTCGCCCTCGACCGCGAGATCATCGTCGACCGCACGGGCTCGACGGACGACCGCATCGCGCGCCTGGTGACCCTGCAGCGCGGGATCCTGCGCACCGAGGTGCAGCACACGCGCAAGACGACGCTGAAGGTCACGAGCCTCTTGCACAAGGACACCGAGGTGTTCGTGCGCCACACCGTCCGCAAGGGGTGGAAGCTCGTCGAGAGCCCCAAGACCTACGAGCAGACGGGTGAGGCGCACCTCTTCCGCGTCGCGCTGAAGGCGGGCGAGACCAAGACCCTCGAGATCGAGGAGGCCACGCCCCTGGTGAAGGCGATCGACGTCCGCTCCCCCGAGGGGCTGGCGCTGGTCCGGGCCTACGTCGAGGGCGGCGACGAGGTCGACGAGCGCTTCGCCGCGCCGATGAAGAAGCTCCTCGCCATCCACACCGAGATGGCGAACATCACCCAGGGAATCGAGGCGGCGCGGGAGCGCGTCGAAGAGTTCCGCGTGCGCACGAGCGAGCTCCAGGGGCAGATCGTGAGCCTCGACGGCGTCCGCGGGGGCAACGCCCTGCTCAAGCACCTCCAGCAGAAGCTCCGCGAGATGTCGGACCGGGTCCAGAAGGACACCATCGCCATCGTGGACATGCAGCAGCAGCTCATGCTCGCGCACATCCGCTTCCAGGACGGGGTCGCCGAGCTCAGCTTTGAGCAGCGCACCGCTAAGGCCGCCGAGCAACCCGAGGGCTGATCAGCCAGCCAAGACCTGGGCGAACGCCCGTCGGCACCCGCCGGCGGGCGTTCACGATCTCGGAGCCGAAGCGTGCTGACCCCGTCGGCGAAGCCGACACACATCCCCCGCGCCAGCGGGGGCGCCGCCGGGTGGGTGCTGGCCCCGTCGGCGAAGCCGACACACATCCCCCGCGCGAGCGGGGGCACCGCCGGGTGGGTGCTGGCCCCGTCGGCGAAGCCGACACACCTCCCCCCGCGCCAGCGGGGGGCCGCCGCAGGCGGGCGGGGGGAAGTGAGCGCAGGGGCGCCTGGAACGCCTCACCCAGAGGGTTCCCGCCGCGGGGCGAGCTCGCGAGCTCCGCGGTGGGATGGGTGAGGCGTTCCACCGAGGCGCCCCGGAGCGAGCGCATTTCATCGTCGCCTGGAACGCCTCGCGCAGAGGGTTCCCGCCGCGGGCCGAGCTTGCGAGGTCCGCGGTGGGATGCGCGAGGCGTTCCACCGAGGCGCCCCGTAGCGAGCGCATTCGATCAGTGCGCCTGGTCGAAGCCGAGCTCCTCGACCACCGCGAGGATGCTCTTGGTCTCGATGACGCGCAGATCGTGGTCCCACGGGACGCGGTGGCCGGCGTCCTTGGGGAACAGCACCATGGCGCCGGCCGGCACGCCGGACACGTTCTCGCCGAGGGACTCGTCGTCGTCGGCGTGGGCGCGGGCGACCTCGACGACCTCGCCGTAGAGCGCGTCCTCGTGCTGCTGGGCGACCCCCTGGGGCAGAAAGAGCCCGCCGCTGGTGCGCTGATCGTCGGGGGCGACCCGCACCAGGACGCGAAAGCCGAGCGGCTGGATGTGGCGGATGCGGCGGGGCGGGAGCGCAACGGCCGGGGTGCCGGGCGCGTCGTCGGGGGTGTCGTCGTCGTCGTCGTCCCTCATCGAGACCTCCGGTGGCTGCGCGGCGCATCGTAGCCACCGCTGTTGACGCCGTCGAGAGACCAGACGTGAACGTCGCGGTCGCGACCGCCGCGGCGCGGGGCCCGACCGGCCCCGCGCCGGGCGGTCGCGGCTCAGAACTCGGTGCAGGTGAGCTCGTCGCCGCAGTCGAGGCTCGCGCACCAGCTGTCGCTGTAGCAGACCGAGCCGGCGGGCAGGCGCTCCATGCAGGCGCCGGAGCCGTAGCGCGCCTGCACCTCGTTCGAGCACACCCCGGTGCAGCAGTCCCAGCTGCCCTGGCACTCGGCGTCGACCGCCTTGCAGTCTTGTGCAGCGCACACGCCGTCGAAGCACTTGCCGCTGACGCACCAGCTGTCGCGGGCGCAGATCGCCCCGACCGCCAGCGGCGCCCCACAGCTCCCCGGGACGTAGGGGCTGGCGACGTCGTAGAAGCACGCTCCCGAGCAGCACGCCTCGTCGTACCAGCACTCCGCGTCCGCCTCGTGGCACTCGAGCGCGCCGCAGGTGCCCTCGGCGTTGCAGACGCCGGACGCGCACCAGTCGTTGACGAAGCACTGCTCGCCGTCCGCCAATGGTGCAGTGCACAAGCCCTCGTTGTAGCTGACCTCCGCCGGGCAGAAGGCGCCGCCACAGCACTCGGCGGTGGTGGTGCACGCTTGGGTCAGACCGACACACTCGGCGGTGTCCGGGGTGGATGTGTCGGCCGCCGCGCTGGTGTCGGGGCTGTTGGTCGTGGCCGTCGTATCGGTCGTCGTCGCGACCGCGGTGTCCTGGGTGCTGGTCGAGGTCGTGTCGGCGGCGCTCGTCGCGGTGGCGTCGGAGCCCGAGGCGCTGCCGCCGCCCGAGTCGAGGCAGCCGCCGAGCGCGAGCGCGCAGGTGAGGGAGGCGAGGATGAGGCGCATGGGAAGGCTCCGGCTGGAAGATGGAGAAGGCGACGGGACGAGCCAGCTACCCTCTGGCGGGGGGGCGAAACGGCGTCGTATCGGTCCAAGACCTGCCGTTGGCTAGAACAGGCTGTAGACGAAGGGGGCCGCGACCTCGACGAGGTGCACGACGGCCACGAGGACCGCGCTCAGCACCAGGATCACGACCAACGGGACGAGGAACCAGCGGCCGCTGCCGCTGAGGTGACGGGTGAGCTGACCGACGGTGGCGAGCTTGCCGAGCAGGCGCCGACGGGGGCGGCGCCGGCGCGCGACCGGGGCGGCGGCGGGGCTGCGGGGGATGGGGCGTGCGTTCATGAGGGTCTCCCGGCCGGTCAGGCCGCGCGCTCGACGATGGCGCGCTCGAGGACGAGAAAATCGAGGCCCGAGCGGGTGAAGGTCGCCAGGGCGTCCGCCGGCGAGCCGCAGATGGGCTCGCCCTTGAGGTTGAAGGAGGTGTTGAGCAGCACGCCGACCCCGGTCTCGGCGCGGAAGGCCTCGAGCAGGCGCCCAAAGGCCGGGGACGCCGCGGGGTCGACCGTCTGGACCCGGGCCGAGCCGTCGACGTGGCGCACCGACGGCAGGGTCGCGGCCCCCTCGTCGGTGAGCCCCACGACGGCGAGCATTTGCGGGGTCAGGTGGGCGTGGACGTCGCCGTCGAGGCTAAACCAGCGCTCGGCCTCGTCGGCCAGCACGGCCGGGGCGAACGGGCGGAAGCGCTCGCGGAACTTGATGCGGGCGTTGACGCGGTCGCCGATGCCCGGGATGCGCGCGTCCGCCAGGATCGAGCGGGCCCCGAGGGCGCGGGGACCCCACTCGAAGCGCCCCTGAAACCACCCGCCGATCTCGCCGGCGGCCAGGCGCTTGGCGACCTCGCGGCACAGGGCGTCATCGTCGGGGAGGACCCGGTGGCGGACCCGGGCGTCGCTCAGGAAGCCGGCGACCTCGTCGTGGGCGTAGCCGCGGCCGAGGAAGGGCGAGAGCGGCGCGCGGTCGCGGGGGTCGCCGCCGAGGGTGTGGGCCACGAGCAGCGCGGCTCCGAGGGCCCCGCCGGCGTCGCCGGCCGCCGGGTGGACGTAGACGCCGTCAAACGGCGCCTCCCGGGCGAGCTTGCCGTTGGCGACGCAGTTCAGGGCGACGCCGCCGGCCAGGCACAGGTTCGTCTCGCCGGTGAGCCGCGCGGCCTCCGCCGCCAGGGCCAGCAGGTAGCGCTCGGTGACGACCTGGAGCGTGCGGGCGACGTCCGCGAAGCGCTGCCCCTCGCCTCCGTCGCGGGGGTCGAGGGGCGCCTCCGGCGACCGCGCCGGCCCGAGCAGGGCCTCGAGGCGCGGGGTGTAGCTCTTCGCGCTGCGGTCGAACTGGAAGTAGCTCATGTCGAGCTCGAGCGAGGCGTCATCTCGCACTTGCACAAGGCGTTCGAAGGCCTCGAGGAGGCGCGGCTCGCCGAACGGGGCGAGCCCCATGACCTTGTACTCGCCGCTGTTCACCTCGAAGCCGAGGTAGGCGGTGATGGCCGAGTAGAGCAGGCCTATCGAGTGCGGGAACTGCAGCGTCCGCAGGGTCTCGAGGACCACCTGGCCGTCGGGGCCGGGGGCGGCGCGGTGGATGGCGGTCGTGGTCCACTCGCCGACGCCGTCGACGGTCAGGACCGCGGCGCGCTCGAAGGGCGACGGGTAGAAGGCGCTCGCGGCGTGGGAGAGGTGGTGGTCGGAGAAGAGCACGCGATCTTCGGGGACGTCGAAGGCGCGCGCGATCTGTCCCTCGAGCCACAGGCGCCCGCCGAGCCAGGTGCCCATGGCGCGAACGAAGCGGCCGAGCCCGCGCGGCCAGGTGGCGAGGCTCGAGCTCAGGATGCGGTCGAACTTCCGCAGCGGCTTCTCGTAGAAGACGACGTAGTCGAGGTCGTCGGCGGTGAGCCCGGCCTCGGCCAGGCAGAAGGCGGCCGCCTCGACGGGCAGGCGGGCGTCCTGCTTTTTGCGGCTGAACCGCTCCTCCTGGGCCGCCGCGACGACGACGCCGTCGACGACCAGGGCGGCGGCGCTGTCGTGAAAGAGCGCGCTGATGCCGAGGATGCGCATTAGAACTGCCTCCGGAAGTCTTCGCGGGTGCGCAGCGAGACGGTGGTGTCGCGCCAGCCGGCGGGGCGGCGGCGGGCGAAGAGCCCGAAGGGGGCGACGACGGTCAGAAAGAGCAGCGCCATGACGAGTCGCACGACGCGGTCGCCGATGCGGTGGCCGGCGCGGCGCCAGACGCCCCAGGCGCCGCTGAGCTTGGCCCGGCGCAGGGCGCGGGCGACCTCGCGCCCGCGGCCGGCGGCGCGCCACTCGTCGAGGAGCTGCTTGGAGTAGGCGACGTGGAAGCGCTCGTCCTTGCCGATCTCGCCAAACAGCGGCCCGAGCGTCCCGTGCCCCGCGAAGTGGTCGGCGAGGACGGCGAACTGCTTCGCGGCGCGGGCCTCGGACAGATAGACGAAGGCCACGAAGCGGGTCTCGCCGAGCCGGTCCCAGAGGTCCTGTCGCTCGGCGCGGACGGCCTCGTGGTGGCGGGCCTGGGCGTGCTCGGGGGCGATGGCGCGGGCGGTGTCGCGGAAGCGCTGGGCGTGGCGCGCCTCGTCGAGGCCATGGCGCAGAAACAGCCGGCGCAGGCGCGGGTCGGCGGTGCGCTCGGCGGCGCGGAGCATGTCGAGGGCGCTGCCCTGCTCGGTCGCGGCGAAGCCCATGAGCTTGGTGGCGATGGCGCGGTCGTCGCGCCAGGCGAGGGGGGCGGCGAGGCGGAGGAGCGCGGGGGCGCGCTCGGCGCGGGCGATCATCGGGGGACCTCCGGGGGCTGGGCGCGGGCGAGCGCGGGCGCGAAAGGGGGAGCGGCAGCGTGCGGGCCCCGTCGGCGAAGCCGACTCACATCCCCCGCGCCAGCGGGGGCGCCGAAGGCGGCGGGGGAAAGCGAG
>PHBI01000124.1:20039-23079 GCA_002841945.1 Deltaproteobacteria bacterium HGW-Deltaproteobacteria-14
CGGGCCGAGCTCGCGAGGTCCGCGGTGGGATGCGCGAGGCGTTCCACCGAGGCGCCCCGTAGCGAGCGTATTTGATCAGCCGCGGGCGCGGGTGCAGGTGCGAGAACACTCGCGACCGCGGCCGCCACCGCGGCGTGGCCGGCGGGGGCGAGGTGGTAGTCGTCGGGCAGGAAGGCGCCGGGGGAGGCGGCCACGAGCGCCGGGGTCAGGTCGACCGCAGAGACCCCGGCGGCGTGGGCGTCGGCGACCAGCGCCGGGCCCAGCTGCGCCAGCGGGGAGAGGTCGGTCGGGGTGTCGCCGTACTTGGCCCACTCGCGGGGGTCGACCATGACGTCGAGCGGCAGCACCGCGATGACGACGCGGCAGCCGAGGGCCTCGCAGCGCTCCCGCGCGGCGGTGGCGTAGCGGCCGAGGCGCGAGCGGTAGGCGCCGTCGGGGCGGGCGATGGTCGTGAGGTTGTCGAGGAGGCGCCGCGCGGTGACGGCGTCGGTCGGCGGGGCGTCGGAGGCGCCGGCGATCAGCGCCCGGACGGCGTACACGAGGTGCGAGCGGCCGAGAAAGAAGGTCCGCAGCGCGTTCGGCTCGGGGGCCGGCTCGTCGGGCCGACGGTAGGCCACCCAGCCGTCCTTGGCGGTGCTGCGGCGGCGGTTCGGGATGTTCGCCTCGAGCCAGTCGTTGGCGAGGTTCATCACCACGACGACCACCTCGGGGCGGTAGACCGGGCCGAGCTCGGCCAGCGCGCGCAGGTACTCGGGGGGACCCCACGTCGGCGTCGCGGCGTCGAGCACCTCGGCGCCAGGGCCGAGGGCCGCGGCGAGGTGGGCGGCCATCCCGTCGTCTTCCGCGACGTTGTAGCCGAAGGCCTGGGAGTCGCCGAGCAGGAGCACCCGCCCGGGCACCGGGGCGTCGCTCACCGCCGGGGCCCAGTCGGGGCCGCGGAAGCCGAGCGCGTTGGTGCGGATGGCGGTGATCCGGCCCTCGCGGCTGCGCACGTGGGTCGACGCGTCGGCCTCGAGGCGGACCCCGTAGTCGTCGTCCGCGACGTAGAGGTTGAGGTAGGGGAAGGCCCAACCGCGCGCCGCCCCGACGACCAGCTCGGCCAGCCCGAGACCGGCGACGGTCGAGAGCGTGAGCGCCAAGAGCCGCACGGCGAGGCGCGGGCGGGTTCGGGGGGCGGCGGCGGGTCGGGTCGGGTTCACGCCGGAGCCTAACGCAAGGCCCGTGCCACCGAACGCCCGACGGCGCCTCGGGCGCCGGACCGCCCCGGTCCCGCCCCCGTCCCGCGACGCGCTGACCGCGCGTGGCGGAGGTGACCACGAGCGGCTTTCGCAAACTGAGCTTACATCGCGGCGCGCTGACGCAATCTCAAATTACACCAGGCCCGTCTACCCGTGCTTGTGCGGCCGGCCGAACTTGTCGCGGTCGATGTAGAAGATCGACTTGCGACCGAGGTGGCAGCAGTCGCTCTGGCACTCCTGGTAGGAGACCGGCTCGGGCTGCAGGACCGGGAAGCGGCGCTGGTAGCCCTGGATGGCCTCGGCCATGCGATCGCCTGCCTCGGCGGGGGTCGCGCCCTCGACCTGGGTGTAGCTGTGGCCGTCGGTGGTGCGCATGCGCAGCACGCCGAGCCACTGCTCGCCCTGCTGCGTGACGCAGGCGCAGGCGACCGGGTCCTTCTCGGGCGGGGTGTCTGCGAAGAGCGTGTTGATCTCACCCCGGATGCGCGCGGCGACCTCCGGGTTCTTCTCGAGGCCGTCAAGGCACATGACCTCGACGCCCTCGGGGGCCTTCTCGGCGATGACCTCGCGCGCGGCGAGGGTCGGGACCCCGAAGACGAGCAGCGCCACCACGACGACGGGCGCGGCGACGAGGAACGCCCACGGCGCGACGAGGATCAGCGGCGCGAGGAAGATGAGCACCACGGCCAGGACCGGGAGCGAGGGCTTGGTGAGGGTCACGACTCGACCTCCATGTGAGGCCCCGGTCCGCGACGTCGAACGTGGCCGCCAGGGACCTGGGTCATCATGCTTTTTTGTTATAGCTCTGATTCTCGGCTTAGGCAACGCCGAGGCAGGTGGCGTCGTGTCGATCGAACCCTGCCGCCACCGCGGCTCCCTCCGGCCACCTCCCGACGCGCCGCGCACTGCAATGTAGGCTTACATTCTTGAGCCGAGGTGCAACCGCCTGATACAGATTGACCATGCACGGTCTCCTCGCGACGCTCCCCCCGCTGCTGCAGCGGCGCTTCGTCCCCCTCGGTCGGCTCGGCGCCGGCGGCATGGGCGAGGTGCTGCGGGTCCACGATCGGCTGCTCGACCGCGCGGTCGCGCTGAAGCTCGTGCCCGCCGGCCGGAGCGCCGACGGCGCGCGCCTGGCCGCCGAGTTCGCCGTGCTGTCGCAGCTCGACCACCCGGGCGTGGTGCGGGTTCACGAGGTCGGCCAGGCCCCGGGCGGCGCCGCCTGGATGTCGAGCGAGCTCGTCACCGGCCAGCGCCTCGATCACTGGCTCGCCGACACCGCCCCCGACGCGATCGCGCCCCTCGCGGCCGATCTGCTCGCCACCCTCGCCTTCCTCCACGGCCGCGGCCTCGTCCACGGCGACATCAAGCCCGCCAACGTCCTCGTCGTCACCCTCGACGGGCGCCCGTGGCCGGTGCTGATCGACTTCGGCCTGGCGAGCGACCTCGACGACGACGGCGGCCTGCTCGGCGGCACCCGCGCCTACCTCGCCCCGGAGCTCCTGCGCGGCGCCGCGCCCGGCCCCCGCAGCGACCTCTACGCCCTCGGGCGCAGCCTCGCCCCGGCGCTCGCCCGCGCGCCCGCGCTGGCCTCGCTGGTGGCCGCGCTCAGCGCCGCCGCCCCCGAAGACCGCCCGGTCGACGCCGAAGCCGCCCTCGCGCACCTCCCCGGCCCCCCGGCGCACCGCCTCGGCGCCCGCGGCGGCGCCGCCCTGTGGCCCGACGCCGCCTTGGACGCCGTCGCCGCCGCCCTGTCCGCGGGACCCGGCCACCACGCCGTCGCGCTCCCCGCGGACGCCGAC
>PHBI01000125.1 GCA_002841945.1 Deltaproteobacteria bacterium HGW-Deltaproteobacteria-14
CGGAGCCGGAGCCGATGCCGGAGCGGGAGCGGCGGCGGGAGCGGGCGTGTCGACCTCGGGCCCCGGCGGGTCCGCCGGGCGCTCGTCGCGCGCGGGCGCTCCCTCCGCGGGGGCGCCCTCCTCCGGCGCCTCGTCGTCCTCCGGCGCGTCGGCTGGGACCGCGCCGAGCTGGTCGCACGGGAGCAGGCGCAGCTGGTCGGGCAGCCGACCGTGGTTGGCCGTGCGCCCGACCAGCTCCCAGGTCAGCGGCGCCTGACCCTGGCCGGGCTGATGGTGCAGGTCCGCCACGACCACGGCGAGCTCGGCCCCCGACAGGGCCACCTGGCGCCCACCGGCGACGGGATCAGGGCCGTCCCAGCCCTTCGCCTCGGGCACGACCGCGCCCGGGCCGACGACGACGAAGGGCGCGACGGCGATGACGTTGTCGGCGAAGACGTGGTCGAAGCGCTTGGTGTGGGCCGCCAGGACGGGGGCGTACAGCTCGCGCCACTCGACCATGTCCTGGAGCTTGTAGTCGTACCAGGCGCCGTGGAGGTGGATGAGGTCGGGCCGATCCTCGTGGAAGACGTAGTCGCGCAGGTGCCCGTAGGTCTCGGGGTAGTGCCGCGCCAGGCTGAGGTCGCCGAGCTTGCCGAGATCGAGGTAGCCCACCTGGCGCTTCCACGTCATGCCGCCCGCGTCCTCGTCGGCCACCCGCGGGGTGTGGACGCCGGCGAGCTCGGAGACGTAGGCGTAGAAGTCGGAGCGGTGCGCGAGGTCGGTGATGGTGATGTTGACCTTCTCGGCGCGCTCGTCGGCCCGGGCGATCCACGGACCACGGAAGTGCAGGACCGTCACGAGGGTCACGAGGCCGCCGAGGATCGGGGGCGCCAGGGTGCGCACGCGCTCGGGGAGCCGCGGGAGGCGCGCGACCAGGCGCCCGCCGAGCCCCACCGCGGCGCCGGCCCCGAGGGCGAGCAGCAGCGCGACGAGCGGCCAGCTGAACGACAGCATCCGCCACTCGAACATCCAGTCGCCGCCGGCGACGATCGGGAACAGGAGCCCGGCGAAGAGCAGGATCAGCGCCAGGATCGCGACCCGCCGGGCGGGCCGCCACGCCAGCGCCAGGGCGATGGCGATGACGAGGGGCGCCGCGACGGCGTAGGCGTGGAAGCCGTCGAAGACGTAGGCCCAGCCCTGCGCCCCGAAGTCGAAGAGCCGGACGCCACCGTTCTGCCCCGGGCCCTTGGCGGCGAAGGAGTTCGGCAGGATCTGCCCGAAGTAGGCGTAGCGGGCGGCGAAGTAGATCAGGTAGAGGCCGGCCGCCAGGGCGGCGCGCTGAGTCCAGCGCCGGAGCTTCATCCGGCGCGCGGGCGCCGACGGAGCGCCCGCGATGACCGCGGGGGCGCGGGCGGCCAGGGCGAGCAGCCAGAGCTGCACCGCGCCGACGTAGAGGATGCCGTCGGGTCGGGTCATCACGAGCGCGCACTGCAGGGCCGCGCTCGGGAGCTGGCTCGTCCAGCGCGCGCCCGGCCAGCGCGCGTCGATCAGCGCCCGCCAGGTCATCAGCACGAGGAGCATGGAGAAGAGCCCGTTCTCGAGCCCGCTGACGACCCAGAAGCCGTAGAGGGGCGCCCCCCACAGGGCGAGCGGCGCCAGCACCGCGGTCCACGGCCGCGCCTCGGGGACGCTGCGGGCCACCCCGAACAAGCCCCACGCCGCCACGAGCCCGCTCAGCACCCCGAGGATCTTCGACACGACCACCAGATCGAAGCCGAGCCCGGCGAACGGGGTCAGCACGAACAGCCACAGGGCGTTGGAGTAGGCCTCGACCGGCGGCTCACCCGGGCGGAACGCGAGCCCGCCCCCGTGGAGCCAGGTGTCGATGTAGGCGAACGTGATCCCGGCGTCGTCGATGGTGTACTGCGCCCACATGACGACCTGCCACACGACGAGCGGCACGATCAGCAGCAGCCACGCCCACGGTCGAGCGCGCGGGCTCACGCGGCGCCCCCCGACGCCCGCGGCGGCGCCGAAGGACCAGGAGAAACCTTCGCCATCTCAAGATGTTGACTACAATCGCACCGCAGCAAACGAGACCCCGCTCGGCGTGGACGGGCACCGATGTCGGGCTTCATAGCAGAAGTTGAAGCGAGATTGGTTCACGTCGGGCGAGAAGCTATCCTGCGCGCCATGTCCGACCCCGCCGACCTCTACCGCGCCGTGCTGATGGATCACGCGCGCCGCCCGCGCCGTCGCGGGCAGCTCCCGCCCCCAGCGCGGACGGCCGACGTGTCCAACGCCCTGTGCGGCGATCGGGCGATCGTGTCGGTCGCCGTCGTCGACGGCGTCGTAGCCGCGGTGGCGTGCGCCGGGGACGGCTGCGCGATCAGTGTGGCGGCGGCGTCGCTGCTCGCGGGGGCGATCGCCGGGGGCACGGTGACCGCGGCGCGCGCGCTGACCGCGTCGGTGCGCGCGGCGGTGGCCGGCGACGGTGGGCCGCCGCTCGAGGGGGAGCTGGCGGCGCTCGCGTCGGTCGCCGCCTTCCCGGCGCGGCGGCGCTGCGCGACGCTGGTGTGCGACGCGCTCGACGAGGCGCTCGGGTGATGGCGCTCGACGACGGCGACGCGCCCGAGGCGAGTGGCGTGGGCGCCGCAACCGTGCTACCAACGGCGCACCACTGGATCCTGGTTGGAGGACGCCGAATGCGAGCTCTGCTCGTCGCGATCGCGCTGATGGGACTGGCCCCGATCACCCTCACCGGGTGCGAGTCGGAGACCGGCTGCAAAGACGACTTCGACTGCAACGGCGCCATGGTGTGCAAGATCTCGTCGGGCAGCTGCGAGGCGCTCGTCTGCAAGGTCGACGCCGACTGTGGCGGCGGGAAGTCCTGCGACGACAACGAGTGTAAGTAGCCCGAGGGCTCGATTTGGCTCGCGCGGTCAGTTGCCCGCGACGAGCAGGCGGCCGATCGCGAGGGACACGACCAGCGACGCCGCCGCGAAGGCCCACAGGGGCGCCTCGACGACGCTCGCGGCCGCCGCCGAGGCCGCGATGGTGTAGAAGGCGATGAGCCCGAGGGCGAAGCGCGCCCGGGTGCGGGCCTCCTTCGCCGCGTCGATGGCGTCGACGAGGGCCGCCAGGTCCGGCTCGGCCACGACCACCTCGGCGTCGGTCGCCGGCCCCGCCCCGATCACGATCCCCACGTCCGCCGCGCGCTGCAGCTCCTCGTCCTCGAAGCCGTCGCCGACCGCGGCCACGAGCCCACCGGACTCGCGCCGCCGCGCCGCCACGAAGTCCGGCGCGTCAGCCCCCGTCAGATCGCCGACGAAGCGCGCGCAACCCGCCTCCTCTGCGGCCTTGCGCGCGCACGGCGCGCCGTCCGCGGTCACCAGCGTCACGTCGACGCCCACCGCCCGGAGCCGCCGCAGCTGCTCGCGCGCGTCCGGCCGCACCGGATCCTCGAGGTGAAAGCGCGCCAACACCTCCGTCCCCTCGGTCAGGTACACCACCGTCTCGGGCGCCTCCGCCGAGTCCACCGCCGCGAGCCCGCTGCGCACCCCTTGCCCGCCGACGCAGCGCCCGTCGAACAGCTCGATCCCGACCGACCGCAGCAGCTCGCGGTTGCCGACGCGCACGACGGCCCCGCTGCGCAGATAGCCGACGACACCGTAGCCGCGGATCGTCTGGCGCGTCGCGACGAGCGCGGCGTCGCGCGCGGGCGGCCCCACCCGCTCCACCGCCACCCGGCTGAGCTCCCGCGCGATCGGGTGATCGAGCCCGCGCTCGAGCTCCCGCACGAGGCGCATCACCCGCTCGGGGTTCACGTCGGGATCGACCACCGTGGCCACGAGGTGGGGCCGCCCCTCGGTCACGGTCCCGGTCTTCTCGAAGATGAGCTCGGACACGTCCCCGAGGCGCGCCACCGCCCGCGGGCTCCGGAACGCCACGCCGCGCTCGGCCGCCCGGGTCAGCGCCACGTAGAGCCCGAGCCCCCGCGTCCGCGCCACCGCGACCGGCGCCGCCGCCGCCAGGATCGCGAGCGCCGTCCCGAGCGCGCCGGCCTCGATACCTCCCGGGCTCCCCTCAATGGCCCACGTCACGATGAACAGGCCGGCGGCGAACACCACCGACGCCAGCGCGAACAACACCACCGCACGCCCCGCCCGCGCCGCGAGCCAGCGGTCGGCGCGTCCGGTCGCCGCCAACCGCCGCGCCGCCTGGGCCATCGACGAAGCGGGCTGGTCGATCCGCGCCTCGAGCACCGCCTCGCCGCCCTCCACGTGCGCCCCGCCGGCCACCGACGCGCCGGGGCCGTGGGCGCCGTTGGCGAGCTCGATCTCACCGCGCCGCACCGTGGCGTCCGTCGGGACGACGTCTCCCTCGCGCACCACCACCCGGTCGCCGGCCACCACGGACTCCGCTGGCAGCTCGTGGACCGCGCCGCCGATCAGCAGGTGGGCGTGAGAGGCCCCGCTCGCCATCCGCCCCCCGAGCCGCTCGCGCAGGCGGCGACGCAGGCGCGACCCGTCGAGCTCGAGCCAGGCCGCGCCGCCGATGGCGACGAGGGTCACCTCGAAGACCGGCGTGCCACCGCGGAAGAAGGCGATCAGGCTCACGACGTAGAGCGCGGACCCGAGCAGCAGCGGCAGCGCGAGCTCGCCGAGGCGCCCACCCGCGACCCCGCGCGCGGCGCCCAGGATCAGCGGCCGCGCGGCCCAGCCCACCAACGCCGTGGTGATGACCGCCTGCAGGTCGAGGGCGATGCTGCGGAGCTCGGGATCGAGCCCATAGCCGATCTTGTCGACGAGCCCCACGATGAGCCCGACGATCGACACCATGAGCGTGCGGCCGACGACGTGGCGCGGCAGGATCCGCCAACGCGGCTCGGGCGGCGCCGGCTGGTCCAGCGGGGTCACCGCGATGTCCGGCGCGACCGCCGCCTCGTAGGCCAGGGCGGCCACGGTCCAGCGCGACGCGAGGTAGACGACCATCAGGTGCTCCTCGTCGTCGACACGCGCCCCGAGGATCCCGGGGAGCGCGCTCAGGTGGCGCTCGATCCGGCGAGCGCACGCCGCGCTCAGCACCCCCTCGAGACGGAACCGCGCCCGGGCCGCCGCGCCGAGCGAGGGCCCCTGGGGGATCCCGGGCGGGGCCGCCGCGATCTGCGGGGCCGCTGGAGCCAGCCGCAGCGCGAACAGCGGCGCCGACGTCCCCGGCTCAGGAGCCGCCATCGGGGCCCCCATCGCCGCCAGACTGCTGCACCGCACCATCACGAATCACCTTTAGAACCGACTTCATCTGGCGAACCTTGACGCGCCGCACAGCGGACTTCGGGAAACGCAGGCGGAAGCCCGCCTCGTCGAGCGCGGCGAGGGACGCGAGGGTCGGGCGCACGTTCTCGGGGCGGGGCAGCAGCGGCGCGTGACGCGACGGCTCCGGACGCCGGTTCCACGGGCACACCTCCTGGCACAGATCGCAGCCGAAGACGTGCTGGCCGAGGGTGGCGGCGTCGGCGACCCGCTCGGGCTCCGGGGACTCGATGGTCCAGGTGGCGATGCAGCGGCGCGCGTCGAGGACGTAGGGGCTCGGGAAGGCGTCGGTGGGGCAGACGTCGAGGCAGCGCCGGCAGGTCCCGCAGTGGTCGGTCGCGGGGGCGTCGAAGGCCAGCTCGAGCGGGGTCAGCACCACCGCGAGGAAGTACCACGAGCCGCGGCCGCCCGGTTCGCCCCGGCGGCCGGGGTGGACGAGGAGGGAGTTCTTGCCGATCCAGCCGATCCCGGCGGCCTGCGCGAAGGCCTTCTCGAGCACCGGCCCGGTGTCGACGAAGAGCCGGTGAGCGGTGCTCGGCCCGCCCAGCTCCGGGTCGGCGGCGAGGCGCTCGGCGAGCGCGATCAGGAGCCGCTTCACGTACAGGTGATAGTCCCGCCCCTGGGCGTAGCGGGCGATCCAGCCGCGATCCGGCCCGGGCGGCGCGGCGAGGTAGCCGGGATCGCCGCTGGCGTAGCTCACGCCGAGCGCGATGACCGCGCGGGCGTCGGGCCAGACCGCGCGGGCGTCCCGGCGCAGCGGCGCGTTGTCGCTGAGCCACGCCATCTCGGCGCCGTAGCCGGCCTCGAGCTGCGCGACGTAGCGCTCCCACGCCACGTCGGCCTCGGGCGGGGCGATGCCCACGAGGTCGAACCCCACCTCGCGGGCGTGCTGCTTGACGCGGGCGGACCGCTCGGCTGGCGACGACGTCACGCGCCGCTTATACCAGACCCAGCGACGCGACGCGCTGACAAGCGGACCGGTACGCTACACTTGACCGCGGCCCGAGGCGGGCAGTAGCTACCGGTATGCCCGACGTGGACCCGGCCTGCGCCCGCCCCTCGCTCCGGCCGCGCCTCGAGGGGCGCGGGCGCGTGCGCGGCCTCGCGCTGGCCGCGTCGCTCGCGCTCGGCCTGCTCGCGAGCGCGTGCGGTGAGAGCCCCGAGGCGCGCTGCGGCGACGCGTACGAGCACCTGTTGAGCATCGGCCGACGCACCCACGACGCCGGCCTGCGCACCCGCTTCATCAAGGCGTGCGTGGAGGCGTGGGACGCCAAGAAGGTGGCCTGCGTTCAGAGCGCCGCGACCCCCGACGAGGCGCTGGCGTGCGAGTGGTTCAAGAAGCGGCCGGGATGACGCAACGAATGGCGCGCAAGAAGAAGCAGACCCTCTACCTGGTCGACGGCTCCGGCTATATCTTCCGGGCGTACTTCGCGATCCGCTCGCTCACGACGAGCGACGGCTTCCCGACCAACGCGCTGTACGGCTTCACCCAGATGATCGTGCGGCTCGTCGAGGACGAGCAGCCCGACTACCTCGCGGTCGTCTTCGACGCCCCGGGGCCGGGCTTCCGCAGCGAGATCTACCCGGCCTACAAGGCGAACCGCCCGCCGAAGCCCGACGACCTGATCCCGCAGCTGCCGGTGATGCGCGAGATCGTCTCCGCCTACAACATCCCTGCGCTCGAGCTCGAGGGCTTCGAGGCCGACGACGTCATCGCGACCCTGGCGACCATGGCCGACGCCGAGGACGTCGACACCGTCATCGTGACCTCGGACAAGGACCTGATGCAGCTCGTCCACGACGAGTGCGTGCTGCTCGACACCATGCGCAACGTCCGCTACGACGCCGCCGGGGTGGTCGCGAAGATGGGCGTCCCGCCGGGCCAGATCCTCGATCTCCTGGCGCTGATGGGCGACAGCTCCGACAACATCCCCGGCGTCCCCGGCGTCGGCCCCAAGACCGCCATCAAGCTCCTCACCGAGTTCGGGAGCCTCGACGGCGTCTACGCGAACCTCGACGCCATCAAGGGCAAGCGGCGCCAGACGCTCGCCGACAACCGCGACAAGGCCGACCTGTCGCGGCGCCTCGCGACCCTGCGGACCGACGTGCCGCTGGGCCTGACCCTGGCCGATCTCGTCCGCCGCGAGCCCGACCGGTCGGCCTTGAGCCAGCTCTTCGGCCGCCTCGAGTTCAAGGCCTGGCAGCGCGAGTACCTCGACGCTCCCGGCGAGGGCGAGGGCGACGCCGCGGGAGGCGGGGCCGAGATCCAACAGGCGGTCGCGGAGCTCAACGATCCCGCGGCGCACACCGTCCGGACGGCGGCCGATCTCGAGGCGATGGTCCAAGCGCTCGAGGCCTCGGACCGCATCGCGGTGGCGGTCCAGACGACCGACCCGCACCCGATCGCCGCCCGCCTCGTCGGCCTCGCCTTCGCCACCGACACGCGCCACGCCTGGTACGTCCCGATCGGCCACGGGGTCGCGGCCGACGCCCCGCAGGGCTCGCTCTTTGACGCCGCGCCGGCCCCCGCCCAGCTGCCCGCGGCCGCCGTGCTCGCCGCCGTCGGCCCCATCCTCGGCGACCCCGAGCGCAGCAAATCCGTCTTCGACGCCAAGGACGCCCTCCAGGTGTTCCGCTACGCCGGGGTCGAGCTCGCCGGGGTCGACTTCGACCCGATGCTCGCCAGCTACCTCCTCGACGCGGGGCGCTACCAGCAGAACCTGGCGAACGTCGCGGTCACCTGGCTCGAGCACCGCGTCACGACGTTCAGCGAGCTCGCCGGGAGCGGCAAGAAGCAGATCCGGGCCGATGAGCTGAGCATCGACGAGATGGCGCCCTACGCCTGCGAGGAGCCGCGGGTGGTGCTCGCCCTGCGCGACGCCCTCGAGCCCCGGCTCGCGGCCGAGAAGCTCGACGGCCTCCTCGCCGACATGGAGATCCCCCTCGCCGCGGTGCTCGCCCGCATGGAGGAGACCGGGGTCAAGATCGACAGCGAGCTCATGCGCCGGCTCTCGATCGAGCTCGGCGCCCGCGCGGACACCCTCGAGCGCAAGGCGCAGGAGGCCGCCGGGCGCCCGTTCGCGGTCGGCTCGCCGAAGCAGCTCGCCGAGGTCCTCTTCGACGAGCTCGGCCTGCCGGTGATCAAGCGCACCAAGACCGGGCCCTCGACCGACAGCTCGGTCCTCGAGGAGCTCGAGGAGCAGCACCCGCTGCCGGCCCTCGTCCTCGAGTGGCGCCGGGTCTCCAAGCTCAAGTCGACCTACACCGACGTCCTGCCGACCCTGGTGCGACCGGAGACCGGGCGCATCCACACCATCTTCAACCAGGCGGTCGCGGCCACCGGGCGCCTGTCGAGCGAGGCCCCGAACCTCCAGAACATCCCGATCCGCACCGAGGACGGGCGCAAGATCCGCGAGGCCTTCGTGCCCGACGCCGGCTGCGTCCTCGTCAGCGCCGACTACAGCCAGATCGAGCTGCGCATCCTGGCCCACCTCGCCGGTGATGAGCGCATGATCCAGGGCTTTCGCGAGGGCGCCGACATCCACCGCCGTACGGCCTCGGAGATACTCGGGATTTCACAAGACGACGTCACCCCGATGCAGCGCGGTATGGCCAAGGCCATCAACTTTGGCATCCTGTACGGGATGAGCGCCTTCCGGCTGGCCAGAGAGCAAGGGATCTCGCGCGGCGAGGCGCAGCAGTACATCGACGACTACTACGCGCGGTACCCGAAGATCCGCGCCTGGAAGGACGGCGTGTTGCAGCGCGGGAGAACCAGTGGATTCGTATCTACAATGTTCGGACGGATCCGAGGGGTCGGTGATCTCGCATCGCGAAACGGGATCGCCCGGCGCGCGGCGGAGCGGATCGCCATCAACACCCCGGTGCAGGGCACGGCGGCGGACATCATCAAGGCGGCGATGGTGAAGATCCACGCCCGCCTCGGACGCGAGCTGCCGGCGGCGCGGCTGCTCTTGCAGGTCCACGACGAGCTCGTGTTCGAGGTCCCCGCGGGGGACGCGGACGCGCTCATCGCGCTCGCCAAGGGCGAGATGTCGTCGGTCATCCACCTCGACGTGCCGCTCGAGGTCAACGCCGCCCCGGGCAAGAACTGGCTCGAGGCCCACTGATGGCAGGAGCAGCGTGACGCACCGTCCCCCCGGCACCGTCCTCGACGACGCCCTCGCCTCGCTGTCCCGCGAGCAGCTCGAGGCCGAGGTCCACGCCCTGCGCGAGCAGGCGCGGCTCGCGCAGAAGAAGCTCCGCGGGATCCAGGAGATCGGCCAGATCCTCGCCAGCGAGCAGAACCACGACCGCGTCCTGGCGGAGATCATCAAGCGCACCACGGCGCTGATGGGGGCCGACCGGGCGACGCTCTTCATCCTGTCCGACGACCAGCGCACGATGTGGTCCAAGAGCACCCACGGCGGCGAGATCAAGACCATCGAGCTCGAGGTCGGCCAGGGCATCGCCGGCTGGGTCGCGCGCTACAAGCGCCAGGTGAACGTCAAGGACGCCTACAAGGACGCCCGCTTCGACGCCGAGGTCGACCGCCTCAGCGGCTACCGGACGACGTCGATCCTGTGCCAGCCGCTCCAGGACATGCAGAGCAACACCATCGGCGTCATCCAGGTCCTCAACAAGCAGGACGGCTACTTCACGACCGCGGACGAGCAGCTGCTGCGGGCGATCGGGGGCCAGGCGTCGGTCTGCATCCTGAACTCGCAGCTCTACATCGACGTGGTCACCAAGAACATCGACCTGCTCGACACCCAGCTCAAGCTTGAGGAGCGCACCCGGGAGGTCGAGCTGCTGTTCCGCGTCGAGCGCGCGGCCGCCCTCGCGATGAGCCAGGAGCAGGCCCTCGACGGCGTGCTCCAGTGCACCCTCGGCGAGTACCCGAGCGACGGGGCGGTGGTGCTGCTGCACGATCCGCGGCGCCAGGCCCTGGTGGCCGAGCACGCGATCGGGCCCAGCGCCGCCTGGCTCGCCGAGGCGCAGCTCGCCCTCGAGGGGACGATCGCCGGCGACGTCTTCAGCCGCCGCGAGGCGCGCTGCCTGCGCCTCTCCGATCAGGAGCTGGTCGACGGGCTCCACCTCCCGGTCCCGCCCGGCGCCGCGCTGCGCAACGCCGTCTGCGTGCCGATCACTCACAACGAGGACACCTTCGGGGTGCTGCTGGTGGTCAACCGGCGCGACGATCCGCGGGGGTTCGAGGACCGCGACGTGCGGATCCTCGGCGTCATCGCGAGCCGGATGGCGCTGTCGGTGATGCTGTCGCGGGCGATGGACGAGGAGCAGAAGGCCGAGCGCCTCGCCACCATCGGCAAGACCCTGTCCGGCGTCGTCCACGACCTCAAGACGCCGCTGACCATCATCTCCGGCTACGCCCGAGCGCTGGCGCGGGAAGACGACGCGGACCGGCGCCAGGAGTACCGCGCGCTCATCAAGAAGCAGGTCGACTCGATCACCGCGATGATCCAGGAGCTCCTGAGGTTCTCCCGCGGCGAGAGCCAGCTGCTGATGCGCAAGGTGTGGGTGAAGGACTTCGTGGCCGAGCTGGCCGAGGCCCTGCGCGAGGAGTTCGCGGCCACCGGGGTCGAGCTGGTCGTCGAGACACCCTACCGAGGCGCGGTCCGGATGGACGACCAGAAGATGCGGCGCGCCGCGTTCAACCTGGCGCGCAACGCGAAGGAGGCGCTCAGCGAGCGCGGGGGCACGTTCACGGTGCGGGTCGAGGAGGTGGACGGGCGCGTCCACTTCGCCTTCTCCGACGACGGGCCGGGGATCCCGCCGGAGATGGAGGGGCGCCTGTTCGAGTCCTTCGCGACCCACGGCAAGAAGAACGGCACCGGCCTCGGCCTGGCCATCGTGAAGCGGATCGTCGACGAGCACGAGGGGACGCTCGAGGTGACCTCGATCCCCGGCGCCGGGACGACCTTCACGATCGGGCTCGCGCCGGCGTGACGCGCACGACCGCCCCCTCGCGACGGGTGGGCCGAGGCTACCGGGCGTGACGGCGCGGGCACGCCCGGCATATACGGAACGTTCACCCCCGACCGGGACGAGGTAGGCGGCACATGGATCTGGGAGAGCTCTTCGACCGCGGCGGCCCGCTGATGTGGGTCATCCTGGGCGCGTCGATCGTCGCCGCGGCGGCGTTCATCGACCGTCTGCTCGCGCTGCGGCGCGGGATCATCGTGCCCCCGCCGCTCTTCGACAGCCTGCGCGCCCACCTCGACGCGGGGGACACGGCGCGGGCGCGCCAGCTGTGCCGCGAGAGCCGGACGGTGCTCGGCCGGGTGATCGCCGCTGGGCTCGACCGCAGCCCGGTCGGTCGCGCGGCCGCCAAGGAGGCGATGGAGGAGGCGGGTTCGGTGGCCGTTGGGCGGCTCGAGCGCTGGGTCGGGGTGCTGTCGACGGTGGCGGCGATCGCCCCGCTCCTCGGCCTGCTCGGCACCGTGACCGGCATGATCGAGGTCTTCTATCAGATCCAGGGGACGACCAACCCCGACATCGCGCGCCTCTCGGGCGGCATCAAGGAGGCCCTCTACACCACCGGCGCCGGGCTGACGGTCGGCATCCCGGTGTTCGTCGCCTACCGCTACATCGAGTCGAAGATCGACCGCTACGCCCAGGAGCTCGAGGAGCGCAGCCTCGCGCTGCTCGACCGCATGGCCGGAGGCCCGTCGGCGCCGCCGGCCCCCACCTCCGCGGAGCGCGTCGGGTGAACTTCCGCACCTCCAGAAAGCGCAGCCGCCGCGCCGAGGTGACCCTCGAGGTCACCTCGCTGGTCGACGTGGTGTTTCTGCTCATCATCTTCCTGTTGGTCACGACGACCTTCAAACAGAACGAGTACGCCTTCGTGATCGATCTCCCGACCTCCGGCGTGAAGGAGGTCTCGGTCTCGACCGACAAGACGACCGTCTTCATCACCGAGAAGGGCGACATGTACCTCCTCGAGGTCCCGGCGGACCGCGCCGTGGACAGCGCCACCATCGACCCGTCGCAGAAGGTCACCCCGGCCGAGCTCGAGCGGCGCCTCAAGGAGCTGCAGCAGCGCCGCCCGGACGCCGGCGTCGCGATCCGCGGCGAGCGCACGACGAGCTACCAGTCGATGATGGACGTCGTCAGCGTGCTCCAGGACATCGGCTTCCGAAACATCTGGTTCCCCTACGAGTTCAGCGGCGCCGGCGGCGGCGCCCCGAAGCCGCCGACCCCGTGACCGCTCGCTGCATTGCAGCGAACTTCACCCGCGGCGCCCCCTCGAGCGAAACCCTGAGCGCGACATCAGTTCACCCAACCCGCTGATTCGACGTCGATCACCGAGCGTTCGACGCTGACCTCACGGGTGGACCCGTCGGCCTTTCGCAATCGCAGCGTAATCGCCGACCCTGGCGCCCCGCGCAGCAGCCGCACCGCGTCGAGCGCCGGCAAGAACCCGCTCGTGGCCTCGCCGATGGCGATGACGACCTCGCCGGCCTGGACCCCGGCGACGTCGAGGGGCCCGCCGCGCACGATGCGCCCGAGGCGGATCCCGTCCTCGGTGGTCTCGATCTGGGCCCCGATGCCGCCGAAGGGGTTGGCGCTCCCGAGGCCCGGGAAGTCGTCCACGGCGTCGAGGCGGAGGTCCCCGAGATCGGTGGTCTCGCCGGGCGCGAGCGGGACGTTGCGGCGGCGCGTCGGCAGGTAGTCGCGCCCCGGGACCGCGACGATGACGTCCGCCGGGAGCGTGCGCGGGGTCGCGAGCGCGAAGGCGAAGCGCCCCGCCCCGTCGGTCGCGCGGTTGTCGGCGAGGCCGTCCGGCGCCCGCAGCCAGACGCCGACGTTGGCGAGGGGGCGCCCCGCGGCGTCGACGACCCGCCCGATGATCCGCCCCTCGCGCGGCGCACCGCACCGCACCGTCGCGACCTGACCCGGGGTCAGCAGGACCTCGCCGCACGGCGTGTTGTCCTCACCGTAGACGACCCAGTATTTCCGCGGCGCCGGCAACACCACGACGTCGCCCGGACCGCGCAAGCTCGTGACCTTGCCGGGCCGGTCCCCGAGCCCGTCGACGAGGGCGATGACGTCGAAGCTGCCGGTGTACGCCCCCTGATAGTCGACCATCAGGCGCCCGGCGGGCTGCAGCGTGACGATCAGGTCGTCGCGCACCGCGTCCGCCTCGACGTAGAGCTGCCCGACGCCCCCCTGCCCGTCGTCGGCGACGACCGTCACCGGGGTGAACGGGACCTCCTTGAGCCAGAAGCGCCCGAGCCGGTCCGACCGCGCCCGGGCGACCTCTTGGTCGGCGAAGTCCCGGGCCGTGAGCGTGGCGTAGGCCACCGGCTCGCCCGCGGGGTCGAGGACGACGCCGAGGAGGCGCCGCCCGGTCTCGAGCACGAGCTCGACCCGGCGCACCTCGAACGGCTCGAGCCGCGTCAGGGCCAGCTCGCCGCTGGCGGCCTCAGCGGTCGCGACGATGCGCTCGCCGGTCAGGTCGAGGTCGGTCAGGACGAACTCGCCCGCCTCGTCGGTGACCGCGACGTCGAGCCCGTCGCCGAGGGTCACGGTGGCGTCGCTCACCGGCCGACCGCGGCGGTCGACGACCCGCCCCTCGACGCTCGCGCCGGGACACACGTCGACTCGGACGGCGGCGTCGCTGGACGCCGCGGCGCCGCCCTCGTGGGGCCCGAGGCTCGCGACGACGCTGACGGCGTCTGCCTCGGGGACCCGCGCGGTGAACGCGCCGCCGGCGTCCGCCTGGCCGTTGGCGAGGGCGGCCCCGTCCGCGCCGATGACGGTAACATCGGCGCCGGCCGCCGCCGCGCCGCGGCAGTCGACGACGGTGACGGCGAGCGCCCGGGTGGCGCCCTCGACGTGGGTGGCGAGGCGCGCCAGCGCGCGCCGACGACGGGCGGCGACGGTGTCGGCGTCCGGCTTGGGGCGCTTCGCGGTGACGGCCGGGGGCGCCGCAGGTGTGGCCTCGCTCGGTCCGTCGCCCTCGAGGGCGACGCCGAGCAGCACCCCGCTCACGAGCACCATCGCCCCGAAGACCAGCCGCCGTCGCCGCATCGAGCACTCCTCTGCGCGCCGACTGGACGGCGCCACCAGTCGGGCAACGTAGGCACCGCCCGGCGGATTCCGAGCGGGCCGAGAGTCGAACAATGCCCCGAAAACTGGCCCGCCCGATCCCGGTGCCCTACGATCGATCGGCCGCGGTCGCGATGCGCGGCGCCGATCGTCCCCTCCGCCCCGCCCGGCCACGAGCCCAAAGCCGATGTTCGAAGCCACCAGCACGAGAATCCTCAAGGCGGTCTTCGTCACGCTCTTCCTCGGCGCGGCGCTGTTCGTCGTCGCGATGAACCTCTTCGACCCGGCGCGGGCGGAGCGCCTCGCGATGCTCGAGCGCGACCACGCGCGCATGGGGACCCTCATCGAGCGCGCGGCGCGGGACACCGCCCGCCTCGAGCAGGAGCTCGAGGCCCTCCAGACCGGCCTCGACGGCTGGCACGAGACGGCCCGTCGCGAGGACGGGATGATCCTCGACGGCGAGGTCATCTTCCACTTCCCCGCCGACTAGTTTCATCGGTGCGGCAGGGTGCGCGCCTCGAACATCAGCAGGTCACCGAGGCAGGCCCGCTTCTCGCGCGCGTAGACGAGCCGCGCGACGACCGCCGAGGCCCGCTGGCACGCCTGGGTCTCGCGCCCGAGCTCCTTGCACATCAGGCGAGCGTACCGGCGGCACGGGTTGACGCGGCTCTCGGCCTCCTCGCCCCCGGCGGCGTAGCGCTCGACCAGGGCCGCGCACGCCGCGGCGGTCTCGGGGTCGCGGCCGTCGGGGGCCCGGGTCTGCGCCTCGTGGCACTCGTCGCTATAGGGGCCGTAGTAGCGGCAGGCGAGCTCGACCACCGCCGCGCACGGCTCCGACGGCAGCGCGTCCGGGTCGACCGGCGCGGTGTCCTCGGGCTCGGGGGGCAGCGTGTCGGGTGGCTCCCAGGTGTCCGGCGGCTCCACGGTGTCGCGAAACGCCGCGGCGGGGGGAGGCCAGCCGTGGATCTTGTCCTCGACCGAGCGCCCGCAGGCGGCGGCGGCCAAGGCCGCCGCCACCACGAGGACGGCGCGCGTCGTCGGCATCAGTGGGCGGCGGTGGCGGCCTTCGGCTTGGCGTTCCAGATCCGCGTCGCCAGGATGAAGCCGATGATCGCCATCGGGATCATCGCGATGGGCCACGAGATCCAGTTCTCCGCCACCACCTTCTCCGCCGCCGTGTCCGGGAGCGTGAAGCTGTAGGTCAGCGACATGATGCCGGTGCCGAGGTAGACGAAGCCGTCGATGATGCCGACCGCGACGCCGACGTTCTTGCGCCCGCCGAAGTCCATGCTGGCGGTGCCCGACAGCATCCCGTGGACCCCGATCACGGCGAGCGACATCACGAGGGCGATGACGCCGATCGCCGGGGTGGTGAAGAGCACCAGCGCGAGGATCGAGCCGACCACCATGATGCCGTAGAGCAGCGCCGCGACCGGGCCGCGGCGGGAGTCGAAGACGTGGTCGCTGATGATCCCGGCGAACATGCCGCCGAGGATCCCCGCGGTGCAGAGGAACGCGCCCCAGTGCTCCATGATGAAGGGCTTGATCGCCGAGGTGGCGCCGACGAACAGCGGATAGAACTGCATCACCGCCTGGCGCAGGAACCCGCTGCAGAACTCGATCACCGCGATCGTCATGATGATCTTGCTGGTGAACATCTTGGCGAAGACCTTCCCCACCGGCAGCCGCGGCCCGTCGTCGCCGGAGGAGGCGTCCATCGTGTCGAAGTCCTTGAGGCCAGCGTCCGCCGGGGTGTCGCGGACGAACACCACGTCGAGGACGAGGAAGACCACCAGGACGGCCGCTGGGATGAAGAACACCCACTCGAGGGGGACGTTCTCCACGATGAGCTTGCCCCAGTCGTAGGCGAAGTAGACGCCGAGCGAGATGAGGATGCCGAAGATGGCCCCGAAGACCCCGCGCTCGCGAACGTGGAACCAGCTCGCGTTGACCTTGACGATCGCGACCGCGCCGAAGCTCTGGAAGTACATGTTGGCGGCGTAGAGCACGGCGAGGATCGGGGTGAGCGGGAAGTCACCCGGCGGGACGCCGAGCGCCATGATGATGACGATACCCATCGCCAGGTTGGCGAGCGCGGCGCCGCCGGCGCCCAACAGCATGGCGCGCCGGCCGCCGAGCTTGTCGGTCAGCGGCCCGTTGATGACGAAGGAGAAGCCGTAGGTGATGGTCCCGACCCCGAAGACGACGGCGAAGTCCGATGGCGTGAGCCACGCGAGCTCGCGCATCGCCGGGTTCAGGTTGTAGCGAGCCATGTAGAGGAACGAATACGTCAGGCCGAGCGGGAGCCAGTTCATGACGCGCCGCCTGCGGAACGCTCGGCTGTGACCGAGGTCGATCTTGGGCAGGCGCAGGATCACGAGCAGGATGACGAGCAGCAGCCCGGCGATGGCGCCGAGCTCGGGGAGGAGCTTGCTCGAGAAGCTCTCGGTGGCCTTCTTCTTCGGCTGCGCCTGCGCCGCGGGCAGGGCCGGGGCCGCCTCGTCGGCGTCCGGCGCCGCGGCGACGACGAGATCGCCCGCCGGCGCGTCGCCGGGGTCGGGGCTCCCCATGGAGGGCGTCTCGGCCGGCGCGCTCGACGGGATGAGCGTCGGGGCTCCGAGGGCGAACATCAAGGCCATCGCGGCGAAGATGCGCCACGGCGAGAGGCGGGACCCGGGGACGGGGCGTGGCATCGCGGTTCTCCTCTACTTTCCGCTGGACGGGGTCGGCAGCAGCTCGGTGAAGTGCCGCACGGTAGCGATATCGGGGTCGAGGGCGGGGGCGCCGGGAGCGTGGGAGCTGTCGACCCAGACCACCGCCGCATCGGGGAAGGCCCGCTTGAAGAGGTTGCACAGCCCGGGCTCGTTGTCGAACGCCCCCACGACGGTGCCGCTCTTTCGCAGGTGCGAGATAACCGCCGCCTTGTAGTCGGCGTCGGGGATCGACGGGTCGGGCTTGAGGATGGTCCGGGTGTCCCAGGTGCCGATCGGGAAGCCGTCGCGCTGGAGCGCCGTGACGGTCCCGACGAGCATGGCCGGGGCGTCGCGCCCGGTGAGGTAGCACGGCACGCCGCCCGCCCGGTGCACCAGGCTCACGAGCTCGACCGCGCCGGAGCGAGGCAGGTCGACCTGGACGTAGGCGTTGGTGAAGAAGCGCTCGGCCCAGAAGGACTGGGCGTCTGCGATGAGCGCCTCGTCGGCGACCCCGGCCGAGCGAAGGGTGGCGGCGACGCCGTAGTGGACGTCACCGGGGGAGAGGCGGCCCATCAGCTCGTAGAGCCCGCCGAGCCGCGAGGCGTGCGTGTGCGCGTACTCCTGCAGGATGCGCAGCGTCCGGTGATCGTTGGCGTACAGCGTCTCGTCGAGATCGAACACGACGAGCGGATCCTGGCGACGTTCGGCGACGGCGCGGATGTTGGCGAGCAGCGCGCCTGTAGCAGCGGGCACGGCGGGGGGCGTCACGCGGCGGATCTCCGGTCGGTGCCGCCGAGGGAGCCGGGCGACGGCGCGCCTAAGCTGACACGCGGGGCGGCCATTTTCAACCGACCGCGACGCCCGACACCAAGCCGTTGCAGACCCTACATCGGACCGTAACGCGCGCCCGCGCGGGCGGCGCCGCGATTGACCGAGATCAGACCTTCACCTGCTTGCGCACGCGCTCGATGGTGTCGCTGTAGGACGCGTTCTGCACGAGCTCGGCGAGGCGCTGGGTGTACTTCTCGGCGAGATCCGGGCGCGATCGTCGCTGCGCGTCCTCGATCCAGGTGACGACCTTGAGCACCGCGAGCTCCGCGTTCACGAAGTGCTCGACGCCCTTGACCACCACGGCGACCGAGCTCGCCGAGACCGACGGCGAGGTGTTCTCGAAGGTGAACTCGCGCCCGCTGGCGTTCTCGATGACCAGGCGCACGGTCCCCGGGACCTCGCTGTGCGAGCCGCTGTCGCGCGTGGCCTTCTTGAAGTCGCCGCTGACGACGAAGTCGACGAAGTGGATGTGGCCGAGCGAGGGGTAGTCGCCGACGAGCCCGCGCTTGAGGCCGTTGAAGAGCGCGTCGATGAAGCCGACGCCCTTACCCTCGACCGCAAACAGCGGCCCCTTGCCGACCTGGGACAGCTGGCAGACGATCCAGGCCGTGCCGGCTTCGATGTCCTCGGTCAGCGTGTACTTCGAGACGTAGTACTCGATGTAGTCCTCACCGAGCACCTCCCGAGTCAGCCGCTGTAGCTCGTCCTGCGTCCTCATGTGCCCTCCCGAGCCTCCGGTGGCTCTCAGCTCGAATGGTAGGCGCGCCGCGAGAGACGTCCACCACACGCACCGCACCCTCTCTCAGGGTACGCGCTACCTGCGGTCAACACACGTTCTTGGACGCAACATCCCGGCGAGCTACGGTGCGCCGCGGTGCGGCCGGAGCGGGTCGAACCGCGGCTCAAACGCCCGGCCACCGGAGGCCGAGGTCCGCGATCAGCGCCGCGAGGTCCGCCGGCAGCGGCGCCGCGAAGGTCAGGGGTTCGCGGCGCACCGGGTGTTCGAAGGCGAGGCGCGAGGCGTGGAGCGCGGGCCGAGCGATGAGGGGCGAGCGGCCGCCGTAGCGCGGGTCGCCGACCAGGGGGTGTCCGGCCACGGCGAGCTGGGCGCGGATCTGGTGCTTGCGCCCGGTGAGCAGGGTGATCTCGAGGAGGCTCGCGCCGCCCGTCGCGGCGAGGCGTCGGAAGGTCAGGCGGGCGACCTTGCCCCGGGGGTCGACGACCACGCCGCGGTCCTGCTCGAGCAGCGGGTGCTCGAGGGCGCCGAACCGCGGGGCGACGCCGGCCACCACGGCGAGGTAGGTCTTGTCGATCGCGCGGGTCCGAAAGGCGTCCGACAGGCGCGACGCGGCCTTCGAGGTCCGCGCGAAGAGCACGACGCCGCTGACGTTGCGGTCGAGGCGGTGCACGAGGCCCAAGAAGACCTGCCCGGGCTTGTCGAACTCGCCCTTCACCCAGGCGCGCCCTCGATCGAGCAGGTTGTCGTCGCCCGGCTCCGCGGACTGGGTGAGGAGCCCCGCCGGCTTGTCGACCACCAGGAGGTGGTTGTCGACGAACAGCACGGTGAGGCCGGCGGCGGCGGTGGGGGGGGGGAGGCTCATCGCCGCGCATCCTACGCGCCGCGGCCGGGCGGCGGAAGTGGAGAGCGCGGCGGGCGTGGGCGTGCGCGTCAGCGTGGGCGTAAGCGGGAGCGCCTGCGTGAGCAGGTGCCGGTGCCCGGGCGACTGCGCGCGGAACCGGGAGCGCGGGCAACCTCGTTCCCCGCCCCACCGCCTGCCGGCGCGACGCCCGATCATCGGCGCGCGCCGCTGATCACGCT
>PHBI01000126.1 GCA_002841945.1 Deltaproteobacteria bacterium HGW-Deltaproteobacteria-14
CCGCCGCCGCGGGCGTCGCCTTCGGGATCGGCGTCGAGCCGACGCCGGCGGGCGCTCAGTGCCCGCCGGCGCCGCGGCCGATCTCGCCGGCCCGCGCGAGCGCCCACTGGAAGCCGATCGGCCCGAGGAGCTCGTGGATGGCGATCATCGCGACCATCAGCGCCTGGACCTGGGACCCCCAGTCGGGGAAGGTGCGGGCGACGATGCCGGCGAGCGCGAGCGTGACGCCGGCCTGGCTGATGAAGCCCAGCCACAGGTAGCGCCTCACCACCGGCTCCGCGCGGGCCAAGCGCGTCCCGAGCCGGGTGCCGGCCCAGATGGCGACGCCGCGCGCGCCGGAGAGGAGCAGCACGAGCGGCCACAGCGCCTCGAGGGCGCCGAGATCGACCTTGGTGCCGGCCGCGGCGAAGAAGAGCGCGTAGACCGGCAGCGACACGCGCTCGATCCCCTTGATGAGGGCCTCGCCACGGGCCCGGCCGAGGTTCTCGACCCAGAATCCGGCGGTCAGCGCGACGAGCAGGGTCTCGAGGTGCAGCGCCGTCGACACCTGCCACATCGCCAGGCAGACCGCGAGGACGAACACGGGGACGTCGCGACCGACGAAGCGCAAGAAGAGCTCGACGCCGATCCCGAAGGCGACGCCCGCGGCGGCGGAGCCCCCGATCTCGCGCAGCAGCGTCGCGCCGAGCGAGGCGCCGTCGCCCTGCCCGAGGGCGTCCTTGGCGACCACCAGGGCGACGGCGAACAGGATGATGACGGTGACGTCCTTGAGGATGGTGACGCCGAGGACGGTGCGGGCGAGCGGCCCGTCGGAGCGGGTCTCGGCGATGACGGCGATGGTGACCGTGGGCGAGTTGGCGACGGCGATGGCGCCGATGACCATGGCGATCACGGCGGCCGTGGCGAGGTCGGCGGGGATGAAGGGGAAAGCGGCCCGGCCGACGAAGACCGCGGCGGTGACGACGGTGGCGACGGTGAGCAGCTCGGTCGCCGTGATGAGGGCCAAGCGACCGGCGTGCTGGCGGATCCAGGCGACGCGCAGCTCGCCGCCGGCGGTCAGGGCGATGAGCGCCACGGCGACCCCCTCGACGGCCTTGGCGGCGCTGAGCATGTCGCTGGTCAGCAGACCCGCCAGGTGCGGCCCGACGATCACCCCGGTGAGCAGGTAGCCGGTGATGCGCGGGAGACCCAGCGCCGCGGACGCCTTGCCGCCGATGAACCCGCCGACGAGGAGGAGGCCGAGCGCCAGGGTGGGGCTCTGGCTGCGGGCGTCGGCGAGGCCGGACGCGGTCGCGTGGAGGGTCGCCACCAGGGCGATGACGAGGGCGAGCGGCAGGACGCGGTGGACGAGCCGCTGTGCGAGGGCGGCGGCGGTCATTGCGGGTCCCGCTCGGCGGGGGAGGGCGGCGCGGCGGCGGCGTCTCGGGCCACCGTCAAGAGCAGCCATGGCGCGACGAGCTCGCTCACGAGGGAGGCTCCCGCGACCGCGACGAGGACGCTGCGAGCGGTGGTGTCGCCCCACACGCTGAAGAACGTGACGACGATCATCAGGCCCAGGGTGCCCTGGGAGACGAGCCCGAGCGCCCAGCGTCGGCCGGCGACGACGCCGTGGGCGCCGGGGATGGGGCCAGCGACGGCGGCGCCCGCGAGGAGCTTGGCGAGGGGGCGCAGGACGGCCATCGCGGCGAACAGCGGCAGCGCGACCCAGCTCACGGGGCCGACGGCGCTGAACCCCATGAACGTCATGAGGATGACGACCGCCGGTCGCTCGACCCGGCGCACGACCTCGAAGAGGCGCAGTCCGCGCTCGCCCGGCAGGTTCACGAGGGTGATGGCGGCGACGGCGGCGACCGCGGCGGGGGAGAGCTGGAGCCAGTTGGCGCAGCCGGCGGCGACCATCAGCATGCCGACGCCGAGCAGCAGCCGCTCGTCGTCGCTCGCGCGGCCCCCGAGGAAGAGCCAGGTGATGAGGCCGAGGAGGACGCCGCCGAAGAGCGACGCGAGGGTGAAGACGCCGTGGCTGACGGGCTCGGCGGCGGGCCGCAGGAGGGAGGAGCCCAGGGTGGCGAGGGCGATGGTGAGGAGGTCGTCGACGCCCGCCGAGAGCTCGAGCAGCTTGAGGTTGGCGCGCACCCGCGCGTCGCGGCCGGCGCGGCGGGTCCGGAGGACGGCGACCAGGGTCGGGCCGCTCGAGGCGGCGGCGGCGGCGAGGACGACGGCGGCGGCGAGCGCCTCGACCGTTCGGACGCCGGCGCTGAGCAGGATCCCGAGGGTCAGCCCGGCGACCGCGAGCGCTGCCGCGAGCGCCGGCGCCAGGGCCATGCCCCAGGCTCCGCGCGGCACGGTGCGCAGCACGCGGTGGTCGAAGCGCATGCCGACGGCGAAGCCGACCCAGCCGGCGACGAAGCCGACGATCGGGACCACGTTCGCGACGAGCTGCGCGTCGTCCGCGCCGAGCGCGAGGGCCGCGACGGCGCCGAACACGAGGAAGGCGTGGCCGGTGCTGACGAGGTGGGCGAGGCCGAGGACGGCGCGGATCCGGCGCAGCGGCGCCCAGTAGAGGACGAGCACGGCGGCGGCGAGGAGCGTGAGCGCGAGCGCGGCGCGCATGGTCAGTGGCGCTTGGTGCGGGGTGATGCGGCGCTTGGCTCGGGCTGCTCCCAGCGGGTCGAGAAGGGCAGGGTGGCGACCCGGGCGTGAGTCACCGGGTAAGCGCGGCAGACGGCCTGCACGGCGGCCACGACCGACTCGACCGCGGCGGCGTTGCCCTCGACGAGGATGACGCGGCGCCCGCCGGGGTCACCGAAGAGGTCACGGAAGCCTGAGAAGAGGGGGACCTCGCGGGCCGCCGCCTCGCGGAGGCTCTGGCCCTCGAGCACGGTGGCGTCGTGCAGGCCGAGGCCGACGAGGTCGACGAGGAGCGCGTCGACGGCGCGCTCGCCGGCGATGGTGATGACGACCAACGCGGTCGGCGGAGCCGGGTCGGGCCCGAGGCGCTGGCGGTCCTCGGCGGCGGCGAGCAGCGCGAGGGCGCTGGCCGGCGCGGTGCTGCGGCGCAGCCCGTCGAGGAGCACGCGAGAGCGGGTGAGGCGGGCGAGGTGGCCGAGGAGCAGCAGGTGCTGCTCGGGGGCGCTCGGCGGGGACAGCACACAGAAGAAGACGTCGTGGAGGGCGCCATCGCTGGTGGCCAAGGGGACGGGGCGCGCGAGGACGGCCAGCGCGATGACGGGGTGCTCGAGTCCGGCGAGCTCCCCGTGGGGGAACGCGACGCCGGGCCCGACGGCGCTGCCTTCGTCGCTGAAGGCGCGGCGCAGCGCGGCGGCGACCTCGGGGAGGGCGACGCCGGGCGTCGCCCCGTGGATCGCCGCGGCGACGCGCTCGACGAGCTCCTCGACGCTGTCCACCGCCAGCGCGGGGAGGACGCACGTCGCCTGCAACCAGTCCGACAGCCGCAAAGCGCACCTCCGGGGCCTATTCCCACGCGCGCGCACGCGCCGCCACCCGCGCGACGGGGGGCGCGAGCGGCGATGGGAAGCATGATCCGCCGCGGCGGCGCGCGACGCAAGCGCCGAGCACGCTCGGGCGCAGGCTGTCAGGGAGGCGCGCGCACCCTTTGCGGCGGGGTGGCGGGCGGCGGGGGCCTCTTCGGTGAAGAGGTCGGCCACCGACATCCGCGCGAGCGGGGCCATTATGGCGCGGTTGAGGACGTCGAGAGGGCCGCGGATGTCGCACTGGGAGAGCTGCTGGCATGCCTCGTGGTCATCGCCGAGGCAGTCGACGAGCTGCACGTGCTCATTGAAGAGGTCGAGCACCTCGAGCAGCGGGATCCCGTCGAGGGACCGGCTCAGTCGATAGCCGCCGCCCGAGCCCTTGGTGGCGTCGACCAGCTTCGCCCGCTTGAGGGCCTGCAGGACCTTCGCGAGCAGCATCTCGGGGATGTTGTACCACGCGGCGATGACCTTCGCGCTGGCGAGATCGGGCTCGTCCTGGCGGCTCATGAAGCGCAGCGCGAGCAGCGCGTACTCGGTCTTCTTGTTCAAGCGTAGCACGGCCCGGTATTAGGCACGCCGCCGGGCATCGGTCAAGGACCGGGCGGGTCCTATTTCAGCGCAGAGCCGCGCCGCGCGCGCCCCTTCGCGTCACGGCTCCGGCCCGGCCCCGCTCTCGTCCACCCCCGCCACGTCCACCGCGACCAGCGCCCAGCTCAGGTGGCCGAGCTCCGCCCCCGGGCACCGCCGGTCGACGTCGCGGCTCGCGTCGAACACGACCAGGTCGAACGGCGTCGCCGCGATGGTGACGCGCCGCGCCGTCCCAGGCGACACCCAGGTCGTCGCCTCCTCCGTCGTCAGCGCCACGTCGTCATGCTCTACCCGCGCCAGGCACAGGTTCGGCAGCCGCCGCACCTCGGTGTACGTCGCGTGGTCCGCCGCGTCACGCAGCTCGATCGTCGCGCCGCCCGGCAGCACCCCCGGCGGCAGCCCCCCGTCGACGACCAGGAACGCGAGCGCCCGTCCGCGCGGCGTCGCCACCACCAGGGCGCCCCCGCCGCCGCCGGCGACCCGCGGCGGGTAGTAGCGCATCGCCGCCGCGGCCCCGCTCGCGACCGGGATCCGACGCTTGGCGCCCACGTCGTAGGTCACCCGCACCGCGACCCCGTCTTGGGTCCGCAGCAGCATCCGATGTGCCGTCGTCCCCGGGATCGCCGCGTGCTCCGCGACCTCGACCGGCGCCAGCCACCCCTCGAGGGGCCGCGCCGGCACCACCTCGAGCTGCGGCTCCGGCAACGCCCGCGCCAGCGGCCCCGGCGCGACCGGTCCGGCCGGCACCCCCGCGAGGGTCTGCGGCCCCGACCAGGTGAACGTCGCCGGCCCGCA
This sequence comes from Deltaproteobacteria bacterium HGW-Deltaproteobacteria-14, assembly GCA_002841945.1. Taxonomy (GTDB): domain Bacteria; phylum Myxococcota_A; class UBA9042; order PHBI01; family PHBI01; genus PHBI01. Next base: position 4,875 of record PHBI01000126.1, read on the forward strand.
CGCGGCGAGCAAGGCCGCCGCGCCCACCACCGCGAGCGCAGGCCACGCGCCGCGGCGGCCGCGACATTCCCGGGGACCGTGACTTGCCTCCGCCCCCGCGCGCCCCATAGATTCTCCCCCGCCCTTGGGGGAGACGACACGATGAAGCTCGCCACGATCCTCACCGGCCTGGCGCTGACCATCAGCGCGCCGGTCGCCGCCGCCGAGCCGCAGCTCGGGCTCAGCGGCCTCTTCGACGTCGCCGGCGCGACCTGGGCGGGCCTCGACGACCAGGCCCGCGTCGACTTCTTCGCCGCCCGCGCCGACCTCGCCGTCACCCTCGGCGCGCGCGTCGTGCGCTTCGGCGCCGGGGCGCCGGATGTCTTCTCCGAGAGCGCGCTGCACGGCACCTTCCCGTGGCTCTTCGCCGACCGCGTCGTGGGCGCGCTCGCCGCCCGCGACCTCGACCTCGTCGTCACCCTAGAACAACTCGTGCCGGCTTCCCAGAAGAGCGCGTATCGGCAGTTCATGAACCGCTTCGTCGAGCGCTACGACGGTGACGCCGACTTCGGCGTGACCGGCGCCGAGGTGCAGTTCGATCACCCCGACGTCGACGAGAGCGGCACGATCTCGTTTCTCGACTGGGACGCCGACGGCGAGGCGAAGCAGGCCTGGGCCAGCGCTCACGTGCTGACCCGCCTCGAGATCGGCGACCGCGTGCGCCTCGCCGAGGACGGCGGCGCCATCATCGCGGCGGACTACGCGGGACAGCTCGGCGCGGTGCAGCAGGCCGTGAGCGGGACCGCGGCCGAGGTCGAGGTCGAGGTCGCCGGGACGGACATGGATCAGGACTCGAAGAACCGCTTCCTCGACCGCCTCGCTGGGGTGGACGGCGCCGAGCTCGACGCCGCCGGCGCCCACTTCCGGAGCAAGATCGCCGATCTCGACGGCGCCCGCGCCATCACCGCCCTCGGCAACTTCATCGACTGGCTCGGGGCCGCGGGGCTGACCGGCGTCGAGCCCTGGGTCACCGAAATATCGGTGGGCTCCGCCCCGTCCGCCGGCGGCCCCGGCCCCTGCTACGACCCGCGCTGCTCGGAGCGCACGCAGGTGCACGGCCTCGTTCGCGTCGTCCTGACCGCGTTCTCCAAGGGATACACCCGCGTCTTCTACGCCGGCGCCCTCGAGGCCGAGGGCACCGACACGACGGTGGGCCTCGTCACCGTGCCCGCGGCGGCCGCGCTGGCCCCGGCCGTCAGCGACCTCAGCGCGCGCCCGGCGTACGCGGTCTGGCGCCGCCTCGCGGACATCGTCGCCGGCGGCACCGTCAGCCGGATCGGCAACCTCCCGACGAACGTCTTCGGCGTCCAGACCGCCAACGGGCAGGTCTTCTGGTTCGACTGGACCCTCGAGGTCGGCCTGGGGCAGCCCTTCGACCCGGCGCGCAAGAAGGAGATCGTGCTGCGCGGGCTGACCTCGCCGTCGGTTCGGGTGACCTCGCTGTGGCCGGAGCTCCAGACGCGCGGGCTCTCCCCCGACGGCGCGCCGGCCGTGACGTGGTCCTCCGAGCTCGCGCCGGTCGGCTCCGACGGCACCGCGGTCGTGACGATCGAGCAGGATCCGGTCTGGGTCTCCCCGAGCGACGAGGTCGCCGGCGCCGAGACGGACATGGACGCCGACGTCGTGGACTCCGACGTCGTGAACGCCGACGCCAGCGTTGACGCCGGCGAGCCCGCCCCGAAGACCAGCGGCGGGTGCCAAGGCGCGGGCCCGAGCGAGCTCTTCGCCCTGTTGGCCGGCGCGGTCGCGCTGCTCATGGTCCGCCGCCGCGGGCGCCGCGCCTGAACCGCCGCGCCGCCAGGGAACGGACGGAACGGAAAAAGGCCGCCCGTCGCCGGGCGGCCCTTCCTCGATCCATCGCGTCGCCGCTGGGGTCGCGTACCATCATCGCGGGCGCCCCGCGGAGGGAGCGCCGCGCCCGCGGGGGATGCGGGCTCCAGCTGCGATCGCGACCCGACTCAGCCGCGCTTGGTCTTGTTCTTGACGAGCGCGTTGAAGTCGATCTTGTTCTTCTTGCAGTACGCCGCGAGACCCACCTGGCTGATGGTGCGGATGGTACGCGTCGACAGGTGCAGCCGGATGTAGCGCCCCTCCTCCGGGAGGAAGATTCGCTTCACCTGGATGTTCGGGCTCTGCCGCTTCTTCGTCTTGTTGTGCGCGTGCGAAACGTTGTTCGCGATGTTCGCGCGCTTACCGCTCAGCTCACAGACTCGCATCGGTCCCCTCCTTGAGAGCGCCGTCAGCTACCAGAGCCCCGCCCGGGAGTCAATTCATTTTCATGGCAGAAACCCCTCAGGAGCCGCTCACGATGCGCCCGAGCGACGGTCTCACGGTGCTCGCGCTGCCGACCCCGACGCTGCCGCCAGCGACCACCACCAACACGTCGTTGGTGGGCCGCCGCGACGTGTGGGTCGTGGATCCCGCCACCCCCTGGGACGCCCCCCGCGCCGAGCTCCTGGCGGCGATCCGCGCCCTCAGCGGGGCCGGGCGAACCGCGCGCGGCGTCGTCCTGACCCACCACCACCCCGATCACGTCGGGGCCGCCGGGTGGCTGCGCGACCAGGCCGGGCTCCCGATCCTCGCGCACCCGCTGACCGCAGAGCTGCTCGGCGACCGCCTCCCGGTCGATCGCCACCTCGACGAGGGAGACGTCCTGACCGGCTCCGACGCCCCCGACGACCGCTGGCGCGTCCTCCACACCCCCGGTCACGCCCCCGGGCACCTGTGCCTCTGGGAGCCCGTCCGCCGCCTGCTCGTCGCCGGCGACATGGTCGCCGCCCGCGGCACCATCGTCATCGCGCCGCCCGACGGCCACATGACGACCTACCTCACCCAGCTCGCGCGCCTCGCGGACCTCGCTCCGGCGCGGATCGTCCCGGCGCACGGCGACGTCATCGACGACGCGGAGGAGCGCCTGCGCTTCTACATCGCCCACCGCCACGAGCGCGAAGGTCGCGTGGTGGCCGCCCTCGACGGCTCCCCCCAGGATCTGCCGACCCTCACCGCGAAGAGCTACCCGGACGTCCCCAGCGCCCTGCACGGGCTCGCCGCCGGCTCGGCCCTGGCCCACCTCGTGAGGCTCGCCGAGGAGGGACGCGCTCGGCAGCTCCCCGACGGCCGCTGGGTGAGCGCGTGAACCGCGTCGCCCCTTCGCGCACGCCCCCGGACTCGGAGGCTCGGGCGGCCCGGGTCCGGGCGGTCGCGACGACGCGCTACCCGACCGGCGCCGGCGCCCTCGATCGCGTCGCGGTCGAGGAGCCCCTCGAGATCCGCGTCGACGGGGAGCCGCTGGCCGTCCTGATGCGCACCCCGGGCGACGACCTGGCGCTCACGGCGGGCTTCCTCCTCACCGAGGGGGTGATCGAGGATCGCGACGACCTGCGCGCCCTCGGCCCGTGCCAGGATCCGGCCAACCGCGACCGCGGCAACGTCGTCCTGGTGTCGCTGGCGGCCGGCGCCGAGCTCGCCCGGAGCCGCCTCACCAAGGCTCAGCGCCGCTTCTTCACCAGCTCCAGCTGCGGCCTCTGCGGCAAGGCCACCATCGCCTCACTCCTCCAGGACGTGCCGACCTACGCGGCCCCGCTCCCGCTGGCCGCCGACTTCCTCGCCGCGGCCGGCGACCGCGCCCGCGCCGCCCAGACAGTCTTCGAACAGACCGGGGGGATCCACGCCGCCGCGGTCTTCGCCGCCGGCGCCCCGCGCCCCATCGCCGCCCTGGCCGAGGACGTCGGCCGCCACAACGCCGTCGACAAGGCGATCGGCGCCCTCGTCCTGGCCGACGCCCTGCCGCTCGACGGCGCGGTGCTGTGGGTCAGCGGCCGCGCCAGCTTCGAGCTGGTCCAGAAGGCCCTGGTCGCCGGGCTCCGGGGGCTCGTCTGCGTGGGCGCCCCGAGCTCGTTGGCCGTAGAGCTGGCAGCCGCCGCCGGGCTGACCCTCGTCGGCTTCGCCAGGGGCGGGGGCCGCTTCAACGTCTACGTCGGCGGCGTCGGCTGAGCCAAGCGACGGCGGGTCCTCGACCGATACGCGTCGGAACCGGGTCCAGCCTCGGCAAAACATCACGAGCTCTGAGCGGCTACCGCCCTTCGGACAGGAGGCGCTCGAGGTCCTCGGGCGTGTCGAAGTCGCGCGTCCCGCGCCGCTCCTCTTCCGGGAGTGATTCCCCCGCGAGCCACGCCACGTCGAGGGCCGCTACCACCCGCTTGAGCGCCCGCTCGCCGCGCCCGAGCGCCCCCTCGAAGGCGGCGCCCGCGGCGGGCATATAGCAAGCGCACAGGGGCTGTGGATGCTCGTCTACCACGACCAGCGTCGCATCATGTTGCGATGCGGCATGGCTGGCGAGGCGCTCCACCAGCGCCGCCGTGACGAAGGGCATGTCGCAGCCGAGCACGATCAGCGCCCGCCCCGGGTGCGCGCGAAACGCGGCGGTGATCGCCTGCACCGGGCCGCCCCCGGGCGCGAGGTCCGCGAGCGCGCCGTCGCGGTCGCCACCCACCACGACCACCTCGCCGACCGCCGCGACGGCGGCCGCGACGACCCGGTCGAGGCTCGCGACGCCGTCGACCTCGACGGCCGCCTTGTCACGCCCCATGCGCCGCGACGCGCCCCCTGCCAAGACGACCGCGATGGGTGGTAGGCTGTGCACGCCAGCATCATCAGGAGGCGCGGTGAAGAAGGTCAAGTGGGGATGGCGCCCGTCGCTCTGGGCGAGCTGGCGACCGTTCGGCGTCGGGCTCCAGCGCCCGAACAACTACCGCGAGCTGTGGCGGGCGTTCCGCGAGAACAAGGGCCGCCGCAAGTACGCCTGGCGGATCCTGAAGCGCGGCGTCTGCGACGGCTGCGCCCTCGGCACGACGGGGATGCGGGACTGGACCCAGAGCGGGGTCCACCTCTGCAACATCCGGCTGCGCTTGCTCCGCCTCAACACCGCGCCCCCGTTCGACCCGGCGCTCCTGGCCGACGTCAGCGCGCTCACAGAGGAGAGCTCGCGCGCGCTGCGCGAGCTCGGCCGCCTCCCAGCGCCGATGATCCGCCGACGCGGCGAGCCGGGCTTCACCGTCGTCTCCTGGGACGCCGCGCTGACGGCGATCAGCGAGCAGATCCGCGCGTCCACGCCGGATCGCCTCGGCTTCTACCTGACCAGCCGCGGCATCCCGAACGAGACCTATTACGTCGCCCAGAAGGCGGTCCGGGCGCTCGGCACCAACGCCATCGACAACGCCGCCCGCATCTGCCACTCGCCGAGCACCACCGCGCTCAAGGCGGGCCTCGGCGTCGCGGCGACGACCTGCTCCTACAGCGACTGGATCGGAACGGATCTGGTCGTCTTCTTCGGCTCGAACGTCGCCAACAACCAGCCGGTCGCCACCAAATACCTCTACCTCGCGCGCAAGGCCGGGACCCGCGTCGCGGTCGTCAACAGCTACCGCGAGCCGGGGATGGAGCGCTACTGGATCCCCTCGACGCCCGACAGCGCGCTCTTCGGCACGAAGATCGCGACCGACTTCTTCATCGTCGGCGTCGGCGGCGACATCGCCTTCGTGACCGGCGCCATCAAACACATCTTCGCCGCCGGGCTCGCCAACCGCGACTTCATCGCCGGCCACACCACCGGCGTCGAGGCCCTCGAGGCCGCCGTCGCGGCGGCCGCGTGGGCTGACCTGGAGTTGCTCTCGGGGGCGTCGCGCGCCGAGATGGAGGCCTTCGGCGCGCTGGTCGGGGGCGCCGAGCGCGCCGTCTTCGTGTGGAGCATGGGGATCACCCAGCACGTCCACGGCGAGGACGGCGTGCGCGCCATCATCGACCTGGCGCTCACCCGGGGCTTCGTCGGCCACGAGGGCTCGGGGCTGATGCCGATCCGCGGCCACTCCGGCGTCCAGGGCGGGGCCGAGATGGGCGCGTACACGACCGTCTTGCCGGGTGGCCGGGCGATCACGCCGGAGAACGCCGCGGACCTCGGGGCGAGCTACGGCTTCGAGGTGCCGACCGCCCCGGGGCTGACGGCCCCGGAGATGATCGATCGCGCCGCGAGCGGCGATCTCGACGTGCTCTACTCGGTCGGCGGCAACTGGCTCGAGGTGCTGCCCGATCCCGCGTGGGTCGCGGCCGCGCTGGCCAGGGTGCCGCTGCGGGTCCACCAGGACATCGTGCTGTCCTCGCAGATGCTCGTCGAGCCCGCGGACACCGTGGTGCTGCTGCCCGCCGCGACGCGCTACGAGATCCCCGGCGGGGTGACGCAGACGACCACCGAGCGGCGCATCATCTTCAGCCCGGAGATCCCGGGACCGCGGGTCCCCGAGGCGCGCCCCGAGTGGGAGGTCTTCCTCGACGTCGCCCGTCGGGTGCGGCCCGACCTGGCCGACCGCCTCACCTTCGCCGACACGGCCGCCATCCGCGCCGAGATCGCGCGGGTGGTCCCGTTCTACGCGGGCGTCGAGGGCCTCGCGCGGCAGGGCGACCAGCTCCAGTACGGGGGCGCACACCTGTGCGCGGGCTGGCGCTTCCCGACCCCGGACGGCAGGGCGCGCTTCGGCGCGGTGCCGGTGCCCCCACGGGTCGCCCCCGAGGGGACCTTCTTGGTCGCGACGCGGCGCGGCAAGCAGTTCAACAGCATGATCCACGAGCGCACCGACGCGCTCAACGGGGTCGAGCGCGAGGCGGTCCTGATGGACGCCGGGGACGCGGCCCGCCTCGGGGTCGGCAGCGGCGACGCCGTGACGCTGCACAACGAGGTGGGGCGGCTGCGGGGGCGGGTCGTCGTCGCGCCGGTCGCGCCCGGCAGCCTCCAGGTGCACTGGCCGGAGGGCAACGTCCTCATCCGCCGAGGGCGCCGCTCGCCGGACGCCGGGATCCCCGACTACACCGCCTGGGTCAGCGTCACGGCGGAGACCCCTTGAGCGGCGCAAGCGCGCGACGTCGCAGCCGGACCGAGGCGTTTTGCGCGGGCGGCGATTTTCCTCTATCGTCCTGGCGTTACGCGGCGTGGACGAGGGGTGGGATGACCGCGCGATTCGCCCGATTGTTGGCGTGTGCCCTGACCATCGCGGTCGGCGCCGGGTTGTGGAGCGCGCCGAGCGCCGCCGCCGCCGCGCCGGACCCGACCGCTCAGGCCGAGGAGCTCGGTGGGGAGGCCCGCGACGCCTACCGCGCCGGCCGCTACAGCCGCGCCATCGAGCTCTACCTCGAGGCCTACGAGACCGCCGCGACCGCGGGCTTCCTTTTCAATATCGCGTACATCTACGACAACAAGACCGGCGACAAGGCGCTGGCGCGCGACTACTACGAGCGCGCCGCGCGCTTCGAGGGCGCCGATCCCGATCTGGTCGCCAAGGCGCGAGCCCGGGCGGCGGAGATCACCGCGGCGCTGGCGCGGCGGCCGGACGCGCCGCCCGACAAGGTCCCGGACGCGCCGCCCGGCAAGGCCCCGGACACGCCGCCCGACAAGATCCCGGACACGCCGCCCGACAAGATCCCGGACGTGGTCGGGGGCGGCTCCCCGGACGTCCTCCCGTGGATCGTCATCGGGACCGGCGCCGCGATCCTCGGGACCGGGATCGCGCTCGGCGTCGTCGCGTCCGGCACCGAGCGCGACTTCCACGCCGCGACCGACAACGACACCCGCCGCTCGCTGCAGACGACCGGCCAAGGCCAGGCGCTCGGCGCGGACGTCCTGATGGTGGTCGGGATCGGCGCGGTGGGCACCGGGCTCGTGCTGTGGCTCCTCGGCGAGGACGAGCCGGCGGATCGCGGCAGCGTCCACGTGACCCCCGCGCTGCTCGAGGGCGGGGCCGGCGTCGTCCTCGGAGGAGCGCTGTGAACCCCCGCCCGCGCCGTCTCCGCGCACGCCTGCTCGCCGCCCTGCTCGCCATCGCGGGCGGCGCGCTGGGCGCCGGCTGCTCGCTCGCCCTCGACTTCGACGACCAGTGCAGCGGCGACGCCGACTGCGACGCGGTCGGGCGGGGGCTGCGCTGCGATCGCGGCTTCTGCGTCAAGCGCGACCTCGTCCAGGTCGGCGGCCCCTGTGACCGCCTCCTCGGCGAGGACCCGCGCACCGCCGAGCCAGGCAGCGTCATCCTCCTCGGCACGATCCTCCCAAAGACCGGGGCGCTCGGCACCCTGGGCCAGCCGATGGAGAACGGCGTCGACCTGGCTGTGACCCAGATCAACCAGATCGGCGGCGTGCTCGGCCGCAAGATCGGCGTCCTCGCCTGCGACAGCGGGACGAGCTCCGCCCAGGCGGTCGCCGCCGCGCGCCACCTCATCGACGTCGGCGGCGTCGACGCGATCATCGGCGCCGGGGCCAGCGGCCCGACCATCGACGCCTTCTCGACGGTCGCCAAGCAGGCCGGCGTGCTGATGATCTCACCGTCCGCGACGTCGCCGGCGATCTCGAACCTCGCCGACGACGGGCTCTTGTGGCGGACCGCCCCGAGCGACGCGATCCAGGGGCGCGCCATCGCCGGCTTCCTGCTCGAGCGCGGGCTCGGCGCCGGCCAGCACCACGTCGCCATCGTCAACCGCGACGACGCCTACGGCAATGGCCTCGCCCTCGTCGTGCAGCAGGAGTTCTGCGCTGCCGCCAGCTGCAGCGACTCCACCTTCCTCGTCGACGTCTACGGCGCCGACGCCGACGCGGCCGGGCTCGGCGCCGAGCAGCAGCAGATCGTCGACGACCTGGTCGGCTTCGGCCCCGACGCGGTCGTGCTCATCGCCTACCCCCAGGACGGCCTGCAGTTCTTGAGCCGCGCCGCGGGCAAGGGGTTCGCCTTCGTCCTGACCGACGGCACGAAGGATCTGGGCCTGCTCGGCGCGCACCTGAACTCGCCCCGAGAGGGCCTGCCGACCATCGACGACGCCACCCTGTGCGCGCTGGTCGGGACCAACCCGAGCGCGCCGGCGCCGGCCTACTTCGACGCCTTCGCCCGCGCGTACCAGGCGCGCTTCGACGTCAGCCCCAACAACTTCGAGGCGAAGGCCTTCGACGCGCTCTACGCGGTCGGGCTGGCCTACGCCGCGGCCACCGGCGCCGGCGTCGCGCCGGGCGACATCGACGGGCGGGCCCTCGCCCAGGGCTTGACACGGCTGTCCGCCGGCGACGAGGTTCGCTTCGGCATCGAAGACTGGAACACCGGCGTGACGGTGTTGTCCTCGGGAGACCGCACGACCGTCGACGTCTCGGGGGCCTCCGGGCCGCTGGACTTCAACGCGGTCGTGGGGGAGGCCCCCGGAGCCATCGATCTCTGGAGGCTCGACCTCGACGCACCGCAAGATGACGGAAAAATAGAGGAGCTCGGCGTCGTGTTGGACGATACTGGCGACTACATTCAAGGGGTCGTCGGAGCCCGTGAGCCCGGCGACTTTTGCCGAGCAAACCGTTAGCCCCCCCGCTGCCCGAACCCAGAGGACCTGCCGAGCGCTCGCGAGAGGCCGGCGACGAAGACGTGGACTGGATCTGCTCCCACTGCGGCGAAAAGTTCTCCCGCTCGCGCACGCGCTGCCCCTCCGACGGGCACCGCGTGGTCGAGGATCTCAGCGGTGTGACCATCGGCGGCCGCTACAAGGTGCGGGAGCTGATCGGCGTCGGGGGCATGGACAGCACGGTGTGGAAGGCCTGGCAGACCGGGACCGAGCGCACCGTCGCGATCAAGGTCCTGCCGCCCGCTGACGAGGCCGCCGCGAAGCGCTTCGCCCGGGGCGCGCGCATCGCCGCCAACCTGACCCACCCGAACTGCCTGGTCATCCACGACTACGGCGCGACCGAGGACGGCAAGCTCTACCTGGTGATGGAGTTCCTGCCGGGGCAGGTGCTGACCGACGTCCTCGGCGACGAGCCGCTCGGCGTGCTCGACACCATCCACGTCGCCGACCAGGTGCTGCAGGCGCTCGAGCACGCGCACAGCCGGCGCGCGGTGCACCGCGATCTGAAGCCCGACAACCTCTTCGTGACCCGCAAGAACGACGACGCGCTGCACATCAAGATCCTCGACTACGGGATCGCGAAGTACATCGAGGAGGACCCGACCGAGCCGTCGACCGAGCAGGCGCAGGGCGAGGGGCTCGACGATCAGGTGACCGAGCAGCGGCAGGTCTGCGGGACCCCGCAGTACATGGCGCCCGAGCAGGTCGTCGGCGGTCGCGTGGACGCGCGGACCGACGTCTACTCCCTCGGCGTGGTGATGTACCGGATGCTGACCGGGCGCCTGCCCTTCGACGGCAAGACCCGCTACGAGCTGTATCAGAAGCACCTCCAGGAGGCGCCGCCGACCTTCCGCGACGCGGCGCGGCCCGACGTCGGCGAGCTGCCGCGGCAGCTCGAGCTGGTCGTGATGCGGGCGCTCGCGAAGAACCCCGGGCAGCGCTTCCAGAGCGCCGCGGAAATGCGGCGGGCGCTCCACGAGATAGATCTCGAGGACGCGCGCCCGCGCGCGGCCAACGCCCCCCGGGTGGCGATCAAGTCGACGACGCCGCACGGGCCGCAGGCGGCCGCGAAGAAGGGGGTGACGGTCGTCCTCGACGGGATCCCCGAGGAGTCGGCGGAGGACTTCGCGCCGCCGACGCTGGTCTTCCCCGACGCGCCCATCCAGCCGCGCCGCGGCACCGTCAGCCTGCAGGCGTCGGTGCCCGCGCCTTCTCAGACCGAGCCGAACTCCTCGGAGATCGGCCCGGCGACCCCGCCGCCAGCGGCGGCTCGCCCCCAGCGGCGCTGGCTGGTCGCGGTCGTGCTCATCGGGGCGTTCCTCATCGGGGTCGGCGGGGTGGCGGGGCTGATGTCGCTGCTGCGCGCCCAGCCGGAGGAGTCGACCCTCAGCGAGGCGGGCACGGCGCTGGCGGCCGGCGCTGCGGAGCCGGTCGGCGCGGGGGCCGAGCCGCTCGCGGTCACGGCGACGGGTGAGGAGCCGGGGACGCCGCCGGATCCGGAGGCGCCGCGTGAGGTGGTCCCGCCGAGCGCGGTGGGCGGGGCCGAAGACGGCGCCGCGGAGCGGGCCGGGGTGGTGGCCGGGGCGGCGCTCGGCGAGCTCGAGGCGCCGCCGCAGGCGGTCGTGACGCGCTTCGAGTTCCACGTGGACAGCGTGCCACGCGGTGCGGAGGTGCGCGTCGGGGACCAGGACTTCGGTGAGACGCCGGCCATCCTGGATCTGCCCGCCGGGCAGCACACGCTGACCCTCAACCTCAGAGGCTACGCCCCCGAGGCGCTGGTGATACAGGTGAGCGCGACCTCGCGCCCCGCGGATCTGCGCCGCACCCTCTACCTGTCGCGCAAGGCGGCGCCGCCGGCGCGGCGCTGGACGCCGCGGGCCACCGACGATGACGATGACGACGACGATGGCGGGACGCCCCCGCCGCGAGAGGACGTCCCGGCGGCGCCGCGCAAGCCCCACATCGATCTCCTCGACGAGCTCGAGCCGGCGCCGAAGAAGAAGCCGAGCGTGCAGCTCCTCGACGACGCGCCGGACCCGGCCAAGAAGCCTCCGACGACCGAGACCAAGCCGAAGCCCAAGCCGAAGCCCAAGGTCGATCTCCTCGACCAATAGGACGCGGGCGGGTCAGCAGGAGAAGGTGCGCGCCCGCGCGAGCGCCCCGGGGAGCGCGCGCAGCTTCGCGCCGAGCGCCGCCTTGCGGGTCTCCGGACCGTAGGAGGCGAGGTCGTTGGCGAGGGCCGACGCGAAGCGCCGCTCGACGTCGGCGAGGTAGGGCGCGAGCGCCGGGTCGCGCCGCTCGAACAGGCGCGGACCGAAGGCGCGGGCGATGGGATCCTGGCTCGGCTCCGGGCCGGGGCGCGCCACGATGAGCTCGTAGACGTGCCCGCGGTCGGGGACGAGCCGCTCGTCAGCGGGGTGCAGGCCGAGCTCGTAGAGGGCCGCGCGCACCGCGCCGTCGAAGCGGGGAGGGCACAGGACGAGCCACCGGAGCTGCGCGACGACCTCCGGCGCGTCCCGCAGCATCGCCGCGACGTTGAGGGCGCCGATCCCGGCGATCACCACGCCGTCCACCTCGCCCGGCGCCAGGGCGCGCAGCCCGTCGCCGGTCCGGAGGTCGAGGCGCTCGCCGGCGCTGGCCACCAGCGCGGCGTGGGTGGTCAGGAAGCGGGCCCGCGCGCGGGGCTGGATCTCGACGCCGACCACCCGCAGCGAGGGCCGCCGGGCGAGCAGCGCGACCGCGAGGTTGCCGAGGTCGTAGCCGATGTCCGCCACCGAGGGGGCGTCGTCGGGGACGGCGGCGAAGAGGGCTTCGAGGCGGGGTTGCAAGCGATTCTCGTGCGGTCGGGCTCGGTTTTGGGTTAATCAGGCTGGGTCTTACCACCCGGAGGGCGGTCGCGACATGGCGCGCTATGACCAGCAGAGCGGTGAGTGTCTCGTGTTCACCTTCAAAGAGGGGCTGCTGTCCGCGGTCGCGCACGATCTCAAGCTCCGCGTCGGGCGTTGGGAGCTGCGCCGTGACGGGGACGGCGCGATCGAGGGGAGCTTCGATCCCGACTCGCTGACGGTGGTATGTGCAATGCGGGATGGCAACCCCTCGACGGGCACGATCAGCGCGCGGGATACAGCAAAGATCGAGGCGAACATCAAGAGCGACGTCCTCGCTGCGACGCGGCATCGGGAGATCCGTTTCCGGTCGACGCGGGTGACCGCGGAGGGCGAAGGGTACGCGGTCGAGGGCGAGCTGACGCTGGTCGGCCGGAGCCGCCCGGTGTCCGCGCGGGTGACGCGCGCGGGAGCGCAGCTCGTGACCGAGGTGCGGCTGAACCAGCCGGACTTCGGGATCAAGCCGTTCAGCGCGATGTTCGGGACTCTGAAGATCCAGCCCCACGTCATCGTGCGGCTGACGGTGCCGGTCGAGTCGGCGTGAGCGCGAGGGGAGAGACGGCGAGATGGAGATGACGGATCAGGAGGGTGAGGCGCTCGACGACGGGCGCTTCCAGGATCAGCTGCCGGGGCCCGGAGAGTTCCCCGATGGGCCGTCCGGGCGGCTCGCGAAGCTCGAGCGGCGCCTGCTCGGCCGCATCGCGCGGGCGAGCAAGGACTTCGGGATGATCGGCCCCGGCGACCGGGTCATGGCCTGCGTCTCCGGGGGCAAGGACTCCTTCGCGATGCTGCATCTGCTGCGTGAGCTGCAGCGGCGGGCCCCGTTCGACTTCAGCATCGTCGCGGTGAACCTCGACCAGAAGCAGCCCGGCTTCCCGGGGCACGTCATCCCCGAGTTCATGGAGGCCCAGGGCTACGAGTATCGGGTCGTCGAGCGCGACACCTACTCGGTCGTCATCGACAAGATCGAGGCGGGCAAGACCTACTGCTCGCTGTGCTCGCGTCTGCGCCGCGGCATCCTCTACGACGTGGCGGTCGAGCTCGGCGCGACCCGGATCGCCCTCGGCCACCACCGCGACGACATCATCGAGACGCTGCTGCTCAACCTCTTCTACTCGGGACAGCTCAAGGCGATGCCGCCGATCCTGCGCTCGGACGACGGCCGCAACACGGTCATCCGCCCGCTCGCCTACTGCGTCGAGGAGGAGATCGCCGAGTACGCCGAGCTGATGCGCTTCCCCATCATCCCGTGCGATCTGTGCGGCTCGCAGGAGAACCTGCAGCGCAAGAAGGTCAAGGCGCTCCTCGCGACGCTCCACGCCGAGAACCCGAAGGTGAAGGGCAACCTGCTCGCGGCGCTCGGCAACGTGAAGCCGACCCACCTGCTCGACCGCGACCTCTGGGCCAACCTCGGCCTCGACGTGCCAGGCGGCCAGGACGACTCGATCTCCGGCCTCGACGGCGACGACGCGTGCGGCGCCGGGGGCGAGGCGCCGTCCGGGCTCGCGGCCCTCGGGGCGCTCCGCCTCGGGCGGCGGTAGGGCTGACGGCGAGCTACTCCTCGGGGGCGGGCGCGAGGTCGGCGAAGATCTCGGGTAGGTCCGGGTGCAGGTGGAAGCCGTCCCACGGCGGCAGCTTCTTGTGGCGCGACATCGGCAGCATCGGCGCCTTGAACAGGGACGCCGCGCCGTCGACGCGGATCGTCTCGCCGGTGACGAAGGCCGCCGCCGGGCTCAAGAGGAACGCCACCGCCGCCGACACCTCGGCCTCCGTCCCCGGGCGCGCCGCGGGGTTGGACACGAACAGCTCCCGCGCCAGCTTCGCGACCGACGGCGGGTAGTTCTTCAGGCCGCTCGACAGGATGAAGCCCGGGGCGACCGCGTTGACGCGCACCCCCGCGGCCGCCCACTCGACCGCGAGGGTCATCGTCAGGTTGACGACCGCCGCGCGCGCGGCGCCGGTGTGCGCCATCCCCGGGAAGCCGTTCCACATGTCCGCCACGATGCTGACGACGGCGCCGCCGCGCTTGGCGAAGCCGTGCTTGAAGCACGCCTGGGTCACAAACCAGGTGCCGTTCAGGTTGGTGTCGATCACCGCCCGCCAGCCCTTCGGCTTGATGATCGCCGCCGGCGACGCGAACTGCCCTCCGGCGTTGTTGACGAGGTGGTCGAGGCGGCCGTGGCGTAGGACGAGCTCGGCGACGACGCGGTCGACCTCGTCCTCCTCGCGGATGTTGAGGGTCACGCCCTCGGCGCGCCCGCCCGCCGCGATGATCTCGGCGACCGTGGCGTCGAGGGGCTCCTGGCGGCGCCCGGCGACCACCACCGTGGCCCCGAGGGACGCGAGCTCGTGGGCGATGCAGCGCCCGATCCCGGTCCCGCCCCCGGTGACGAGGGCGACCTGTTCGGCGAACAGATCCGGCCGAAAGATCGACCGGTAACGCGGAGGGCTGGGCGTCGAGTCGGGCATGGTGACGTTGATAGCGCCCCACGCCCCCGCCAGCAAGGCGCCCCGCGTCCCCGGGCCAGGCTCGCCCGCCCGCCGCGGCGCTTACGCGATGATGCCCGACCCCAGGCACTCGTCGCCGGCGTAGAAGACCGCGACCTGCCCGGCGGCGACCCCCTGGTCGGGCGCGCTCAGCGTCACCGCGAGCCGCCCCTCCAAGGCCGGCGCCAGCTCGCACGGCGTCAGCGTCGGGCCGTGGCGCAGCTTGGCGGTGAGGGGCGTCCCGGGCGGCGGCGACCCGGCGATCCAGTGGACCTCGCCGACCTCGAAGCTCGCCCGGCGCCGCTCTCCGGCGCGGTCGGCGTGGGCCACGAGCAGTCGGTCCCGGGCCAGGTCCTTGGCGACGACGAACCACGGCCCGCCCCCGAGCCCGAGCCCCTTGCGCTGCCCGATGGTGTGGAACCACAGGCCGCGGTGCCCGCCGAGGACGCGCCCGCTGTCGACGTCGACGATCTCCCCCGGGCGGTCGCCGAGGTAGGCGCGGACGAACTCGGGGTAGGGCACCCGCCCGAGAAAGCAGATCCCCTGGCTGTCCGGCCGGTCCCGGGTCGCGAGCCCGAGCGCCGCGGCCTGCGCGCGGACCTGGCGCTTGTCGAGGTCACCGATGGGGAAGACGATGCGCGCGAGCTGCTCCTGCCGCAGCCGCGACAGGAAGTAGGTCTGGTCTTTGACCGGGTCGGGCGCCCGCAGGAGGCGCGTCACGCCCCCAGAGGTCACCGCCCGCGCGTAGTGTCCCGACGCCACCCGATCGAAGCCGTCACCGACCGCGTCGAGGAAGGCGCCGAACTTGATCTCCGCGTTGCAGTAGACGTCCGGGCTCGGCGTCCTGCCGGCCTGGAGCTCGGTGACGGCGCGCTGCACGACGCGCTGATGGTACTCGCGCTGGAGCGGCACCACCTCGACCGGCACCCCGAGCGGCGCGCACACGGCGCGCACGTAGCGCAGGTCCTCGTCCCAGGGGCAGGCGCCGCCGAGCGCCGCCAGCTCGTCCTCGAGCCATATCTTGAGGTAGTACGCGGTGAGCTCGTGCTCGCCCGTCGCCGCGAGCCGCGCGAGCGCGAGCGAGCTGTCGACGCCCCCCGAGACCAGCACCGCGACGCGCACCCTGCTTCCCCCCCGCGCGACCGCCGTAGGCCGGCGCGGGGCGGCATCCTGCCCGCCCCGCTGCGGGGGAGCAAGCCCCGAGCCGCGTCGTCCCGCTGTTGGCACGCCACCCCCTCGCGGGGTATACGCAGCGCGCGGTGCGTCCTGATCTCGAAGCGCCGCGACCGGAGCCCGATGACCGCGCGAACCGCCCGGCAGACGACCGACGCCAACGCCCTGCGCCTCCTCCTCGCCCAGGATCGGGTCGGTGGCGCCTATATGCTCGGGGACCTCGATCCGCAGTACGCCCCGTTCTGCTCCTGGTTCGTGAGCGCCGACGGCGACGGGCGCGACGACGCGATCGTCATGGTTTACGACGGCCTCAGCGCCCCGGCGCTCCTGACCCTCGGCAGCGTCGACGGTGTGGCGGCGATCCTCGAGGGCTTCATCGACACGCTCCCCGAGCACGCCCACGCCCACCTCGCGGCCGGCCACCGCGCCGTCTTCTTGCGACACTACGGGATCGACACCGAGCGGCCGATGGCGCGGATGGGCGTCCGCGCCGCTGACCTCGCGTTCGATCCGGCCTGGGAGCGGCTCGTGGACCCCGTGATCGGGCTGGGTCACCGCGACACCGGCGACATCATGGCGCTGTCGCGGCACTACCCGGACAGCTTCTTCGAGCCGAGCCAGCTCTCGAGCGGCTACTACCTCGGCGTCCGCGTCGGGGGCGAGCTCGTCAGTATGGCCGGCGTCCACATCGTCAGCGCGCTCGATGGCCTCGCCGTGATCGGCAACGTCGTCACCCACCCGGATCACCGCGGACGCGGCCTGTCGACCGCGTGTACGGGGCTGTTGTGCCGGCGCCTCGCCGAGGGCGGCCATGATCTCATCGCGCTCAACGTCGAGCGCGACAACCGCTCCGCCGTCCGGGTCTACGAGAAGCTCGGCTTCCGCGTTCACCTCACGTTCACCCAGGGCTTCATCGGCCGCACCCTCGACCACCGGGTGCGCTGACGTCGGAATCGTCGGCGCCGGACCCCTGTTCGTGAGGGGCCGGCGCGATCCCGGCCGCGTCCCGCCCACCACCACGGAGCCCATGCTCGCCCTGACCTCCCTCGCCCTGCTGCTCGCCACCGCCGCGACGCCCGTCGATCCCGCGGTCGACCAGGTGGTGCTCGGCGACCGCGTCGTCGTCCCGATCCCGCAGGGCTACGAGGCCGAGGAGAGCGCGCTCGGCGACGACCGCTGGCTCGTCACCCTGCGCGGCGCGGGGTGCGCCCTCACCGTGGCGGTCTACGGAGGCACGCGGCCTCCGAATCACGGCACGGCGCTGACCGTGCACACCGAGGAGCTGACCACGCGCCTGCGCGCCGAGACCCCCAACGAGGCGAGCCAGCGCCTGCTCGGGCACACCGTCACCGCCCGCGACCTGCGCTACACCCTGCTCGGAGCGCCGTGGCGGGCGCGGGTGGCGGCGGCGACGAAGGACCGCCGCACCGTCGTCGTCAGCGCCACCTGGCCCGACGCCAGCCCGGATCGCGAGACGCTGCTCGGCGCGATCGAGGCGATCGTGGTCCGGGCGCGATGAGCGCCGCCGCTCGCGGCCTGCCGCTCCAGCTCCTGCTCGGCGCGTCCCTCGCGTTCGGCGTCGGCTTGGCGCTCGGCTTCCTCTCTTCGGGCTTCTACCTCATCGGCGTCCTCCCGCTCGCGCTGGGGCTGTTGACCGGCGCCGCCGCCGGCTTCATCGCGGTCATGACCGGCGGCCCGTGGCGCGCGGGGGCGCGGGTGGCGGCGCTGCTCGCCATCCTGGTCGGCTGGGGGGCGTTCCAGTACGGCGACGACGTGGCCTTTCAGCGCGCGTACGCCGCGGACGTCGTCCGGACGCGCGCGCTCGCCGACGAGCTGCCCCCGGATGTGCTCCAGGACGGCGACGCGCTCGCGTTCCTCGGCAAGGACGCGGAGGGGATCCTCGACGCCGCGGTGACCGCCGAGGTGGGCCGTGGCGGCTTCGTCGGGCGCTGGCTCTTTCGCGCCGAGCGCGGCGTCCGCCTCGTCGGCCCGCTCAAGGGCGGCCGGGGGCTGCCGGTCGGCACCCCTGGCGCCATCGCGTGGGCCGCCCTCGAGATCGCCCTCGCGGGGGTGCTGGCCCACCTCGTCATCCGGCGCATCGAGCGCGCGGCGCGCGAGCGGTCGAGCGCGAGCTGACAACGGGCCGGCGTCCTCCCTAAGAGGGTGTTTGCAATCTCGGGTAGGCTAAGGAGGCCAGGAATGCAGGAAGGGCGCGCGAGGGCTACTTCCTGTGC
>PHBI01000127.1:0-11473 GCA_002841945.1 Deltaproteobacteria bacterium HGW-Deltaproteobacteria-14
TCCACGTCCCGCGTGTCCGAGGCGGCGTCTACGCTGTCGAACCAGGCGTCCTCTTCGTCGTCGGTCGCGTCACCCTCGAACCAGTCGGCCTCGTCGACGAGCAGGCGGGGGTCATCGTCGCGCGCGGCGGGGTGGTTCGCCAGCTCGCCGATGGGCCAGGCGACCGGGCGGGCCTCGCGGGTCGGCGCGCCGCGGTGCTCCGCCGGGGCGCGACGCGGGGTCGCCGCCGCGTCGCTGGCCCCGACGAACGCGCCGAGGGCGACGGCGAGCGCCGCGCGCATCTCCTCGGCCTCGCGGAAGCGCTCGGTCGGGTCGACCGCGAGGGCCTGGCGCAGGAAGGTCGCGATCTCGGGGGGCGCGGAGGCCGCGCCGGCGACCGGGTCGTGCTTGGGGTCGAGCTTCTGGCGCCAGACGTGCTCGGTCTCGCCGTTGAACGGGGGCGTGCCGAAGATGAGCTCGCAGGTGATGACGCCGACCGCGTAGAGGTCGGTCCAGGGGCCGATCGCGCCGCCCGACAGCTGCTCGGGGGCCATGTAGAGCGGCGTCCCCATCGGTCGCGAGGCGCGCGATCGCATCGCGACGGGCCGGGCGAGCCCGAAGTCGAGCAGCCGCAGCAGCGGCGGGCCGCTCGGCAGCGGCTGCAGCATGATGTTCTCGGGCTTCACGTCGCGGTGGACGAAGCCGTGGGCGTGGGCGGCGCCGAGGGCGTCGAGGAGCGGAAAGAGCACGTTGGCGACGTCGCGACGGGTCAACGCGCGGCGCCCGTCGGCGGACTCGGTCAGCAGCTGCGCCAGGGTGCGGTCGCCGGGGACGAGCTCCATGACGAGGTAGGGGTTGACGCCGAAGCTGCCGTAGCGAAGCAGGCGCACGATGTTCGGGTGATTGAGGGCGGCGAGCGCGGAGGCCTCCTGCTCGAAGCGCGCGAGGAGCGTCGCGGTCTCCGCTGGGGAGGCGCCCTCGAGGTGGGCGACCTTGAGCGCCACGCGCATCCCGATGGGGAGCTCGACGGCCCGGTAGACGCGGCCGAAGCCGCCGCTGCCGATGACGGCGACGATGAGGTAGCGATCGATGAGGCGCCCGATCAGCGGGTCGACGCCGGTCTCGGCGACGTAGACGTCCGCCGCGGGGACGCAGTGGAGCTCGCGCGCGGCGCAGCTCGGGGTCAGGCACGGCGCGCCGACGGCGCCGAAGCCGTAGCAGCTCGGGCACTGACCGGCGAGCTCGTCGTGGATGGCGTTGCCTTGGTCCATCGGTCCTTGGTCGCTCGTCGCGCTCGAGTCGATCAACGCGCGAGAACATCGCTTCGACGGCGATCGATCGCGTCTTGTTCACAGCAACGCGGATCCGCCGCAGGACCATCCCGGGATGGGCGCGGCGGCGGCGCTCCGGCCGGGTCGCGGAACATCGCGCTTGCCGTCCGACGCGTCCTGGTCAATGGTCTCCCTGTCCGGGTCCCGCCGCGACGCGAGCCTGGCGTCGGGCGATGGTCCGTCGCGGGCGACGAACGCCGCGCGGACGGAGCGCCGAGGAGACCCGAGCCGACGCACGCCGGGCCCGGCTCGACGCGCCAGGCCCGAGACGACATCACCCACGCACGCCGAGCCCGGCCTGAACCAAGGAGGGCCCCATGCCGAACGACACGATCTCCCCGAACTCCCACCGCGCCCACCCGTGGCGCCTCCTGGTCGCCGCGCTCGGCTTGGCGACCCTCGCGCTGTCGCTGGGCGGCTGCCCGACGACCTATCCCAACTGCGACAACGACAAGGGCTGCGCGTCCCACGGCGAGGTGTGCGTCGCCAACCACTGCCGCCAGTGCCGCGACGACAGCCAGTGCACGCGCCTCGACGCGTGCATGACGTGTCAGGCCAACGAGTGCGTCAAGGTGCCGGGGTGCTGCAAGTCCGACCTCGACTGCCCCGACGGCCGCTGCAAGGACGCCCGCTGCGTCGCGCAGTGCGGGGCCAACTCCGACTGCCCCGAGGGCCAGCGCTGCCTCGACGGCAAGTGCCTGGCCGGCGACGGCAGCTGCAGCCTGGACAGCGAGTGCCCCGAGGGCCAGCGCTGCAAGGAGGGTGTCTGCACGACCCCGTGCGAGGTCGCGCCCATCCTGTTCGACTTCAACGAGTACACGATCCGCCTCGATCAGGAGACGCCGCTGCAGAACAACGCCAGCTGCCTCAAGGAGGCGGGCGCCACCTACACGACGGTCACCGTCGAGGGTCACACCGACGAGCGCGGCGCGGACGAGTACAACCTCACCCTCGGGCAGCGGCGCGCCAACAGCGTCGCCAAGCAGTACCGCGTCCTCGGCGTCAAGGGCGTCGGGCCGACGCTGTCGTTCGGCGAGGAGAAGCCGGTCTGCTCGGGGTCGGGGGAGCGCTGCTGGCGCCAGAACCGCCGCGCCGAGACCAAGGTCCGCTGACGCGTCAGGGCTGCGCGCGGACCATCACGAGGCGGTCCGCGCCCGGCCCGTAGTAGTCGGGCTCGAGCCCGGCGGCGACGAAGCCGAGGGACGCGTAGAGGCGCCGGGCGGCGACGTTGCCGGGCGCGACCGTGAGGCGGACGTCGCGCGGCGCGAAGGCGCGCAGGGCGGCGATGGCGGCGACCGTGAGCGCGCGGCCGACGCCCTGCCCGCGCGCGCCGGGATCGGTCGCCAGCGAGAGGATCCAGCCGCTGCCGTCGGTCGCCCGGGCGGCGGCGCAGTAGCCGAGCAGGCCGGCGTCGCCCTCGGCGACGAGGAAGGTCTCGGGGGACAGGTCCCAGAGCTGGCGCACGACGAAGGGTCCGTACCCCTCGCTCGCGTACGCGCGGGCGTCGAGGGCGGTGACGGCGGGCAGGTCGCGCGCGGCGGCGCGGCGGACGCGGGCAGGCGAGAGCGGCGGCGGTGCAGGCATCGCGTACGCGTAGCACGTCCGTGAGCGCCGCGCAGCGCCGCGGACGCCCCCTGCGGCCCGGGACGGTGGCGGCGCGGGCCGGGGCGAGACTCGCGAGCGAACGCGAGCTGTGGTATACTCGACGCGCGGTCGCGACCGTTCGCCATGCGGACCTGGCGCGACCGGAGAACACACGGACCATCATCTCCCGAATACGGACGCGGAGGGGAGGCGGCCCGTACCCGAGGACCAGATGGGCGTGGGAGCGCGGGTCGGTGCGCCGGCGACGCGTGGGAGCCCCACCCCGAGACGAGAGAGGCAGCGCATGAGGTGGAACGCGACGAACTGGCCGGCGGCCATGGTGAACCTGAGCGAAGAGGTGCGGGCCAAGGCCATCGACTTCGCCAACGCGCTGTTGGCGCGTGGCTACGGGGCGAGCCGGGCGCTCTCGACGGGGATCACCATGGCGCGCGAGTGGCGCTCCGGCCTGCTCGAGCGGCGCCGCGGTGGCGCGCCGTTTCGGGTGGAGTCGACGCTCCACGGCTGGGAGATCAGCCGCGCCGGCTCGCCCGACATCCACTACCGCTTCGGCCGCCGCGCCGACGCCCTGCGACGGGCCCAGGAGCTAGCGCGTCGGCGGCGGACCGCGTGCGTCGTCCTCGACGAGCACGGCGCCGTGGTCGAGCGCTTCGACTTCGGCCGGGCCGCCGCTGACCACACCGAACGCACCCCGCAGCGCGCGGACGCCCACCCGACGCCCGCCGTCGCCAAGGCCGCGCCCAAGGCGGTGGCCACGCCCAAGGTGGACGCGCCCAAGGCGGTGGCCACGCCCAAGGTGGACGCGCCCAAGGTGGCAAGCACGCCCAAGGTGGCAAGCGCGCCCAAGGCGATCGCGACGCCCACGGCGCAGGCCGCGGCGCGAGACGCGCTGGCGATCGGGGTCGGCCGGCTCGAGGTCCGCAAGGGCGACGACGGCTGGGTGGTGACGCTGGGCGACGCGACGCTCGACACGCGCGGCACCAAGCGCGCAGCGCTGGACGCGGCCCGCGAGCGAGCCCGCGCCGAGGGCCTGAGCGTCGCGATCTACAAGGCGTCGGGCGAGCTCCAGAAGGTCGAGGACCACGCCTGAGCGACGCCGGCGGCGAGCGAGAGCGCCGGACCGAGGGGCCCAGCCGGGAGGGCGGCGGCGGCCGTCGCCGGCGGCGGCGCTCGTCAAGCCCCGCCGGCTCGGGCACACTGCCGCCATGCGCCCCCGCCCCTTCGTCAACTGGGCCCGAAACCAGCGCGCGCGGCCGCGTCAGCGCCACCGCCCGGCCAGCGAGGTCGAGATCGTCGACCTCGTGCGCGCCATACGAGCGCGGGGCGAGCGCCTGCGCGTCGTGGGCGCCGGTCACTCGTGGAGCGCCGCCGCCGTCACCGACCAGCACCTCGTGAGCCTCGACCGCCACGCTCGGGTGGTGCGCGTCGACCGCCAGAACGAGCGCGTCACGGTCGACGCCGGCGTCCGGCTGCGCGCGCTGAGCGCCGCCCTCGACCGCGAGGGGCTCGCGCTGACGAACCTCGGCTCCATCTCCGAGCAGAGCGTCGCGGGCGCCATCGCCACCGGCACCCATGGGACCGGCCTGACCCACGGTGTCCTCGCCACCCAGGTGGTCGCGCTGCGCCTCGTCACCGGCGCCGGGGACGTGCGCGTGGTGACCCCCGAGGACGGCGATCTGCTCGACGCCGCCAGGGTCTCCCTCGGGTGCCTCGGCGTCGTGAGCGAGGTCACGCTGCGGTGCCGCGACGCCTTCGACCTCGAGGAGCGCGCCTGGTCGCTGCCCTTCGACGACGCGTGCCGCGCGCTGCCCGAGCTCGCCCGCGAGCACGAGCACCTCAAGGCCTGGTGGCTCCCCCACACCGGGCGCGTCCAGCTCTTCGCCTACGCCCCGACCACCGCCCCGCGGCGCGGGACGAGCCGCGTCAGCCGCGCCCTCGACGGCGTGGTCAACCAGGTGGCCTTCCGCGGCGTCCTCGGCCTCGGGCGCGCGCTGCCCGCCGCCATCCCGACCCTGAGCCGCCTCGTCGGCCGGAGCTACTTCCGCGAGCGCCGGCGCGTCGACCGCAGCGACCGCCTGTTCAACGTCGCCATGCCGCCGCGCCACCTCGAGATGGAGTACGGGGTGCCCCTCGAGGCGACCCCCGAGGTGTGGCGCGCCACGCGGCGCCTGATGGAGCGGCGGCGCCTGCGGGTCAACTTCGTCCAGGAGGCGCGCTTCGTCGCGCCGGACCGCTGCCACCTCAGCCCGGCGTACGGCCGCGAGAGCTGCCAGCTCGGCGCGTACATGGCGCCTTCGGCCGACCTCGATCGCTACCTCCGCGGCTTCGAGGCCATCGCGCTGGCCACCGCCGGGCGCCCGCACTGGGGCAAGCTCTTCTACGCCCGCGCCGCCGAGCTCGCCCCGCGCTACCCCCTCTGGGAGCGCTTCGGCGCCTTGCGCCGCGAGCTCGACCCCGACAACATCTTCCACAGCGACTTCACCCGGGAGGTGCTCGGTTGAGCGACCCATCCGCGCAGGGGATCCGCGTCCGCCCCATGGACGACACCGACGGCGGCGCCGTGTGGCGCGTCCTCGAGCCCATCATCCGCGCCGGCGACAGCTACGCCCTGCCGCGCGACATGGGGGCCGAGGCCGCCCTCGCCTACTGGCGCGCCCCCGAGAACGAGGTCTTCGTGGCCGAGGTCGGCGGCGAGCTCCTCGGGACCTACTACATCCGCCCCAACGCGCTGGGCGGCGGCGCCCACGTGGCCAACTGCGGCTACATGACGGCGCCCTGGGCGGGCGGGCGCGGCGTCGCGCGCGCGATGTGCGCACACTCGCTGGCCTACGCCCGGGATCACGGCTACCGCGCCATGCAGTTCAACCTGGTCGTGAGCAGCAACGACCGCGCGGTGAAGCTGTGGCAGCGCTTCGGCTTCGCGATCGTCGGCCGCCTCCCCGGCGCCTTCGAGCACCCGCGCCTCGGCTTCGTCGACGCCTTCGTGATGTTCCGCGCGCTGTGACGGTGCCGCCGTGGTCCAGGTGAGTCCGCGCGCAGCCGAGTTGCCAGCGAGGCGCGGGTGTCGCAGCCTCGACGGCGCGGGCCATCCAGCCCGGAGGAGTGGATCATGAAGCGAGTCGTGGGTGTCGGCGGGGTGTTCTTCAAGGCGCGGGACCCGGAGGCGCTACGGGCCTGGTATCAGCGCCACCTCGGGTTTCCCCTCGAGCCGTGGGGGGGCGCGGTCTTCCGCTGGCAGACCCCCGAGCGTCCGGAGCCCGACGGCGCCACGGTCTGGAGCCTGTTCGACGCCGACGCGACCTACTTCGCGCCGAGCTCGGCGCCGTTCATGATCAACTACCGCGTGGCCGACCTCACCGCCCTGCTCGCGGCGCTGCGCGCCGAAGGCTGCGACGTCGACGAGCGCACCGAGGTCTCCGAGCAGGGGAGCTTCGGCTGGGTCATGGACCCCGAGGGCAACCGCGTCGAGCTGTGGGAGCCGCCGGCGGGCGACGGCTGACACCGCGGACCGCGCTCAGGGGGTGCTGAAGTCGCAGCTGTTCGGCGGATCGTTGGCGACGCACAGCTGCGGCAGGTCGATGCGCGGGTCGCCGGCCCAGACGCTCTCGAGGAAGGCGGTGAACTGCGCCCGCGCGGCCTGCCCGGCGAGCCCGTTGCGCGCCGCGAAGCCGTGCACTGCCAGCGCGCTCTCCTCGGGGTCCTCGGGCACGAGGAACTGCGTGATGGCGCTGCGGCCCACGGCCTCGTCCACCGTCTCGACCCCGGCGATGGGGCGCAGCTCGGCCCCCACCCGCACGCAGCCGAGGGAGGTCGCGACGAGGTCGCTGCCCACGTTGGGGAGCACCGGGTCGCCGATCGACTGCTGCACCAGAAACGGCGGGGCGTCAGCGCGGGCGTCGGCCCAGTTGGCGCCGTCCATGGGGTCGAAGGCGAGCTGCGCCATCGCGGCGACCAGGTTCAGATCGGCCGCGGTCGGGAAGCGCTGGCCGAGGGCCGCCTCGAGCAGCGCGTAGATGCTCGAGCGCGGCAGCCAGTGGGTGAGCCCGGCGCCCGGGACGTTGAGCAGGCCGCCGGCGATGCTCGGCTCGAGGTTGCCGAACACGAGCCCGACGGTGCCGCCGAGGGACCCGCCGGCCCAGATGGGGCGCGCCGCGTCCGGCCGCCGGCCGACCGCGGGGTTGGCCACGCCGCCGATCGTCGCCGCGGCCAGGGCGTCTCCGAGCGACCCGCTCAGCGCGCGCAGCACCGCGCTGCCGCCCGCGTCGCTGTGGAGGACCTTGTTGGTGACGCGCTCGGCGCCGCTCACCGGGGTGAGCAGATCGTTGACGGTGGCGCCCAGCGCGGCCTCGGTCCAGCCGTCGATCTCGAGCCCGATCTTGGCCGCCCCGTGCTCGGCGACCAGGGCGTCGAAGCTGCTGTCGTCGACGTTCCCGCCGGTGCCGTGGGCGTACATGACGACGCGGTAGTCGCCCGTCCCGGCCGGCACGACGGCGCGGAACGGCGCCGCGTAGGTCCCGGTGGCGGTCAGCGCGCCCGCGTCGTCGCGCGCGAGGCGGCCGGCGTCGTCGCTGAAGTACGGCAGACCGGTGATCCGGCCCTTGACGATCGCCGCGATGGGGCCGCCGTCCGGGGTCGTCACCGCGTCGATGACGACGCTGGCGTCACCGTCGTCGAGGGCCGCGAGGCAGGCGGCGCGCATGACGACGAGGTCCGCGCGCGGATCGTCGGCGGAGCGGGTGGTGAAGTCCCAGACCCGGGCGACGTGGGCGAGGTCGACGCCGGCCGCGGTCAGCGCCTGGCGCGCCGGCGCGTGGTAGGCCGCGAGGGCGTAGTCCTCGGCGGTCTCCGGGGGGGCGAGCCCGAGGGCGACGCGGGTCGCCGCGTCCGCCTCCGGGTGGCCGCCGCCGACGTAGGTCAGGCTGTCGAGGACGGCGACGACGTGCTCGGCGTTCGCGGCGAGGGGGCGCGCCGGGTAGGTGACCAGCGCGCCGACGGTGGCGTCGTAGGCCCCGAAGGTCTCGTACCACACCGGCACGGCGGCGCCGAAGCCGTCCCCGGGCTCGGCGACGACCAGGCGCACCGGGGCGTCGCCAGCGGAGAGCGGCTCGAGGCGCGCCGGGAAGCCGGCGACGATGGGCGAGACGCGGGAGAAGCCGTCGGCCCGGAGGAGCCCGGTGATGTCTTCGTCGCCCGGGGCGGCGGTCGGGTCGAGGGTCACGCGGAGGCCGGTGGCGGTGGCCGGATCGGGGCTCACGAAGGCGTTCGACGGCCACGGCAGCAGGCACGCCGTGGGGTCGGTGGGGTCGCAGCGCAGCGTGCGCGCGCGGCGTTCGCCCGGGGCGCGGTCCGCCGGCGGGTCGAGGGTGTCGGCCGCGGCGGTGTCCGCCTCGACCGAGTCGGCGATCACGTCGGCGCCACCTGTGTCCGCGGCGCTGTCGGGGGTGTCTGCCGGGTCGGTCCCGCAGGCGGCGAGGAGCGCCACGAGGCCGACGAGGAACGCGCGCTCAGAGGCGCGCCCGCTGGTACGAAGGATTTGCACGGCCGGATAATTACACCCTTCGGCCGCCTGCCGCCACGGTTTCCGCCGCCACGGGGTGCCTATCCGAGTTCACGGCGACGAGGCCCAGCGGCAATGCCGGACCCTGATCGACGTTGGGATTAGCGCCCGGTCTGCAGCTCCATCCGGGGGTCGGTGTCCTCGAGCAGGTGCCACAGCTGCGTCCCGACCGCGTCCACCGCGACCAGCTTGGTCGTCGTGGACCCGGCGTCGACGCCGATGGCCGCGACGCTCATGCCGCCAACATCTCGAGGAAGGCCTGCAGCCGCGTCGTCGCCTGCTGCTCGGAGAACGAGCGCGGGTCGTTGTGATCGGCCTCGAGCAGCAGCGCCGGCACCCCGGCCTCGCCCGCCAAGCGGCTCCTCTGGTCCACCTGCCCGATCGAGTAGGGCTTACACGAGCGGTCCGAGTGCAGGATCACGCCGTCCACGCCGTACTCACCGACCATCCGCCGCATCGTCGCCAGCTTGTGACCCGTCCCGCGGTTGAGGATCGGGTGGATATAGCAGCGCGCCGCCGACGCGATGGGCCGGGCCGGGTCGATGAGCTCGGCGAGCTCGCCCCAGGCGTTGGTGTAGGTCGACGCCACCATCGCCACCTGGTGCTCGGCCAGGAGCTCCCCGAGCCAGCGCAGGCGGTGCCAGATCGGGAGGTTGTCCCACAGCACGCGGTGGCGCTCGCCCTTGACCGCCCCGATCCCGCGGTCGACCCGGCGCCGCAGCTCGGCGAGGAGCGCGCGGTAGTAGGCGACCGTCAGCTCCTCGCCGCGCATCTCCACGATGGGCGCCATGTGGATGAACGCGTCGAAGGCCGTGATGGGGGTCGGGCGCGCCATGCCGCACTGCAGCACGGAACCCCACAGGGCCACCGCCTCCTTGCTACGCGACGTGACGCGCTGCAAACGTCGCGAGTCGAGGGCGCGCCCGGCGACGCGCTCGCACACCGCCACCGAGTCCTCGATCTGGCGCTCGACGTAGGTCACGGCGTGCTCGCTGGCCTGGTCGTAGACGAAGGGCGTGTCGATGACGACCAGCGGGCAGCCGAAGTGCTCGGCGAGGACGCGGTACCAGTAGAGCACCGTCTGGCAGATGTTGGTGCAGCACAGGAGCAGATCGGGCCTCGGCAGCCGCCCGACCGGGGTCTCGCCGCTCAGCGCCGCGCCGATGTCCGCCCGGGCGTAGCTGCACAGGTCGGGCGAGTAGCCAGCCGCCTCGGCGTGGGCGGCCATGGTGTCGCCGACCTCGCGGATCCCGCAGACCGCGCCGTGGTTCTCCGGGTAGATGACGAAGTAGCCGAGCGCGACGAGCACCTCGACGGGCGCCCCCGAGGTGACCCACGCGACCGGGTAGCGATCGTTGGCGAAGCGCCCGCGCAGGTAGTGGCGGCTGATGAGCTCCTTGAGGCGCGGCGAGGTCAGCAGCGGCGGGCCGAGGTGGGGGTGGCGCCACGGGCGGCGGAGCTTGCGGGCCAGGCGCAGGCGGTCCCACTTGAGCCACGCGGAGCCGAGGACGGTGACGTTGAGGTGCCAGCGGAGCGAGCTCGCGAGCTTCATGGGGCCACCGTCTCCAACAGCGCCTCGAGGCGCGTGATCGCCTGGTGGGGCAGCGCCTCGGTGACGTCCACCTCGATGGTGGTCGAGCGCACGCCGTCCGCCTCGAGGCCCGCGCGCAACAGCGGCAGGTAGAAGAGCTCCGGCTCGCAGAACTTCACCTCGAGAAACAGCACCGCGCGGACCCCGCGCGCCGCCACCAGCCCGCGCAGGCGCGCCAGGCGCACGGCCACCGCCGAGCCGCGGGTGCTGTCGGGCGGCCCGTCGACGAGGCGCTCGGCCATCCGCACGAAGGGGTCGTCGCTGCGCCCCGCCGGATAGGCGCGCCGCCCGACGCACGCGGTGTCGTCGCCCACCACCCGCCCGCCGGCGGCGGCGATGGCGTCGAACAGCGCCATCGGCTCCGGGAACATCCCCGACAGCACGATCGGCACCTGCGCGGGGTCCGCGGGCGCGTCGGGCAGCGCGAGGGCGGCGTCCGCGAGCGGCGTGAAGCGCTCGGCGGGCAGGTACTCGCGGCTCCGGGCCAGGGTGTAGAACGCCCGGTCGCCGAGCGGCAGGCTCCCCTGGCGTGCGAGCAGAGCCGCGAGGCGGGCGTCGGCGGCCTCCTCGCGGGCGATGGCCGCCGACAGCGCCGCGTCGTCGGGGTGACGACCGGTGACGTCCGCGAGGCGGGTGTAGACGGCGCGCAGCTCGGCGGCGAGGAAGTAGGTCCCAGCCGGCCCACCGACGCGGGGGTGGTAGAGCGGGACGACCGCCTGCCGCGCCGGCACGAGGTCGAGCAGCAGGCTCGCGAGCCCCTGGAGCGAGTCGCAGGTGTGCGGGACGACGAGGACCGAGGCGACGTCGATCCCGCCGGCGAGCGCGACGGCGAGCCCCGAGCGCACGACGCTGCAGGTGTAGGCCTGGAGGTGCGCGTCGCCGAGCTGGGTGTCGCGCACCGGCGGGCCCCAGACCTCGACGGGGAGCAGGTCGAAGGCGCGCAGCAGCGAGCGCGGATAGTGGACCGGGAGCACCGCCGCGACCTGGCCGCCCCCGGCGAGGTGCTCGCCGACGGCGTCGGCGCGGGAGGGGATCGGCGGCAGCTCTGGGTGCAGCGTGCGCATGGCGCGGGATGTTGAATGCAAGCGCCGAGCCGCCGCCGTGATCACGCTCCCGGGCGGCGCGATCCGGCCCACGACGAGCGGGGCGCGTTCGCTCTCGCACACGCGGAGGACCCGACCTCGGGCGTTTTCCTACATTCCGCTGTGCGATGCGCCCCGCCGCCCCGCGTCACAGCGCGCGTTGGGATGGGTGAGGCGTTCCACCGAGGCGCCCCGAACGTCCGCGGACGACGCGGTCCTCGAGACCGAGCGTCGGCGGAGCCGACACACATCCCCCCCGCGACAGCGGGGGGCGCCGCAGGCGGTCGGGGGCGAGAGAGAGAGGGGCGCCTGGAACGCCTCACCCTGAGGG
>PHBI01000127.1:11537-31039 GCA_002841945.1 Deltaproteobacteria bacterium HGW-Deltaproteobacteria-14
GGTTCCCACCGCGGGCTGAGCTCGCGAAGTCCGCGGTGGGATGGGTGAGGCGTTCCACCGAGGCGCCCCGAACGAGCGTTTCAGAAAGACGAGCCGGGCTGCTCGAGAAACGCGAGCTCCTCGGCGGTCAAGACGCGGCCTACCAACGCGTTCCGGTGGGGGAAGCGCCCGAAGCGCGCGACGATGTCGCGGTGTTGGATGGCGAAGTCGAGCGCGCGCCGCGCCGAGTCCTCTTGACCCGGCGGGGCCGCCGCGACCTCGGCCTGAAAGAGGGCCACGCAGCGCTCCTGGTCGGCGAGGGTCTCGGCGTGCATGAAGGGCATGTAGAGGAAGCGCCGCTCGGCGGCGGCGAGGGTGGCCGCGTCCCCGCGATCGAGCCCCTCAGCGGCGACCGCGAGCGCGCGCGCGTCGTTCGCGTACATCCCGGCGGTGTCGCGGAAGAGGTTGCGCGACAGCTGGTCGAGCACGATGACGTAGCCGAGCCGCCCGCGCGGCGTCGCGAGCCACGCCTCGCGCTCCCCGGCGGCGACCGCGCGGTGCAGGGCGCCGAAGCGCTCGCCCAGCTCGCGGTCGAACCCCTCGTCCTTCCTCCACCAGCGCTGTGCGTGCGCCGCGTCGGCGTGCCCCGCGGCGTCGAGCGCCCCGAACCAGAACGCGAGCACCGCCTCCCACCCGTCACCGTCGTGTGTCGTCATGCCCGCCAGGCTATCATCCCGGGCCGTGGGCGCAACGCCGCCAGGCGGGGCCGGGCGACGCGCCGGGGAACGGCGCGATCCCAGCGGCGCGGCCCGGTGCGCCGCCACCGCAGCGCAGCAAAAAGCCACGATGACGCCGCCCAGACCGCGCTCGCCATTAGAATTGGCCAACCGTCTCAGGGACTTACCCATCGAGTTCGAGGCGCTTCACGGTAGGGTGATCTCAGAGGCGCTCACGCCTCACCGCCGGGGGGCGGTGAGGCAGACGCCAAGCACACGCCGGGAGGTGGTCCGTGAGGGTGCGCTACTACACCCATCTGTCCCAGCTCGCCGGGCTGTCGGAGCGAGATCGGCGCCGGCTCGAGCCTGTCTCGGAGCGCTACGCGTTCCGTTCGAACTCCTACTATCTGGGCCTCATCGACTGGGATGACCCCGGGGATCCGCTGCGACGGCTGGTCGTCCCCGACCCGGACGAGCTGCGCCCGTGGGGCGAGCTCGACCCGAGCGGGGAGGCGCACTACACGCCGGTCCGCGGGTGCCAGCACAAGTACCGCGACACGGCCCTGCTCCTGGCGAACGAGGTGTGCGGCGGCAACTGCCGCTACTGCTTCCGCAAGCGGCTGTTCATGAGCGACAACGACGACGCGGCCCTCGACACCCGCGCCGGGGTCGCCTACATCGCCGAGCACCCCGAGATAACGAACGTGCTGATCACCGGCGGCGACCCGCTGATGCTCTCGACCCGCCGCCTCGCGGCCGTCGTTACCGCGGTCGCGTCCATTCCCCACGTCCGCATCGTGCGGATCGGCTCGAAGATGGCGGCCTTCAACCCGTTCCGCATCATCGAGGACCTCGAGCTGCTCGCCCTGCCAGGGGAGGTGCGAGAGCGCGGAGCGCAGCTCTACCTGATGAACCACTTCGACCACCCGCGCGAGCTCACCCCCGCCGCGGTCGAGGCGCTGCGCCTGCTCAAGGCCGCGGGCACGGAGATGGTCAACCAGTGCCCCATCGTTCGCGGGATCAACGACGACCCGCAGACCCTGGCCGTGCTGTTGCGCGAGCTCTCGTTCGTCGGCTGTCCGCAGTACTACGTGTTTCAGGGCCGCCCGACCGCGGGCAACGAGCCGTTCGAGGTCTCCCTGGTCGCGGGCTTCCACATCTTCGCCGACGCGACGCGCGGGCTCTCGGGCCTCGCCAAGCGCGCCCGCTTCGCGATGTCCCACCGCACCGGCAAGATCGAGGTCACCGCCATCGACGAGCGCTTCATCTACATGAAGTACCACCGCGCCCACCGCACGAAGGACACCGGCAGGGCGATCATCGCGCGCCGCGACGACGCGGCGTGCTGGTTGGACGAGCTCGAAGTGGTCGCCGGGCCCCCGGCCGCCCTCGGCAGCGCGCGGCGCCGCGCCCCCTGGCCCGACTGGCGCCCGTTCCCCGCCTGGGAGCGCCTCGCCCCGTCGGACCCGGCCTGCCCGTAGCCCGTCTGAGATGGCCGGTCGGCCGCAATCATGGTGGCCATTCAATATCGCAATCGACGGCCCCAAGATCGGCAATTCGCTGAGCCAAGCAACGGCAGGTCCTCGACCGATACGATGGGAACCGTCGTCCAGCTTCGGGCCCTAATCACGGGCTGTGAGCTGAACTCGATTCGTCACGGCCACACCCGAGCCGCCCGCCAGGGTGTATCGCGTCCAATATGGACGCCTGCGGGAGCGGAGCGCCGAGTGACCGCGCGCATCAACTGTCGGCGGTCAACGCGTCGTGAACGGCGAGCAACAGGCGATGAAGGTCCGCGGCGCCGGTGTCACCGAGCACCTCGCGGAGCGCCTCCTCGACCTCACCGAGGATCGCGAGCCCATCCTGCATCAGCGCGAGCCCGCGCGCCGAGAAGCGCACCAGCTTGGCGCGTCGATCGTCGGGGTCCGAAGTGAGCTCGAGGACCCCGCTCCTCGCGAGCTCCGAGACCAGCGGACCGACCGCCTGCTTGCTGATCCCGAGCGCCTCGGCGAGCGACGTCTGTCGCACCCCGGCGAACGGGATGTGGGGCAGCAGCGCGAGGTGCGCAGACCGGAGCTCGGGGACGCCGAGCCGCTCACGCGCCAAGGTCAGCCCACGATCGTGGACGAGGCGGCCGCACTTGATGAGCAGCTGCGCGAAGCTGGCCCGCTTGCGGGCCTCGAAGTCGGCGAGACGGTGAGCATCCACCCGGCCAAGGTGGCCCATGGACGCCATAAAGTAAAGATAGGTTGACTACTCGCGCCAGACCGGACGAGAGTTGGTCAACCATCCTTGACCGTGGAGCTTCACGATGTCCCCAGCGCGACTCGAGCCGTTCGTCCCCGATCATCTCTGGTTCGCCAACCACGTGACCCCCGCGCCCGGCGGGATGCGCCTCCCGACGCGCATGGTGGTCGCCCGGCTCGCCGCTGGTGCGCTGTGGCTCCACAGCCCGGTCCCCATCGACGACGCCCTCGCCGCCGAGCTCGCGACCCTCGGCCCGGTGGAGCACCTCGTCGCGCCCAACGCGTTCCACCACCTGCACGCGGACGCCGCCAAGGCCAGGTATCCGGCCGCGACGCTGTGGGCCCCCGAGGTCCTGCGCCGGAAGTGCCCGGCGCTGCCCATCGACGCGGCGCTCGAGGCGGACGTCGCCACCCCGTGGAGCGACGAGCTCGCGCACGTCCTGATCGCCGCGGGTCCGAAGATGGCGGAGGTCGTGTTCCACCACCGGGCGAGCCGCACCCTGATCACGACCGACCTCGTCTTCAACCTCGCGCGCGTCGATCGCTGGTGGACGAGGACCGTCCTGCGGCTGGTCGGCGCCCTGGGAGGGCTCCGCCAATCGCGCCTGTGGCGCTCCCTGACTCGGAACCGCGAGGCCGCACGGGCCGCGATCGAGGCAGCCCTCGCCTGGGATATCGAGCGCGTCGTCCCGGCCCACGGCGACCCGGTGGTCGGCCCCGACGCCCGCGATCGGCTCACCGCCGCGCTGTGGTGGATGCGCGGGGATCCGCGGCCGCGATCCGCCCCGAGCGCGCCCCGCCAGCGCAGCTGAGCACAGGCGAGCGACCGAGCGCGCGCAGGGTGCGTCGCACGCTGTGCGCGACCGCAGGACCGGCGTTCCGCCACGAGGCTTATGGCGGGCGGTTAACGAATGTGCCCACGAAGAACCGACGTTGACGCCGATCTCGCCTACCTGCTCGCTAATAGGACTAAATCAGTCCGACATCAATTTCTCTCATCAATCGCCGCCGGGCGATGGCACTCGCCCATGCGAACGGCTATGCTCTTGGTGTCCAGCTGTGCCAATGGCACCGCACCACCAGTTCGTGAACATCGTTCATTATTTCCGCGGCGCTCTTCTCGAAGAAGCGCCATGGCTCGGCCCTGCACTTTCGGAGTTTGCCTGGCAATGCCGTTGTGCGCCCGCGAAGCGCCGCAGGCCCGTCCCCGACGACAATGTATGGAGTGCGCCATGAAAACGGTCGCCAAGTTCGGAGTCGCCGCGTTTCTCGCGACGTCCGTGTTCATTGTCACGGCGCTCGACGCCCCGGCTGTGCGGGCAGAGTCGTGTGACGGCGTCGACAACGACGGCGACGGCTACACCGACGAGGAAGAGGTCGTCGTCCAGGCCAACTGTAACATCGCGATCTCGGACTGGAGCTGCGCCTACGGCGAGGCGGACCCGACCTGCACCCGCTGGGCCTACTGCGGGGTGAACATCACCGACACCCGCGCGCCCATCGACGTGAAGGTCCAGGTCAACCTCTCCCACGCCAACACCGGCGACCTCACCCTCGAGCTGCTCCACCCCGACGGGACGACGGTGCGCCTCGCCAGCAAGCGCGGCGGCGCCGGCAACAACTACACCAACACCACCTTCGACGCCGACGCCGCGACCGCCATCGCCAGCGGCTCGAACCCGTTCACCGGTCACTTCCGCCCCGACTCCGGCTCGAACGACCTCCACGACTGCTTCCAGAACAAGTCGGTCCTCGGCAACTGGCGCCTGCGGGTCATCGACGACACCGGCGGCACCTCCGGGGCCATCCAGAACTTCACCCTGACGCTGCAGTTCGCCTCCGCGGACTCCGACGGCGACCACGTCCCCGACGTCTGCGACTGCGCGCCCGGCAACGGCGCGGTCTTCCCGGGGCAGACCGAGGTCTGCGACAACATCGACAACGACTGCGACGGCAAGATCGACGCCCAGGACCTCGACCTGCAGCTCGTCAGCTGCAGCAAGCAGGCCGGCGTGTGCGCCGGCGCGACCACCACGCGCAACCTGTGCGTCTCCGGCAGCTGGCAGGCCTGCGGCGGCACCGAGTACGCGGCCGCCGCGTTCCCGCAGACCTACGTCTCGAGCGAGGGCGCCTCGGGGGCGACCGCCTGCGACAACGTCGACAACGACTGTGACGGGCTCCAGGACGAGGGCTACGTGCCGACGGCCACGAGCTGCGGCACCGGCGCGTGCAGCAGCAGCGGCCAGCGCATCTGTCAGAGCGGCTCCATCATCGACACCTGCACCGCGGGCAACCCCTCGCCCAACGAGGTCTGCGACGGCGTCGACAACGACTGCGACGGCCTCACCGACGCCCAGGACCCCAGGCTCGTGCTGATCAACTGCAACAAGCAGCAGGGGGTCTGCTCGGGCTCGAAGCGCCCGGCGAACCTCTGCGCGAGCGGCAGCTGGCAGTCCTGCGGGACCCCCGAATACTCCGCCCACAGCCTCGACTATCACCCGACCACCGACGGCTGCGACGCCCTCGACAACGACTGCGATGGCTCCGTCGACGAGAGCTTCAGCGGCGTCGGGACCCAATGTGGCACGGGCGTGTGCGCGTCGACCGGCACCACGCAGTGCGTGGCCGGCGACGTCGTCGACACCTGCACCACCGGCAACGGGGGGGTCGAGGTCTGCGACGGCGTCGACAACGACTGCGACGGCCTCACCGACGCCCAGGACCCCGATCTGCAGCCGATCCCCTGCGACAACCAGCAGGGGGTCTGCAACGGCGCCATGCGCCCGGTGACCCTGTGCCAGGCCGGCAGCTGGCGCGCCTGCCCGGACAGCGTCTACGCCGGCCACACCTTCAACTACTTCCCGGGCGCGGACACCTGCGACGGGCTCGACACCGACTGCGACGGGCACGCCGACGAGGACTTCCAGTCCGCCGGCACGACCTGCGGCACCGGCGTCTGCTCGGCGACCGGGCAGACGCTGTGCCAGGGCGGCGACATCATCGACACCTGCTCCGAGCGCGACCCGACGAGCGAGGTGTGCGACGGCGAAGACAACGACTGCGACGGCCTCACCGACGCCCAGGACGAGGACCTGGCCCCGGTGCTCTGCGACAACCAGAGCGGGGTCTGCTCGGGCGCGCTGCGGCCCGTGTCGCTGTGCCAGGCGGGCAGCTGGCTGAGCTGCCGGCAGTCCGACTACGCCGCGAACTCCTTCGACTACAACCCCGGCGCGGACGGCTGCGACGGGCTCGACAGCGACTGCGACGGGATCAGCGACGAGGACTTCGCGGCGGAGGAGACGACCTGCGGCGTCGGCGCGTGCCAGGCGCGCGGCACGACCTACTGCGAGCAGGGGTACGTCAGAGACACCTGTGACGCCGGCGAGGCGGGCGTCGAGCTGTGCGACGGGGTCGACAACGACTGCGACGGGCTCGTCGACGCGCAGGATCCCGACCTCGCGCCGATCCCGTGCAACAACCAGAAGGGCGTCTGCGCCGGCTCGATGCGGGCGGTGACCCTGTGCCAGAGCGGCGAGTGGGT
Organism: Deltaproteobacteria bacterium HGW-Deltaproteobacteria-14; assembly: GCA_002841945.1. GTDB lineage: Bacteria > Myxococcota_A > UBA9042 > PHBI01 > PHBI01 > PHBI01. The sequence goes on from PHBI01000127.1 coordinate 18,020, forward strand.
GAGCTGCAGCGCGTTCGACTACGGCGGCCACTCGACGCAATACGACCCGCAGACCGACCTCTGCGACGCCCTCGACAACGACTGCGACGGCTCGGTGGACGAGGACTTCGTGGCCAACGCCACCAGCTGCGGCCTGGGCGAGTGCCGCCGCACCGGCAACACGCGCTGCCTCGCCGGTGAGATCATCGACAACTGCGTCGCGCCGCCGCCCTCTCAGGAGGAGCGCTGCGACGGCATCGACAACGACTGCGACGGCTTCACCGACGCGCTCGACCCGAGCCTGGCGGTCGTCCCGTGCGACAACCAGAAGGGCGTCTGCGCCGGCGCCCTGCGCCCCCGCAGCGCGTGCCTCGCGGGGAGCTGGCTGCCGTGCGGCCCCTCGCAGTACGCGGCCAACTCCCTCGACTACTCGCCGGGGGCCGACGACTGCGACGGCCTCGACAACGACTGCGACGGCCTCCGCGACGACAGCTTCGTGTCCACCCCGACGAGCTGCGGCACCGGCGTCTGCAGCTCCACCGGCACGACCCAGTGCACCGGCGGCCAGGTGCGCGACACCTGCCAGGCCGGAGCGCCCACCGGAGACGAGGTCTGCGACGGCGAAGACAACGACTGCGACGGCCTCACCGACGCCGAGGACCCGGACCTCGAGCTCATCCCGTGCGACAACCAGCAGGGGGTCTGCGCCGGCTCCGAGCGGACGCCCTCGCTGTGCGTCAACGGCACCTGGCGCCAGTGCACCCAGGGCACCTACGCCTCCAACTCCCTCGCCTACGACCCGCAGAGCGACCTCTGCGACGGCGAAGACAACGACTGCGACGGCGCCGTGGACGAGAACTTCGCGCCGGTCGCGACGAGCTGCGGGACCGGCGTGTGCCGCGCGGCCGGGGTCACCCACTGCGTCGCGGGCGAGCAGGTCGACACCTGCGTCGCCGGCACGCCCCAGCAGAGCGAGACCTGCGACGGGCTCGACAACGACTGCGACGGCCTCACCGATGGCTCCGACCCGAGCCTGGAGATCGAGCAGTGCGAGAAGCAGGCGGGCGTCTGCATGGGCGCGACCAAGCGGCCCGGGCTGTGCAAGAACGGCCTGTGGCTCGACTGCGACAACGCCGCCTACGGCGCGAACTCCTTCGACTACAGCCCCGGCCCGGACGGCTGCGACGGGCGTGACAACGACTGCGACGGCGTCTCCGACGAGAACTACGCGCCGACGACGACCCACTGCGGCATCGGCGCGTGCAGCGACCACACGGGGCTCTTGACCTGCGTGACCGGCGACCTCGTAGACACCTGCAACCCGGCGGCGGCGCCGGGCACCGTCGAGCTGTGCAACGACGTCGACGACAACTGCAACGGCGTCACCGACGAGACCTTCCCGCTGCTCGGCACCGGCTGCGACCCGAACCCGAACGACTCGTCGCTGTGCAAGAGCGGCAGCTACGTGTGCAAGGCCGACGGCACCGGCCTCGAGTGCGTCGGCAACGGCACCGGGCAGTCCGCCGAGATCTGCGACGGCGCGGACAACGACTGCGACGGCCAGACGGACGAGGGCTGCGACGACGACTTCGATGACTACTGCGACGCGGCGATGCAGTGCGTCACCGGCCTCAGCCTGCAGATCTGCCCCAACGGCTGCGGCGACTGCAACGACAGCGCGAGCGGCGGCTACGCGGTGCACCCCGGCGCCGCCGAGGCGTGCGACAACCGCGACAACGACTGCGACGGCGCGACCGACACCGGCTGCGACGACGACGGGGACGGCTGGTGCGACGCCGCGCGCGGCTGCGACGCGGCCGTCACCGTGACCGCGTGCGCCAACGGCTGCGGCGACTGCGACGATCAGCGCGGGGCCACCTTCCCCGGGGCCAACGAGCTCTGCAACGGGCTCGACGACGACTGCAGCGGGCAAGCCGACGACGACTTCCCGGTGGGCGAGACATGCGAGGTCGGCCAGGGCGTGTGCCACGCGGCGGGCGTGTGGATCTGCAACGGCAGCGGCAGCGCCGTGCTGTGCGAGGCGGACGCCGGGAGCTCCTCCCCCGAGCGCTGCAACGGCCTCGACGATGACTGCGACGGCCAGACCGACGACGGCTTCGACCTCGGCGCGAGCTGCACCGTCGGCCTCGGCGCCTGCCGCTCGGCGGAGGGCGTGCGGGTCTGCCGCGCCGACGGCACCGCGGCCTGCGACGCGCAGCCAGGCACGCCGGTCCCCGAGGTCTGCGACGGCGTCGACAACGACTGCGACGGCTCCACCGACGAGACGGCCACCGGGCAGGGGACGCTCTGCGCCTCGCTCAACACGACGGTCGTGTGCCCGCAGCAGGTCACGGCGTCGCACACGGTGAGCTTCGCGTACGCCGACCCGGCGACCGACCTGTTCGAGTGCTCGATCGACGGCGGCGAGTGGGAGCCCTGCGACGGCGGGATGGTGACCTATGACGACCTCCCCGACGGCCAGCACAGCTTCCTCGTGCGCTCGATCGGCCCCGACGGCTCGATCGACCAGTCGCCGGCGCTGTGTACCTGGGTCATCGACGTCGGCGTGCCGGAGACCTACATCGCCTTCAAGCCCGACAACCCCTCGCAGTCTCAGGAGGCGACCTTCGTCTTCCAGTCGGACGCGAGCGACGTCGACACCTACCGCTGCGTCCTCGACCCGGCGAGCGACCCGCTGACCCTGACGCAGTACAGCGACTGCGAGCCGGTCGAGGTCTACACCGGGCTCGCGGACGGCGCGCACGCGCTGTGCGTCTACGTGATCAACTCCGCCGGCACCGCCGATCCGACCCCCGCCTGCTACTCGTGGATCATCGACACGAGCTTCCCGGAGACGGTCATCGTCGAGTGCCCCGCGGCCTTCGTCGCCGACGCCGGGGCGACCTTCCAGTACTCCGACCCGGGTGACCCGACCATCGACAGCTTCCGCTGCCGCGTCGACGACGACGACTGGAGCCCCTGCCCGAACGGCGAGACGAGCGTCGACGGGCTGAGCGACGGCACCCACACCTTCGAGGTCGCCTCGGTCGACTCGACCGACAACGTCGACCCGACGCCGGCGCGCTGCCTCTGGACCGTCGACCGGACGCCGCCGAACACGCTGACGCTGCTGTGCCCGCCGGACCCGTCCGAGAGCGCTGTCGCCCAGTTCGGCTTCGGCTCGAACGAGGCCCAGGTCGACTACCACTGCGCCCTCGACCCGCAGGCCACGCCGCCGGCGCAGCCCGAAGCCTACAACGACTGCCAGGCGGCCTTCAGCGTCAGCGCGCTGGCCGACGGGCACCACGAGATGTGGGTGTACGCCCGCGACGCCGCCGGCAACCTCGACCCGACCCCGGCCACCTGCATCTGGAACGTGGACACCACGGTCCCCGACACCGAGCTCACCGCCCACCCGCCGGTGCAGCAGGGGTTCGGCCTGCACTCGACCTTCGCCTACCGCGACCCCAACGACGAGGCGAACACCAAGTTCCAGTGCCGCCTCGACGCGGACACGCTGTGGCTTCCCTGCGACGGCGGCGAGTACGACGCGGGCGAGCTCGCGGTCGGCGAGCACACCTTCCGGGTCCGCGCCTGCGACGTCTCGATCGACCCGCCGCAGTGCGACCCGACGCCGGCGACCTTCAGCTGGGAGGTCACCACCAGCCCCTGCCCACTCGACAGCTCCGCCCCGGCGCTGTCCTGCCCCGAGGCCGTGGCGGCCGAGTGCTACGACGGCGGCGGGGACATCGACCTCGCCACCCTCGGCGTGACCGCCAGCGACGAGTGCCAGCCGGTCAACCTGACCTGGACGGCGCCGCAGCGCTTCAACCTCGGCACGACCAACGTCATCTACCAGGCCCGCGACGGCAACAGCAACGTGTCGACCTGCGTGGTCGAGGTCGCGGTCACCGACACCTTCGCCCCGACCATCGCGTGCCCGACCGCCATCACCGAGGCGACCCCCGAGGGCCTCTGCGGGCTGGGGATCGAGCTCCCTGCGCCGACCGTCAACGACGCCTGCGAGGGCAGCGAGCTCATCGTGTACGACGACGCCCCGGCCGTCTTCGGGGTCGGCACCACGCCGGTCAAGATCACCGCCCTGGACTCGAGCGGCAACGCCAGCACCTGCACCACCAGCGTGACGGTGGAAGACGCCATCTCCCCGGCCATCGCGTGTGACGACAACACCACCGTGCAGGCCCCGCCGACCGCCTGCGCGTGGACCGGCTCGATCTCGGCCACGGCGAGCGACAACTGCCCCCTCGACGCGGTGAGCCTCAAGGAGCAGGACACCTGGGACGTCGGCACCCACTCGGTCTTCTTCACCACCGCGGACGGCGCCGGGAACCCGGCCTCGTGCTCGACGGAGCTGACGGTGCTCGACGGGACGGCGCCGAGCATCGACTGCGGCGAGCTCTCGAGCCTCGACAGCGTCCCCGCCTCGGTGACGGTGAGCGCCGCCGACGCCTGCACCGCGACCGCGCAGATCACGCTCACGACCTGCACCCAGGTGAACCCCGACGGGAGCGAGCTCCCGCTGTCGGAGAGCGACTGCCCGATCGCCACCGGCGACGTGACCATCGAGATCAACGGCGCCCTCGACGGCGGCGACCTGCGCATCAGCTACACCGTCGAGGCGGTCGACCCCTCGGGGAACCTGACGACGAAGGTGTGCGAGGTCGTGTCCACCGTCGACGACGACGGTGACGGCGTCATCAGCTCGATCGACAACTGCCCCTTCGTGGCCAACGTCGACCAGGCGGACGGCGACGAGGATGGCCTCGGCGACGTCTGCGACAACTGCGTAGCCACGGCCAACGAGGACCAGGCCGACGGCGACCAGGACGGCTTCGGCGACGTCTGCGACAACTGCGCGCTGGCCTCGAACCCCGGCCAGCAGGACGGCGACAACGACGGCTTCGGCGACGTCTGCGACGTGTGCCCCGCCGTGGTCGACCCCGCCCAGCGGGACGTCAACGGCGACGGCATCGGCGACGCCTGCCAGGACGGTGACGGCGACGGCGTCGGCGACGACGTCGACAACTGCCCCGACGTGGCCAACCCCGACCAGCTCGACTTCGACGACGACGGCATCGGCAACCTCTGCGACCCCAACGACGACGGCGTCGCCGCCGAGGGCGGCGGCGGCTGCGCGAGCAGCGGTGGAGCCCCGTTCGGCGGGCTCGTGCTGCTGCTGGCGGGCCTGCTGCTGCTCGTCGTGCGGCGCCGGCGGGTGTCTTGATCGAGATCCCGGGGATGGAGCGCAACATGACGAGAGAGAGCTCGGGCGGACGCGTCGGCGCCGCCCTCGCCACCCTGACGTTCGTCGCCGCGGCCCTCGGCGCCTGCGGCGACACCAGCCTGACCTGCTTCACCGACGGCGACGGCGACGGCTTCGGCGCCGGCAGCGGCGTGGTGGTCAGCGGCAGCGAGTGTGGCCCGGGCCTCGTCAGCGTCGCCGGGGACTGCGACGACGGCGACTCCCGGGTGCGGCCCGGCGCCATCTTGCACCCGGACTGCGACGGCGACGGCGCGTTCGCGAGCGAGGCCGTGGCGGTGTGCGGCGGCAACCTGGTGTGCTTCAACGGCAAGCTGCCGAGCGGCGGGTTCGTGGGCGAGCTCAGCGCGGGGGTCGTCGCCGACTGCGACGACGAGGACGCCGAGAGCAAGCTCGTCGCCGACTGGTACCCCGACTGCGACGGCGACGGCTTCTTCGCGGGCCAGGGGACGGACTCGTGCGGCGACCCCGGCGCGGTGTGCGAGGGCAAGCGGCCGATCGGCGGCTTCACCGTCATCGCGCCGCTCGACCAGGCGGACTGCGACGACACGGTGATCGACAAGCACGCGGTCGCGCGCTTCGCCGCGGACTGCGACGGCGACGGGTTCTACGCGAGCCAGGAGTCGCTCGCGTGCGGCGAGCCGGCGAGCCCGTGCCCGGAGGGGGCGCCTCCCCAGGGGGGCTTCGGCGAGAACGTCGCGAGCGGCACCCCCCGCGACTGCAACGACAAGGACGATCAGCGCTTCCCGGGCCAGCGCTGGCTCGCGGACTGCGACCGCGACAACGTCTACACCGCCGCGGCGATCGTCTCGTGCGAGCTGCCGGTGTCCCCCTGCGCCGACGGCCTCTTCCCCGACGGCGGCTACGGGCACGAGGTGCAGCTCCAGACCGACTGCGACGACGAGGACCCGGAGCGCTTCGGCGGCCAGGCGTGGTACGTGGACTGCGACGGGGACAACGCCTTCGACGGCCAGGGGGTCATCTCGTGCGAGCCGCCCACGGCGGCCTGCGGCGGGACCGATCCCACCGGCGGCTGGACCCACGCCCCGCCGGCCCTGGTCGACTGCGACGACTCCTCGGCCGAGCTGGTGCGCACCCAGGCCTGGTACCCCGACTGCGACGGCGACGGCGCCATCGCCCCCAAGCCGGTCCAGAGCTGTGGGCCGCCGACGACCAGCCCGTGCCTCGACGGCCTGCCGCCGGATGGCGAGTGGACGGCGCTCATCGCGGGGGCCTTCGACTGCGACGACGAGGACGACGCCTACGCCGCGTCGCGCGCGTGGTACGCGGACTGCGACGGCGACGGGGCGTTCGCGCTGACCGGGGCGACCGGCTGCGCGCCGCCCGCCGGGGTGTGCGCCGACGGCCAGCCGCCGAACGGGGGCTGGGCCGGGGCGCCGCCGGCCGCCAGCACCGCCGACTGCGACGATGAGAACCCGGCCTGGTTCCCGGGGCAGCTGTGGTACGCCGACTGCGACGCGGACGACGCCTTCGTGGGGATCCCGACCATCACCTGCGCGCCGCCCGCGGACGCGTGCTCCGACGGGCTGCCCCCCGATGGCGGCTTCGCGCACGTCCTGGGCTCGGTCGACTGCGACGACGAGGATCCGACGCGCATCCCCGAGACCGACTGGTACGCCGACTGCGACGGGGACGGCTTCTATCGGGCGGCGGCGGTGCTGTCCTGCGGGACGCCGGGCACCATCTGCGTCGACAACCAGCCCCCGAACGGCGGCTGGACGCGCATCCCGCCGACCATCGTGGACTGCCACGACGAGGACGCCTTGACCTACCCGGGCCAGCGGTGGTTTCCGGACTGCGACGGCGACGGGGCCTACCAGAACAGCTCGGCGATCGGCTGCCAGCCGCCCGCGACGTGGACCTGCGGCGCCGGGGACGCGGCGCCCGTCGGCGGCTGGGTGCCGGCGCAGATCCCGCTGCTCGACTGTGACGACGCGGACCCGACCATCCACCCGGGGCAGAGCTGGTATCGCGACTGTGACGGGGACGGGGCCTTCGCCAGCGCGCCGGTGGCGGCGTGTGGGCAGCCGACGGCGCTGTGCGAGAACGGCGTGCCGCCGCTGGGGGGCTGGCGCGTTTACCCGCCGCTGCCCGGGCTCGAGGACTGCGACGACGCTGCGGCGACGCGCGCGCCGACGCTGACCGAGCGGTGCTTCGCCGGCATCGACGCCGACGGACAGGACGACGACTGCGACGGGACGCCGGACAACGGCTGCCCCTTCATCCACAGCGCGGACGTCCTGGCGCCGGAGACCTGGGGGCCGGGATCCCACGTCGTGACGACGCCGATCGCGGTCCGCGGGGCGGCGCTGAACGTCGCGGCGGGGGCGCGCGTGACGTTCTTCGGCGGGGCCAGCCTGACCATCGGCCCGACCGGATCGGGGCCGGCGTCGCTGGTGGTGACCGGGGACCGCTCGACCGGCAAGGCCGTGGTCTTCAACCGCGACATCGTGTGGAGCGACGACTCGACGCCCCAGGCGGGGGACTGGGGCGGGCTGATCCTCGGTCCAGGGGCCGACGGCAGCACCTTGAGCGGCGCGGACGTCGAGTTCGCGACCGTCGGCGTGCGCTGCGACCGGGCTGATGGCGTGACGCTGAGCGACGTGCGCGCGCGCTTCAGCCAGGACAGCGGTATCCGCGCCAGCTTCTGCCTGGGTCTCGTCCTCGACACCGTCCGGGCGAGCTTCAACGACGGCAGCGGCGTGGACCTCGAGGTCGGCACGCGGGCGAGCATCGCGCGCTCGGAGCTCCGCAACAACGCCGTCAACGGGGTGCTGTGCCACGGCGCCTGCATGGCGCGCGACGCCTCGGGCGCGGTCATCGAGGGGACGTTCCACGACAACATCGTGACGGCGAACGCCGGGCGCGGGCTCTCGGGGCTGCCCTTTCTCGACTGGCCGGCCCTCGACCCGTCGACGACCTACACCGGCAACGGCGTCGACGCGATCGTGGCGCCGGTCGGGGCCTGGGAGTCGGGAGACTTCGACCTGCGCTGGCGCAACCTCGGGGTGCCCTACCGCTTCGACTACTTCGTGCAGTTCGGCGCGCCGGTGGCGACGACGCTGACCATCGACGGGGGCACGGTCCTCGAGTTCGGCGCGACCCACCAGCTCGGGATCGGGACCGACGCGGCGGAGCGCCGGGCGGTCTTCATCGTCGACCACAGCGTGAGCGACAACCCCGTGGTCCTCAAGCCCGCTTCGGGGTCGACGACCGGGACGGTCCACCTGCTCCTCGGCCCCGGGCTCGACTTCGACGCGTCGGCCGTCGACGGCCTCGAGGTGCGGGACGGCTACATCGAGATCGACACGGCGCCGGCGAACCTCGCCGCGCTGACGGACGTGACGGTGCGGGACGCGACCGGCGCGGGGATCCTGGTGACGAACGGCTCCGCGTCACTCGCGCGGATCGCCGTGAGCGGCTGCGAGGACGGGGTCAGCTTCACCTGCGAGAGCGGCTGCAGCCTCGACATCGACGACTCGGCCTTCACCGCCAACCGCGGCTACGGCGTCGCGTGCGCGGGCGGCTGCGCCCCCTACACGCCGACGTGGACCAACAACACCTTCAGCGGCAACGCCGCCGGCAACATGAACTGAGCCAAGCTTCGGCAAGGAATCACGAGCTCTCGGAGGCCGGAGGTCGGCGGCGGGGGCTCAGCCGGGCGCGCTGACCGCGAGCCCGAGGTGCGCCGCGTGGTGCCGCAGGTGGTCGGCGATGACCGTCGCCACGAAGAAGAAGCTGTGGTCGTAGCCCGGGTGGACGCGCAGGCTGAGCGCCTGCCCGCTGGCGGCGCAGGCGGCCTCGAAGCGCTCGGGCTGGAGCTGCTCGGCGATGAACGGGTCGGCGCCGCCCTGGTCGACGAGGATCGGCGCGGGGTGGGTCTGGTGGGCGACGAGCGCGGTCGCGTCGTAGGCGGCCCAGCGCCGCTCGTCGGGGCCGAGGTAGGCCGTGAATGCCTTGCGCCCCCACGGGACCTGGCTCGGCGCGACGATCGGCGCGATGGCCGACGCCGAGCGGTAGCGCTCGGGGTGGCGCAGGGCGGCGACGAGCGCGCCGTGACCGCCCATCGAGTGGCCGCTGATGGCCTCGTGCCCGGCCCCGCGGGTCGGAAAGCGCGCGTGGACGAGCGCCGGCAGCTCCGCGGTGACGTAGCTGAACATCTGATAGCGCGCGGACCAGGGCGGCGCGGTGGCGTCGACGTAGAAGCCGGCCCCGGTCCCGAGGTCCCAGGCGTCGTCCTCTCCCGGCACCCCGGCGCCGCGCGGGCTCGTGTCGGGCATCACCAGGATGAGGCCGAGCTCGGCGGCCACCCGCTGCGCCCCGGCCTTGATGGTGAAGTTCTCGGGGGTGCAGGTCAGGCCCGAGAGGAACCAGAGGACCGGGCGCCGATCGTGCTCGCCGGCCCCTGGCGGGACGTAGACGGCGAACTCCATCGGGCCGCCGCACGCGGCGGAGGCGTGGCGGAAGGTGCCCTGCAAGCCGCCGAAGCAGCGGTGGGTCTCGAGGGTCTCGAGGCTCGTGTCCATGCTCGCGCTCATGCGTACTGGATGACGGAGCGGATCGACTCGCCCTCGTGCATCAGGTCGAAGGCCCGGTTGATGTCGGCGAGCGGCATCGTGTGGGTGACGAGGGCGTCGATCTCGATCTTGCCCTCCATGTACCAGTCCACGTACTTCGGCAGCTCGGTGCGCCCGCGCACGCCGCCGAAGGCGCTGCCCTTCCAGACCCGCCCGGTCACCAGCTGGAACGGGCGCGTGGCGATCTCCACGCCGGCGTCGGCGACGCCGATGATGACGCTCTCGCCCCAGCCCTTGTGACAGCACTCGAGGGCCTGGCGCATGGTGTCGGCACGTCCGATGCACTCGAAGGAGTAGTCGGCGCCGCCCTTGGTGAGCGACACCAGGTAGGGGACGAGGTCGCCCTCGACCTCCCGCGGGTTGACGAAGTGGGTCATCCCGAAGCGCTCGCCGATGGCCTGCTTGGCGGGGTTGAGGTCGACCCCGATGATGCGGTCGGCGCCGGCCATGCGCGCGCCCTGGATGACGCTCAGGCCGACCCCCCCGAGCCCGAAGACGACGACGTTGGCGCCCGGCTCGACCTTGGCGGTGTTGAGCACCGCGCCGATGCCGGTCGTGACGCCGCAGCCGAGCAGGCACACCTTGTCGAAGGGGGCGTCCTCGCGGATCTTCGCGACGGCGATCTCCGGCAGGACGGTGTGGGTCGCGAAGGTCGAGGTGCCCATGAAGTGGAAGAGGCGCTGCTGACCGCGGGAGAAGCGGCTCGTCCCGTCGGGCATCAGCCCGGCCCCCTGGGTCGCGCGGATCGCCTGGCACAGGTTGGTCTTGTGGCTCGTGCAGTACTCGCACTCGCGGCACTCGGGGGTGTAGAGCGGGATGACGTGGTCGCCCTTCTTCAGCGACCGCACGCCGGGGCCGACGTCGACCACGACCCCCGCGCCCTCGTGGCCGAGGATGCTCGGGAAGAGGCCCTCGGGGTCGGCGCCGGACAGCGTGTAGGCGTCGGTGTGGCACACGCCGGTGGCGCGGAGCTCGATGAGCACCTCCCCGGCGCGCGGCCCCTCGAGCTCGACGTCTTCGATGACCAGTGGTTGGTTCGCGGCGTACGCGACGGCGGCCTTGACCCTCATCGTCTCTCTCCCGGCTGCTGGACCCGCGGAGTCTACGACGCCATACAGCGCACGCCAACCGGGCGGGGCCGGCGCGTCACGTCTTCGCGCCGTAGCGCTGCGGGCGGAGCCGCAGGCCGAAGAGCTTCACGAAGACGAACAGCAGCAGGATGAAGCCGCCGGCCGTCCCCGCGGCGACGATGAGGGTCGAGCGGGTGTTCTCCGCGATCTGCGCCTCGACCGCCGCCTGCGAGCGCCGCACCACCAGCACCGCGCGGATCTCGTTGCGCGGATCGTACGGCGCCGCCGCGGCGGCCTCCCCGCCGTAGCCGTAGGCGCCATAGGGCGAAGCCGCCGCCTGCTCCGCCTCCGCGGCGGTCAGCACGTCCCCGTGGCAGGTCTGGCAGGCCTCGCCGTTGCGGATCGGCTGAAAGACCGTCAGAAACGGCGTCCCGGCGACGTCCTCGACCACCGCGAGGGGCTCGGTGCGCGCGAGCACCTCGCGCCACTTCGCGTCGTCGTAGTCGAAGGTCGCGGCCACCGTGTCCTCCGGCTTCTGCTTCAGGATGCGCGGGATCGCGTCGGACACCGCCGTCGCCACCGCGGTCCGCATGCTCTCGCGGTCCGCCATGCGCGCCGCCCAGTCCGCGCCGTGCATCGCCGCGCTGACCGCCTCGACGGTCGTGAAGTCGCGGTAGGCCAGGGTCTTGTTGGGTCGCACCACCTCGATGCGCGAGATCTTCTCGTCCTTGCGCAGCTCCGTGACGAGCTCGCGCGCCACGTCCGGGCGGCCTTGCTTCATGTTCGCGATGATGGCGCGCTCGAGGGTCTTGGCCTGGTCGATCCCGGCGCGGGTGTCGTTGGCGCGGAGCGAGTCGCTGGTCCGCGAGATGTTGAACGCCATCACGACGCCGAAGCCGACGGCGATGAAGACGAGGGTGAAGAACACGGCGAGGACCGTCACGAAGGCCGCGCGGTTGCGCCGCACGAGCTTGCGCAGGCGCTCGGCCGCCGCCACCGGGCGCGCCGCGATGGGGCGGTCCTCGAGCCACGCCTCGAGGTCCTCGGCCATCGCCCGGGCCGACTCGTAGCGCCGGCTCGCCGCCTTCTCCATGGCCTTGAGGCAGATGACCTCGAGGTCCGGGTCGAGGGCGCGCCCGCGCTCCCTCTTCGCCGCGTGGCGCGGGTTGTCCGGCTCCTTCTCGAGCACCTGCAGGAGGATGGACAGGGCGCTGTCGCCGGTGAAGGGCGGGCGCCCGGTCAGGTGGTGATAGAGGGTCGCCCCGAGGGAGTACACGTCCGCGAGCGGCCCGACCCGGTCGAGCACGTTGTTCGCCTGCTCAGGCGCCATGTAGGCCGGCGTACCGAGCATCGCCCCGCGCTTGGTGAGGCTGACCTCCCGCTGCACGTTCTTCGCAATGCCAAAATCGGTGACGTGCGGGTCACCGTCTCTGTCCACCATGATGTTGTCTGGCTTTATGTCGCGATGCACAATGCCCTTACGGTGGGCGTAGTCGAGGGCGCGCGCGACCCGGGCGAGGATGCTGACGCCGCGGCGCAGGCCATCGGGGGTCTTGTCGGCGATGACGCCGCCGAAGCCCTGCCCCTCGACGAAGGCCATCACGAAGTAGAAGTTGCCCTCGTGCTCGCCGGAGTCGAAGACCGGGACGATGTTCGGGTGGGACAGGCGCGCGGCCAGCATCGCCTCGTTCTGGAAGCGGACGAGCTCGGCCTCGGAGGCGTGGCGGCCGGCGGTCATCATCTTGAGCGCGACGAAGCGGCACAGGCGCAGGGAGTAGGCCTTGTAGACGACCCCCATGCCGCCGCGCCCGAGCTCGCTGACGACGTCGTAGCCGCCGATGCGCATGACGACGTCCGAGGCGGCGTAGGGCAGCTCGACGACGGCGGCCTGCTCGCCGGTGACGTCGACGCTCGCGCCCTCCATGGTGACGAAGCCGCCCCCCTGGTAGCGGCGCAGGGCCGATCCGGCCGGGACAGAGCGCCCCTCCGAGCGGGTCGCCGCGACCTGCCGGGCCGTCTGCGGCCCCGCCATGGGGGCGGCGGGCGCGGCGTCCGGCGTGGGCGCGGCCTGGGTCGCCGCGACGCGCCCGCG
>PHBI01000128.1 GCA_002841945.1 Deltaproteobacteria bacterium HGW-Deltaproteobacteria-14
CGTGGCGCGTACCGCCCGTCGGCGTCGGGCTGATGCGCCTGTCGACCGCCGGCCGCCCCGACGAGCGCGCCGCCGTCGCCCTCGTCCGCCGCGCCCTCGACGCCGGCGCGCGCCTGCTCGACACCGCCGACGCCTACGCCACCGGCCCGGGCGACCTCCACCACAACGAGGCGCTGATCCGCGAGGCGCTCGCCGCCTGGGACGGTCCGCGCGTCGAGGTCGTCGTCGCCACCAAGGTCGGCCTCACCCGCCCCGGCGGGCGCTGGGTCCCGAACGGCCGCCCCGAGCACCTCCGCGCCGCCGTCGACGGCTGCCTGCGCGCCCTCGGCGTCGAGCGGCTCGATCTGCTCCAGCTCCACGCCCCGGACCCCGCCGTGCCCCTCGCCGAGTCCCTCGGGACCCTCGCCGAGCTCGCCCGGGCCGGCAAGGCGCGCGCCCTCGGCGCCTGCAACCTGCGCCCGGCGGACGTCGACGCGGCCCTCGCGGCGGCCCCCCTCGTCAGCCTCCAGGCCCGCTTCAACCCCTTCGACAAGGCCAGCTGGACCAACGGGCTCCTCGCCACGGCCCGCGACCGCGGGCTGACCTTCATCGCCCACAGCCCCCTCGGCGGCCACGGGGGCGTCGGCCGCGTGACCCGCGACGCCGCCCTGGCGGACCTCGCCGCCCGCCTCGGCGCCACCCCCTTCGAGCTCGCCCTCGCCTGGCTCCTCACCCTCGACCCCGGCCTCGTCGTCATCCCCGGCGCGACCCGCCCCGAGAGCGTCGACTCCTGCGCCCGCGCCGCCGGGCTGACCCTCGACGGCGACACCCGCCGCGCCCTCGCGGCCCGCTTCCCGTGGTCCCGCACCGCAACAGATCCGGTCGGATCGCCCCGAGAAAAAATCGAAGACCACCACGCTGCGTCGCAGCATATCGCCACCGTCGCCGGCCCCCCTCTCGCGATCGTGGACGTCGCGCTAGACAGCGTCTGCGCGACCCCACGCGACGAGGTGGTGCTGCTCATGGGGATACCGGCGCTCGGCAAGACGAGCGCCGTCTCGCGGTTCACCGCGGCCGGCTACGTCCGCCTCAACCGCGACCGCGCCGGGGGCAAGCTCGACGACCTGCTGCCCGTCCTCGAGGCGCACCACGCGGCGGGCGCCCGCCGCTTCGTCCTCGACAACACCTACACCCTGCGCCGGATGCGCGCCGGGGTCATCGCCACCGCGGGCCGCCTCGGCCTCCCCGTGCGCTGCGTCTGGATGGGGGGCACGGTGGACGACGCGCGCTACAACGCCGCCCTGCGCCTCTTCCGCAAGCTCGGGCGCCTGCCGTCCCCCGACGAGATCGTCGCCCGGGGCAAGACCGACCCGAACACCTTCCCGCCCGCCGTCCTCGACCGCTTCGCGAGCACCGCCGAGCCCGTCGACGCCCTCGAGGGCGTCGAGCGCGTCGAGCGCGTCCCGTTCACCCGCCTCGACCCGCCGGACTACACGACCCGCGCCCTGCTCCTCGGCCTCGACGGGACGCTCCGCGCGACCCGCAGCGGGGCGCCGTTCCCGACCGCCGCCGACGACGTCGTCCTGCTCCCCAACCGCCGCGAGATCCTCGCGCCGCTCGTCGCCGCCGGGGTCCGCCTCTTCGGCGTGAGCAACCAGGGCGGCGTCGCGCTCGGCCAGGTGGACGTAGCGACGGTCCGCGCGGCCTGCGACCGCACCGCGGCGCTCCTCGGCCTGCCCCTCGAGAGCGTCTGGTGCCCTCACCCGCCGGGCCGCGCGACCTGCTGGTGCCGCAAACCCCTGCCCGGCCTCGGGGTCGCGCTCATCGAGCGCTGGCGCCTGTCCCGAACCGATCTCGCGGTGGTCGGCGACGGCCCCGGGGACGCGGACTTCGCCCGCGCGCTCGGCGTCCCGTTCCACGACGCCAGCGACTTCTTCGGCGCGTGACCCGCGCCGGGCGCGTCAGCCCTTCTTCGGCCCCACGAGCGAGCGCAGCGTGCAGCGCGCGACGACCTCGCCGCTCTCGTCGAGCATGTCGACGAGGACCTCGAACTCCTTGCGCTCGTTCGTGTCCGGCATCGGGCACTCGCTGACGGCGGTGATCGTGCCGCGCGCCTTCTTCAGGTACTCGATCGTGAGCCCCGCCACGATGAAGCGCGCGTCGTCGGGCAGCCCGTACGCCAGCGCGACGTTGCCGGTCAGCTCGGCGAGGTTCACGAGCGCCACGGCGTGGACCGAGCGCAGGTGGTTGCGGACCCAGCGGCGGTCTCGCAGCTCGACCCGCGCGTAGCCGCGTCGCAGCTCGACGACCTGCGCGCCGATGGTCCCGGTGTACGGCGCCGCCATGCCGACGAAGGCGCTGAAGATCCGCTTGCCCCCCGGCAGGCCGGAGGCGCGATCCCAAGCCTCGCGGATCAGGTTCGTGGGGCCGTCGATCGACGGCAGCAGCCCCTTCAGCGTGTCCAGCGCGCCCATCTCGACCTCCAGAATCCGTTCGCGGGGTCTGAACCGATACCACCGCGGCGCGGACGAGGCGAGGCTTTCCCCTGCCCCGCGAACACCGCTGCAACGCGGTGTTCGACGCCCTCGGACGGCCCCCAGGCCGCATCAACCTCTCTCCGCTTCGTCATGTGCGAACGCGAAGACCGCCCCCCGCCACGGCGTGACCCTCCGCACGACGAGGTGTAGGATCTTCGGCTTCGACGTTGGAGGTCCCATGTTCCCGCCCTCGATCCTCGAGACCCGCCGGCTCCGGCTCCGGGTCCCGACCCTCGACGACACCGACGCGGTCTTCACCGCCTACGCGGCCGACCCGGAGGTGACGCGCTTCATGCTGTGGCGCCCACACACCTCGACCGAGGACACCCGCGACTTTCTGTCCCAGGCCGTGACCTGCTGGCGGCTCGGGGAGGACCACCGCCCGTGGAGCATCGAGCTCGGCGCCGGCGGCGACGTCATCGGCATGATCGGCGCGACCGTCCGCGGACACGCCGTCGAGGTCGGCTACGTCCTCGCCCGCGCCTTCTGGGGCCAAGGGCTGATCCCAGAGGCCCTGAACGCCGTCACTGACGCGGCCTTCGAGGATCCGGCGATCCACCGCGTGTGGGCGGTCTGCGACCTCGAGAACGTCCGCTCGGCCCGCGTCCTCGAGAAGGCCGGGCTGCGCTTCGAGGGCATCCTCAGGAGCTACCACGTCGCCCCCAACCTCGGCCCCGAGCCCCGCGACTGCCGCCTCTACGCCCGGGTCCGCCGCGACCTCGGGCCGCTGACCTGATCGAACCCCGGAAGCGGGCTCCGACATCACGTGTTACCCCACCCTCTCCAGCCGAACAGGTAGTCCATGCCCCGCGTACTCTTCGCCGCAGCGCTCGCCCTCCTCGTCCCCTCCACCGCCTGGGCCGCGCCGAGCGGCGAGGCGGTCGCGCCGGTCGCGGTCGTCGCCCACGAGACCAAGCTCGTCGGCCCCGACTTCTCCGCCACCCTCAGCTGGCCGACGGTGACGGGCGGTACCCCCGCCGCCCGCAAGGCGATGAACGCTGCGCTCTCGTTCCCGGTCGTCACCGGCCAGTCCCTCGCCGCGACGAAGAAGGAGTTCAAGGACTGCCAGTGTGGCGTCGTCGGCGCGAGCTTCGCCGTGCACACCCACGGCGGGCGCCTGCTGAGCCTGACCATCGCCGTCGAGCGGATGGCGGCCTACCCGACCACCGAGACGAGCAGCTTCGCCTTCGACACAACCACCGGGGCGCTGCTCAGCGGCGCCGCGCTCGTCGCCGAAGACGCCAAGCCGCGGCTGATCGCGCACCTCGACGCGCTGCTCCAGGCCCGCATCGCCACCGCCAAGGAGGTCGCCAAGCGCGAGCTCGGCGAGGACGCCGCCATCCCCGACGAGATGTTCACCGGTCACTTCGGCGCGGCGGACCTCGCCACCTTCCGCATCGACGACGCCGGGCTGCACTGGGTCTACTCGCGCTTCGACTTCCCGCACGCGATCGCCGCGCTCGAGCCGGACGGCGATCTCACCGTCCCCTTCGCCGAGGCCGCCCCCTTCCTCGCCCCCGGCGCGCGCTGGCTGGTCCCCCAGGCCCCCTGAGGGAGCTGGGCGGCGATCTCACCTCAAGCTCCTCGCGGTTCCGACCGACTCGACCGCGGCGCTCGCCGCCTACGCGCTCCGCCGCCGCGGCGTGCGGAGCTTCTGGCCCTACCTCCTCGGCCCCGGCGTGCTCGCCTGGTACGGCCTGTTCGCCGCCCACCTCCACCCGGCGCTGGCGCTGGTCCCCATCATCCCCATGATGCCGACCGCCAAGCGCGACGAGGGGCTCTTCGCCGAGCACGGCGGTCACCGCGGCGACACCCTCAACCGCTTCGAGCACGCCTTCAAGCTGCCGGTCGACCTCGGGCTCTTCGGCTTCGGCCTGATGAACGCCGGCGTCGCCCTCTCCTCGGTCGGCACGGCGGGCTGAGCCACCGGGCGGCGGGCCGAGGGCCGGAGTCCGCGGCTGGTGCGGGTCGGGGGGACGCCGTCGCGCTTCCCCCCGGCCGCGCAGGACGCAGGTCCTCGGCCGATACGGTGGGGCTAGGTCAGGGCCCGTGCCGGAATAAGTTGATCGGATGGCCAAGGAGGCGTCGTCAGGTGCGTGCTCCCGGAAGCGAAGGCAGACCGGGCGTCTTCCGAGCTTTCGGGGACGCGCAGATGGCGGCGGATCCGCCGTCAAGACGACGAGTTATTTCGGCACGGGCCCTTAATCACGAGCCCTGGGCGGCCCCCGACCTCAGGGCGCGGCGAGCGCCGCGACCGCCGCCGGCACGATGAGGAAGCGCCGCCGGGCCTCGTCGTAGCCGCCGACGCGCACCTCCACGGCGTCGCCGACCCGCAGCCTGACGCGGTCGGGGCCGCGGGTGACGACCGCGGCGACCAGCCCATCGGGGGCGGCGGTGCCGCCGAGCGCCGCGGCGACGTCCTCGAGGTAGATCTTGAGCTCGACCGGCGGGGCGTCGAGCTGCACGTAGAGGCGGTCGAACTTCATCCCCAGCACGACCCCGGCGCGCCACGGCCGCTCGCCCTCGGGTCGCGCCAGATCCGCCCGGAGCAAGCCGTCGATGGCCAGCAGGTTCGCCTCCTTGGTCAGCTGCCGCTGGACCTCCTTCGCGCGATTGGCCGCCTCGATGACCCGCTCGCGCAGGGCGTCGTCGCCCGGCCCACCGGCCTGCCCCGCGAGCGCCTCGAGGGCCTCCTTGTGGGTGAAGATCCCGACCACCTCGCGCATCGGCGACGAGAAGCGGCTGTAGTACGGGGCGCCAATGCCGTAGTGCAGCCCCGGCTCGGCCTGAAAGCTCGAGCGCTGGTTGCTGATCAGCGCCTGGCGCTGGATGGCGAGGAAGAGCGACCGCGCCGCGCCGTCGCGCGGGATCCGCTCGAGGTACTCCGCCAGGCTCTCGCCGGCCCCGGCGCCGGCGCGCCGCCGCCAGCGCCAGACCCCGGGATCGAGGCCATGGGCGGTGACGAGGCCGTCGATCATCGCCGCGAGCTCCACGAGGCGCGGGGGCTCGGGCGCGGGGTGGACCCGGAAGATCGGGTGCGATGCAACATCCGCACCCTCTTGAGCTACCAGGAAGCGCGCCCCCTCGATGTTGCAAAGCAGCGAGACCTGCTCGTTGTAGCGCTCGCAGTCGTTGCGCACGTCGCCGACGGTGGTGAAGGCGTGGCCCTCGGCGTCGGTGAGGCCGACCGCGAGCGACACCCGGTTGTAGCGGACGACGTCGTGGGCGTCGGCGAGGGCGGCGCGGAGCCGCCCTACGGAGCGGAGGTGATCGAGGGTCGCGGTGTACGCCTGCCCGGCGAGGGGGCTCACCGCCGGGGCGTCGTAGTAGGCCTGCACGCCGTCGTAGGCGAGCTTGCGGCGGCTCCTGATGCGGGCGCGGAAGATGCGAGTCCACGCGGCCTGGCCGTCGGCGGCGACCCGCGTCAGGATGACGAGGCTCCGGCGCAGGGCGCCCTCGTTGAGGGAGACGATGCCCTCGGAGAGGGCCCGCGGGAGCATCGGGATGCTGAACCCGGGGAGGTAGAAGCTCGCCCCGCGCGAGAGCGCGTCGGCGAACAGCGCTGACCCGGGGCGGACGTAGTACGAGGCGTCGGCCAGCGCGTAGTACACGTCGAAGCCGCCCTCGGGGGCCGCCTCGATGTGCATCGCCTGGTCGAGATCGCGGGAGTCGTCGTTGTCGATGGTGATGAAGGCGCGATCGGTGAGATCGACGAGCTCGGGATCGTCGAGGCCCGGGGTGGCCCCGATGGCGTCGGCCTCGGCGAGGACCTGGGGCGGGTAGTCGGGGACGAGGCCGAAGCGCGCGACGACGTGCCACAGCTCGGCGCGCGCGCTCCCGGCGACCGCGATGACGGCGACGACGGCGCCGCGCTCGGGCTCCACGCGGACGATCGTGCCGACCGGCGTACCCTGGTCGGGGTCGGCCAGGGCGACGTGGCGGACGGGGCGCGAAAACAAGGATCGCGCGGCGCGGCGTCCGCTCTGGCTCTCGACGACGTCGGCGATCATCGCTGCCTCCTCGGTGGCGGGCGCGGGGGGCCCGCGCAACGGCAGGGTGCATCGGTTCTGTGCGCTTGCAAACCGAGGAAGGGCGGCGCCCGCCTCGCGGCCGGGCGGGCCGGATTTGGGCTCGGCCGCAAAAGCGATCGAGTCGGGATGTTCGGATCCGTTATAAGCGTCGGGTCCAAGGCAACCGGGGAGGGACGCGATGCGACGGTGGATGGTGACGGGGCTGTGTGCGCTGGCGCTCGCGCTGGCCGTGGGGTGTGGCGACAGCGGTACGAGCGGCACGATCGACCAGGACGGGGCGGGCGGCCTGACCCTCGACGGCCAGGGCGGCGACGTCGCGACCGAGGACACCGGCAGCGCCAGCGCGGACGTCGTCACCGGGACAGACACCGGGACCGCCGCGGACACCGCGACGGTCGCCGACACCCAGCCCGAGGCGGACACCACCGCGCCGGCCGACACCACGGTCGCCGAGGACACGACGACGCCGGCCGACACGACCGTCGCCGCGGACACCACCCAGCCCGCCGACACGACCCAGCCCGCTGACACGACGGTGGCCGGGGAATGCACCGGCGAGTGCCCGGCGGCCGCCGCCGGGTCGATCGGCATCGACATGACGCTGCACCCCGCGACCGAGCAATCGCCTGCCCTGGGCGGACTCGCCAGTGGCTCGGCGTACCCGACCGCGACCTACGAGCTGACGGCCGTGGACATCTACCGCTACAACGCCTTCAGCCCGTTCCTCGAGATCACGTTCGAGGACAACTACGACCCCAGCACGGGCCGCGGGACCAACGGCATGGCGAACTTCGGCGACGACCTGTGGGCGGTCTTCCTCAACCTCGACGCGACGATGGGGGCGAAGGCCTTCGGGCTGCCCTTCGACCAGGACCTCGACCAGGATCTCTACGCTGGTGGTTGCTACACCTACGTGGGCAACAGCATCCACAGCGATCTCGGCTACTGCGCTGGCGGCTGGCCGGACGGCGTGAACCCACCGACCGAGGCCGAGTTCAGCTACGACGACGGCACCTGGGTCCTGAAGCTCAAGCTGACCTTCACCAAGGAATTCATCCTGGCGCAGATCCCGGCCGAGGTGGCCGGCTTGAACCTGATCACGGGTGATCTGGTGCTCATCCTGACCCTCGAGGGCGTCGACGGCTGAGCGTCGCCCAGAACCTCGTGGCACGAGGAGCGCCAGGATTCCTCCCGCCACAGCCTTGACATGCGTTCAGGTATCAACGAACCTCGTCTCGCGGCGCGAAGCGGGCGCTGCGGCCGCCCGTCCCGCTCTCGGACCAAGGATGACGATTCCATGGCGGACAAGAGCATGCTCGACATCACGGGGGTCTTCCCAGCCGTGAAGTGCGATATCTGCGATACGATCTACGCGGCGGAGAGCGGTGACTTCGTGGCGTTCTACGGGACCGTGACCTCCGGGCTCGACCACGTGCTCGTCGGCGTCGAGGACCCCAAGCGGCCGGCGAAGAAGGCGATCAGCGTGGTGTGCCGCGATCCACGCTGCATCGAGGGGCTGGTCAAGCGGATGCTCGGCTGCGACGGCGAGAAGGGCGACGCGGGCCACCTCTGGGCGCAGGTCCTCAAGATCTGGGCGAACGAGGCCGGCCACGAGCTCGTCGAGTCCGCCGACGTGACGCCAGCACCGCCGGCGAAGCAGATCCGCCGGCGGGCGTAGCGGCCGCGGCCCCACGCCGGTGTTCCCCACCGCCCCACCGAACCCGCCCGCCAGCGAGGCCGAGCTCCTCGCCCGCGCGCGGCGCGTCGCCGGGCGGCGCCTCGCGGACCTCGCCAAAGAGCACCTCGTCCGCGTCCCGCGGAGCCTCCGCAGCCACAAGGGCTGGGTCGGCAACATGCTCGAGGTGGCCCTCGGCGCCCGCGCCGGCTCGAAGCCCGTCCCCGACTTCGAGCACCTCGGGGTCGAGCTCAAGAGCCTGCCGATCGGCGACAACGGCCGCCCGCGCGAGTCGACCTTCGTCTGCGTGGCGCCCGTCGACCAGCTCCACGGGCTCACCTGGGAGACCTCCCACGTCCGCCGCAAGCTCCACAAGGTCCTGTGGGTCCCGGTCCAGGCGGCGCCGGGCGTCCCGATCGGCGAGCGCCGCGTGGGGACGCCGCTGTTGTGGTGCTGCGACGAGGATCCCGACGCCGACGTGCTGCGCGCCGACTGGGAGGACCTGACCGAGCAGGTCCGGCTCGGCTTCATCGACGACATCACCGGCCACCGCGGCCGCGCCCTGCAGCTGCGCCCGAAGGCGTTGACGAGCGACGACACCCGCCTCACTGTCGGGGAGGATGGCTGGCAGGTCCCGACCCGCCCGCGCGGGTTCTACCTCCGCGCCTCGTTCACCGCCGGCATCCTCGCCCGTCACTACGCGCTCGGCGGGCGCTGAGGCGCCCGGGACGAAGACGAAGACGAAGACGAAGACGAACGAACTCGAGGGGCTGCGCGCCATGCTCAAGCACCTTATCCGCCTCGTCATGGGGCGTCGCCTGCCGACCCACGACGGCACCCTCCGGCTCGCCGGCCCGGACGCGACCCTCCGCGTCCGCCGCGACCGCTACGGCGTCCCCTATATCGACGCCGAGAGCGACCACGACGCCTGGTTCGGCCTCGGCTTCTGCCACGGTCAGGATCGCGGCGGGCAGCTCGAGATCACCAAGCGCCTCCTCGACGGGACGCTCTCGGCGGTCGCCGGGCCCGACACCGTCCCCCTCGACCGCCTCTCCCGGCGCCTCGGGTTGAGCCGCGCCGCGGCGGCGCAGTTCGCCGTCGCCGACCCCGACATCCGCGCCCAGCTCGACGCCTACGCGGCCGGCGTCAACGCCGGGATGACCCGCGGCGCGCGCAAGCTCCCGCACGAGCTGGGGCTCCTGCGCTGCCCCCCGACCCCGTGGTCCGGCGCCGACGTCCAGGGCTTCTGCGTGATCATCACCTTCGCCCTCGCCGCCAACTGGGACGTCGAGCTGGTCCGCCTGCGGATCCTGCGCGAGCACGGTCCCGACGCGCTGATGGCCCTCGATCCGACCACCCCCGAGTGGCTCCACGCCACCTCACCGCCGCTCGCCCGGGCCGACGGGGCGGTCCACCGGCTCGCGGGGGACGTCGCCGCCTTCTCCCGGCTCATGGGCCTCGGCGGCGGATCCAACGCCTGGGTGGTCGCGCCGCACAAGACCAGGACCGGCCGCCCGCTGCTGGCCAATGACCCGCACCTGCTCCCGACCGCACCAGCGCAGTGGTACCTCGCCTCCCTCCGGACCCCCACCTGGGCCGCCGCCGGGGCGACCTTCGCAGGCGCAGCATCGATCGTCGTCGGCCACAACGGCGAAGCGTCCTGGGGTGTCACCGCGGCGCACATCGACGTCGCAGACTTCTTCGTCGAGGAGGTCGGCCCCGACGGCGCCAGCGTCCGCGAGGGCGACGGGTTCGTCCCGTGCCCGATCCGGCGCGAGGAGATCCAGGTCAAGGGCCGCCCGCCGGTCGTCGAGGAGGTCCTCGAGACCCCGCGCGGCCCCATCGTCTCACCGGCCTTCGGCGAGGACGCCGTCGCGCTCTCGCTCTCCGCGAGCTGGCTCCACGCCCGGCCGTACCGGGGCCTCCTCGGGATCCACCAGGTGCGCTCGCCCGACGAGCTGCGCGCGGCCTTCACCCAGAACTCGGCCAGCAACACGACCGTCGTGTACGCGGACACAGAGGGGCGCATCGCCTGGCTCGCCGCGGCCGACGTCCCGCTGCGCGGCTTCGGCTCCGGCACGCTGCCGCTGCCCGGCTGGGACCCGCGGGTCGGCTGGAGGGGCTTCGCCCCGGCCGCTGAGCTCCCCTTCGTGCAGGATCCGGTGGCGGGCTTCATCGCCACCGCCAACAACGCCCCGAACGCCGACGCCGAGGCGGGGCCGTTCCTTGGCCTCGACTGGCTCGACGGCTACCGCGCCACCACCCTCGGCGAGGCGCTGAGCGCGCGCGACGACTGGGACATCGCCACCACCCTCGCGCTCCAGACCGACACCACGAGCCGGCCGTGGCGCGAGCTGCGCGATCTGGTCGCGACCCTCCCCGACGCCGACCCCGACGCGGCGCGTGGCCTCGCGCTGCTCCGCGGCTGGGACGGCGACCTCGGCCCCGACTCGATCGGCGGGACGGTCTTCGTCCACCTCCTCGCCGAGCTGGCGCGCCGGATCGTCGAGCGCCACGCGCCCAAGGCCGCCGCCGCCGCGCTCGGCGAGGGCGCCACCGCGCTCCTCCCGAACAACCTCCTCGTGACCCGGCGCACGAGCCACCTGGTGCGCGTCCTGCGCGAGCAGCCCCCCGGATGGTTCGACGCCGCCTGGCCGGAGGTCATCGCGGACGCGCTCGCGTCGGTGACGCGCGAGCTGACGCGCCGCTTCGGCAAGAGCGCCGAGCGCTGGGCCTGGGGCAAGGTCCGCCCCATGACGCTGCTCCACCCCTTCGGCGACAAGAAGCCCCTCGACGCGCTCTTCAACGTCCCAGGCGTCCTCTCCCGGGGGGACGCGACCACGATCGCCCAGGGCGCCGTCGACCCGCGCGCGCCGACCGCCAACCCCCTCGGCGTCCCGACGCTGCGCTGCGTCATCGACGTCGGCGAGTGGGACGCGACCCGCTTCGTGATCCTCGGGGGCCAGTCCGGCAACCCCCTCTCCCCGCAGTACGCCGACCAGGTCCCCCTGTGGGAGCGCGGCGAGACGCTGCCCGTCTACTGGTCCGAGGAGCGCATCGCCGAGGCGACCGCCCACACGCTGCTCCTGACCCCCGAGTCGTCATGAACCACGCGCCGATCTGGGCCGCGTCCCTGGCCCTCGCGCTCCTCGCCGCGTGCCCCGAGGCGGCGCTCGCCCCGCCCCCCGATGTGACGGCAGCGCCCCCCGCGCCCATCACCGCTTGGCTGGACTGCGCCGCTGAGCTCGGCTTCGAGACCCGCCGCCTCGCCGTGACCGCCCCCGGTCAGGTCGCGCTCGAGCTGCGCCCGCCGGCGATCTTCACCCTCGCGGCCCAGCCCCCCGACGACCCGGACGTCGCGGCCCTCCGCTGGTTCACCCCCATCCCCGCGGGGCGCTGGCAGATCACGATCGGCGTCGCGGCCGACGGCCGCCTCGTCCTCGAGGCCCTCGCACCGGGCGGCTTCATCGACGCCCAGCGCCTCCTCGTCGTCGAGCGCCGCTGCGGGGCGCTCGCCGTGGGCGACGCGATCCAACGAACCTACGCCGCCGGCCCCCCCGAGCAGAGCTCGACGCGCTGCGCCGCCAGGCTGACGATCGCCGCCTGTGACGCCGGCACGCGCTGCCCCGAGGGCTGGCGCGAGCGCCTCCTCCAGCTCGCGGCGGTCCACCCGGACGCGGTGCCAGCGCGCTTCGAGCAGGACTGTGGCGCTCCCCGGCCGCCGGACCCACGGGACGGACGCTCCGCCGCCCGCGACCTGCGCGCGTGGGCGGTCGACGAGATCGGCCCCGCGCCAGGGATCTCCGCGGTCGCCTGGGCGAAGCAGCTCAGCGCCCACGCCCTGGCCGGCGGCGAGAGCGTGATCCGGCCGCCCTTCGACGCGCTGCTCACGTCGGGCGATCCCGGCGGCGCGGCGCGACTCGTGGACGAGGCGCTCGCGGCGGGGCTCGGGATCAGCGAGCGCCTCCGCTTCGACGGCGCCCTCGCCTGGAAGGCCGCCGGCGATCTCGAGGCCGCGCGCGCCGGCTTCACGAGGCTCACCGACGACGGCCGGACGGCCTACGCGGACTTCGCCCGCCGAGAGCTGGCGGCCCTGGCCCGGCGCTGATCCGCGGCACACGGCAGTTCGCCGATCCGCGTCTCCCCTAAGCGATCAACTTATTCCGGCACGGGCCCTAACCTGAGACGGCAGGGCGCGGACCGGAGTCCGCAGCTCTCTCCGACGGCAGGTCGGGACCCGGAGGCCGCAGCTGGCGCCGGAAGGGACACACCGTGGCCCTCTGGCGGCCGCGGAGGCTGCAGGGGCCCGACCGATACGACGCTGGCGACCGGCCGGGACACACCGTGGCCCCGCCGGTCGGCCGCGGAGGACGCAGGCGAAACGGGCCAGGCGGTGGCGAGACTTTTTCGCTAGACTCCGATCCGATGGCTCAGCACCGCCGCGCAGACGCCGAGATCACCCCCGAGAGCCTCGATCGGCTCCCGATCTTCCCGCTCCCTCGCGCCGTCCTCTTTCCCGGCGTGACGCTCCCCCTGCACCTGTTCGAGCCGCGCTATCGCGCGCTCGCCGAGCGCTGCGTCGAGGGCGACCGCCTGATCGGCCTGGCCGCGCTCCAGCCCGGCTTCGAGCAGGACTACCTCGGGCGGCCGCCGATCTTCCCGGTGATGGGGCTCGGGCACATCACCGCCGAGCGGCGCCTCGCGGACGGGCGCTGGAACATCGCGCTCCGGGGCGTATGCCGCGTCGAGGTGCTCGAGGAGCGCCCACCCGATGACCCGTTCCGGGTCGTCCGGGCCCGCCGCCTCGACGAGCGCGAGCGCCGCGGCGATCAGGCAGCCGCTGACCGCCTCCGCGGGATCTTGCTCCAGCTCATGCTGCGCCTGCCCCAGGTCCGCGACGAGCTCGGGTCGCTCCTCTCCGAGGCCCGCCGCCCCGGGCGGCTCGCGGACGTCGCCGCCGGCCTCCTGATCGACGGGTTCCCGGCCCGCCAGCGCCTCCTCGAGGAGACCGACGTCGCGCGCCGCCTCGACCACCTCCTCGAGCTGCTCACGGACCTCGTGCTGGCCACGGCCGGCGTGGGCGATGACGATCTCGGACCGCACTGACGCTGCTCGCCGATGAGCCGCTGCGAGGCGAGCCCCGCGCATCGATTGTGCCAGCTCGCCGGCGCCTCCGGTTACAGCACGATCTCCACATAACAACCTGAAATAACGACAATAACCAGCGACGGGCGCGCGCGTCCTCACCTCACTTCTCGTCCATCGCAAGTGATATGGCGAAGATAGGGACGCGACGTGAGTTCTGTTATTGGGGGCGCAAGACCCCTGCTGAACGCACCCGGTGATCGCCGCGGCGGGCTCCCCCGCCCGCCCGCGCGGCCCTCCTCACGCGACTAACTCCACTATTCCCCCACGTCATATTCGCGGAGGTCCGGTGAACACATCGTTTGCCATCAGCCCGTCCGATCCGCCCGATCCGTTCTGCTACACCGACGGGGCCGTCATCTGGGCCGGCGACGCGGCGGTCGTCAGCCTCCCTCCGAACGCCGACGCCAAGGCCGAGGTCCTGGCGGCGTTCGCTGAGCAGCTGCGCTTCCCACGCGGCTTCCGTCCGACCTGGGACGACCTCGAGCTGTGCCTGCGCGATCTGTCGTGGCTCGCGGAGCCGACCGTCGTCGTGCTCCACGCCGCGCTCCCCCGGCTCTCGCACAACGCGCTCGCCGTCTACCTCGACGTGCTGCAGAACGCGGCCCTGCTACGAAACCCCGGCAGCCCACGGCTCATCTGCGTGTTCCCGAGCGACGCGCGTGACTACGTGACCTCGCTCCTCTCCGTCGGCTGAGCCAAGCGACGGCAGGTCGAGGACCGGAGTCCGCAGCTGGTGGAGGTTGGGGCGACGCGGTCGCGCCGACCCCCACCCGCGGAGGACGCAGGGCCTCGACCGATACGATGGGAACTGAGTCCAGCTTCGGCAAAAAATCACGAGGTCTGAAGCGAGCCCGAGGTCTCTCCGCGCGGTCAATCTTCGACGCCGACGATGTGCCCGTCGATCGCCGTGAACTTGATCCCGATGGACGCCGAGTCGTACACGCCGTCGGCGTTGGTGTCGATGTCGTTGGACACCAGCGCGTTCACCAGCGCGAGGACGGTCGCCTTGTCGAGGTTGGGCGGCAGCGAGCCGTCGGGGAGCGCGCCGATGCCGTCGAGGAGCTGCTGCTTGGGCACCGCGCCGGCCAGGATCCCCTGCATCGCGGTGACCCGCCCGCCGGACCGCGTGACCGTGCCCACGACCTGCAGGCTGCCGATCGTGATCTGCACCACGGCGGTCTGCGACAGGCGGATCTCGAACGGCAGCGCCGCCTGCCCGACGGCGCTCAACACGTTGCCGCTGAGGGTGGCGGGTAGCGACACCACCGGGGCACAGGTCTCGGGGTCGAGCAGATCCCGCTTGACGACCCAGTCGCACGTCTCCACCTGCGCGTCGCAGCCGGGCGTGCTCGGCGCCAGCTCCCCGGAGAAGAACGAGAGCGTGACGAGATCCGGGTCGTCGCCGCGCGGCGCGAACATCGCCACCAGGCTGAGGTCGCCACCGGCCACGGCGTCGACGAGCGAGTCGTTGGCGAAGGCCGCGATGATGCCGAGGCTGTTGTTGATGCCGCTGTCGCAGCTCGACTCCGGCGCGCAGGTCGCCGGGTCGCCGTCGAGGTCGAGGGCCTCACCGACGTAGCCCCCGTCGCCGATCGCGAGGGTGATCAGCTTCACCCCGTCGTCGGACAGCGCCGGCGTGCAGACGCACGCGCTGGTGTCGGCGACACACACACCGTCGAGGCAGGCGTCGCCCACGCTGCACTCGAGCCCGTCGTCGCACGCCGGGCCGGTCAGCGGCGAGAAGCCGCAGCCGGCGCCCGGGCTGCAGCTGTCGGCGGTGCACGGATCGGCGTCGTCGCAGACCCGCGGCCGCCCGACGCACTCGGAGGCGACGCAGGCGTCGTCGACGGTACACGCGTCGTGGTCGTCGCACTCGCCGCTCGCCGGCTCGGCGGCACACTCGCCGGTCAGCGGATCGCACAGGTCGTTGGTGCACGCGTTGCCGTCGTCACAGGCCGCCACGACCCCGATGCAGCACGGGCTCGACGTCGGCAGGTGCACGCACCCCACGTCCGAGCTGCACGTGTCCACGGTGCAGAAGTTCGCGTCGTCGCAGCCGTTCGGGCCGCCCGAGACGCACACCCCCTCGCGGCAGCTGTCGCCGGTCGTGCACGGATCGCCGTCCTCGCAGCCGAGCTCGGCCCAAGCGTGCTGGCAGCCCCCCTCCTCGATGCACGCATCGACCGTACACGGGTTGTCGTCGTCGCAGGGCTCGGGGACCCCGACGCAGGCGCCGCGAAGACACACGTCTTCGCTCGTGCACACAAGACCATCATCGCATGAGTCACCACTCAGAGGGGTGTGTACGCACCCCAACGCTGCATCGCACGAGTCCGCCGTGCAGGGGTCCCCGTCGTCGCACTCGAGCCCCTCTCCGGGCACGCAGCCGCCGCCTCGGCAGCTGCTGGTGACGGTGCAGAGATCGTGATCGTCGCAGCGCCCGCCCTCCGCGAGCGCGGTCCAGCCGAGCGTATCCGCGGCCGGCTCGCAGCGGCGACACGGGTCGTTGGGTCGCGCCTCGCCGGCGGCGCGGCACACGTTGTTGATGAAGCAGGTCTCGGCGACCACGGCCCACTCGCAGTGGGGTGACGCCGCCTCGAGCGCGCAGCGGTCGACGGTGCACGCGTGACCGTCATCACACTCGGCGTCGCTCGCGCAGGTCGCGAGGGCGGGAGCTGCGGTATCGGCGGCGACCGTGTCAGCGCCGGACACGGTGTCGGCGAGCACGACGCCGTCGAGGACGTCGACCCGGGAGCCGTCGGTGCAGCCGCCGCCGATGAGCGCCGCGGCGGCCAGAGGGAGCAAGCGAGCGGCCTTCAATTCAGCTTCCCTCCGACGATCAGGTTCCCGTCCGAGCGGTAGAGCACCTCGGGGCTGATCTTGATGCCGGTCCCGGGCGGCAGCCCCGGCAGCGCGCCCGACAGATCGATGTCCGGCAGCGGGATGCTGCCGAGCTCGGTCCCGCTGAGCTGGTCGACGAGCCCGCCGACGACCTGGACCTCGATGAGGTTGCGGATGGCGTCCTCCGCGCCGATGAGGCCCTCGGCGGTGACGTCGACCTGGGTCTCGATCGCGCTCACGTCGCCGAGGGTCATGCTGATCTCGCCCGCGTTGACGGCCAGGTTGATGGAGATGAGGGCCGACACCCACACGTCGGCGGTGAGGGACTGGCCCGCGAAGTTCATGCTCATCTGGATCCGCAGATCACCGATCAGCGCCGTCAAGCCACCGCCGCCGCAGTCGCTGGCCGTCGGGGCGAGCATCCCGCTCAGCGCGAGCTGGAGCGAGCCGATCCCGAACTGCGACAGGTCGGTGCCCGCGAGCCAGTCGGGGGGCACGTCGAACTCGAGCAGCCCGCCGCGCCACGCGGCGTAGAGGATGCTGTTGAGCGTGTCGTCGGCGACCACGAGCTCGAGGGCGCGCTGCTCGGGCAGGGTGATCTGCTGGGTCGCGCCGCTGTTGCACATGGCCCGGTCGGGGACCCCCTTGTTCTCGTAGGGCGTCCGCTTCTCGGAGGCGTAGCCGGCGGCGCGGAGGTAGATGCGCCCACCCTCGGGGTCGAACGCCACCCCCTGGAAATCCGTCATGAGCTGCAGCGAGACGGCCGAGCCGGTGCCGCCGAGCGGCGGGATGTCGATGCTGGTCTGGAACGCCAGCGCGCTGAGGGCGTCGCTGATGAGCGGACCGAGCACCGGCCGGAGGGAGCTGTTGAACGAGCTCTCGATGCTGTCGACGAAGTCGTCGATGAAGAAGCCGAGGATGAAGTCGGCGATGAAGCCGAAGGCGCCGTTGATGCTGACGTCCGTCCCCGAGATGGTCACCGAGCTGTTCGGGATGGTCGCGACCAGGCCGTGGTTCGACACGCTCAGGTTCATGGTCGCGTCGATGACGATGCTGCTGAAGCTGAAGTCGCCGCTGATGCTCGACGGTCCCCAGCAGCTGGTCCAGGAGCTGGAGCAGGTCTTCTTGGCCTGGATGTCGGCGTGCCCGTTCCGGATGACGACGCGGAGCGCCAGCCCGCCGTTGCGCGGCGTGAGGGTCGCCGTCGGAGGGCTGTAGGTCATGTTGCGGACGAAGATGTCGTACTTGCCGACGATGCTGGTGGCGTCGACGTTGTGCGCCGCCGGGCTCGGGATGAGGGCGTTGATGTCGAAGCCCTGCAAGGCGAGCTCGAGGATCGTCCCGAGGTCGTTCGGCGGCAGCGCGCGGTCGTGGTCGTCGATGGCGTCCTTGTCGAGCCACACCCCGACCCCCTGGGCGACGATGCCGTTCGTCGGGGTGGTCGGCTTGTGATAGCCGGTCGACCAGAGGAAGGACTGCACCACGCGCCGCTTGGTCCCGAGGGCGTCGGTCGCCTCGATGATGAGGATGTTGCCCCCGACCTTGGGCGTGATGGACCGCGAGAACGCGCCCGTCGCCGGTGAGACGCTGGTGTTGGTCCCGTTGATGCGGAGCGACGTGATCGGCCCGGCGCCGCTGACCACCGTCCCGGTCACCGTCACCGTCTGCGAGCCGGCGATCCCCAGGATCGTCGCGCCGCGCGTCGGGTTGGTGACGGTGATGGTGGGTCGGCACGCGTTCGTCTGGATGAGGTCGTTGCGGCACCCGGTGACGGCGTCACAGGAGTCGGCGGTGCAGGCGTTGGCGTCGTCGCAGTTCACCGCGGCGCCGACACACGCGCCGCCGGCGCAGCGGTCGTACGCCGTGCAGGCGCTGGCGTCGTCGCACACCACGGTGTTGTTCGCGTTGACGCAGCCCGTCGCGGGGTCGCAGCTGTCGTCGGTGCACGGGTTGCCGTCGTCGCAGGGCAGCGGCGTGGTCCCCGGGTGGCACACGGCGGCGCCGCAGACGTCGCCCACCGTACACGCGTCGCCGTCGTCGCAGGACAGCTGGTTTGGCGTATGGATGACGCCGACGGCGCGCTCACACCTGTCGTCGGTGCACGGGTTGCCGTCATCGGGGTCGACCACGACGCCTAGGCACGCCCCCTGAACGCAGGTGTCGACCGCCGTACACGCGTTGTTGTCGTCGCACGGGGCGGTGTTGAACGGGAACACGCAGCCCAGCTCCGCGTCGCAGCGCTCGTCGGTGCAGGGGTTGGCGTCCGTGCAGAGCGAGGCGATCGAGGTGTGCGAACAGCCGCCGTCGGCCTTGCACACGTCGATGGTGCAGATGTCGTGGTCGTCGCAGCTGCGCGCCTCGGCGCCGACGCAGGCACCCGCGACGCACACGTCGCCGGCGGTGCAGACGTTGCCGTCGTCGCACTTCAGGCTGTTCGGCACGTGGACGCAGCCGACCCAGGGCTGGCAGTGGTCGGTGGTGCACACGTTGCCGTCGTCGCAGCTCGCCGCGTCGCCGCTCGCCTGGCACGGATCCCCGCCGCACTCCTCGGGGCTCGGCTCGTGGGTGCACGCGCCGGTCTCGCCGTCGCAGCCGTCGCGGGTACACGGATCCTCGTCGTCGCAGTCCCGGGCCGTCCCCGAGCAGGCGCCGTTGACGCAGCCGTCGTCGACCGTGCATGGGTCGTCGTCGTCGCACGTCGCCGCGTCGTTTGGTGTCCAGCCGGTCGGCGACGCCACCACGAGGCACACGTCGCACGCGTTGTCCGGCGCCTCGGCCCCGTTGTCGTAGCAACGATCCCCGATGTGACACTGGTCCTCGGCGCAGACCACCGGGACGGTCGCGGTCGTGTCGGCGGGCGGGACGTCGTACGTAGCGACCGCCGTGTCCTCGGGGGCCACGACGCCGCTCGTCTGATCATCACAGGCGCCGAGCGCGATGATGAACATCGCACCCGCCGCGCACAGTGCACGCATGAAACACACCTCCCGACCGATACGGGCGTTATACCCGAAACGAGCGGTCGAAATCAGCATTGGGACGAGGACGTGCGCACATCGGGACGCAGTCGAGCCCCGCGACCGCCGCCCGGCGTGCGCAGCGCGGGCCGTTAACCACCTGAAACCAAAGGACGGCGTGCTCTGGCACAGCGTGTGCTTAGGGTCTCGGTAGCCCAACCGGAGGTTGCCCGATATGCGCTCCACCGACTCCCGATACTTCAGCGTCCTCGCCGCTTTCCTCGGCGTGCTCGCGTCCGTTCTGGCGCTCGCCGCCGTGCCCTGGGGCGTCATCGGCATCGGCGCCATGGCCTTCGTGGCCTCCGGCGTGGGGCTCTTGCGGGGCGAAGGGGCCGGCGCGCTGCTCGGCTCGGGCCTCGTCGTCGCCGCGCTCCTCGGACCGGCGACGGTCGTCGGCGCGCTGCTCGCGGCCGCCGTGGTGTTCACCCTGACGCGCCCTGGACAGCGACACCGTCACCTGTGATCCGCCGCCTCGCGCCACCATCACGCATCGCACAATGGCGCGCACCCCTGTCATTCCAGCCAGAGTGACACCGAGCGCTGCGGTGCAATGAGCGCCGCCGTTGCCTCGACGCGGGCATCCGGCATAGGGTCCGCCGTCTGCTGTCGAGGAGACCGGATGTCCAGCCCTGCCCCCACGACGGCGCCGCTCCGGCGCCTCGCCCGCTACGCCAGCTCGCACCGCCGGCGGACCTGGCTGGCGGTCCTCTGCTCGGTGCTGAACAAGCTCTTCGATCTGGCCCCGCCGGTGCTCATCGGCACTGCGGTGGACATCGTGGTGCAGCGCGAGAACTCGCTCCTCGCCCGCCTCGGCGTGGTCGACGTGCGCGACCAGCTCTGGGTGCTCGCCGCGGTCACCCTCGCCATCTGGGTCCTCGAGTCGCTCTTCGAGTACCTGCAGAAGTGGCTCTGGCGAAACCTCGCCCAGACGATCCAGCACGAGCTCCGCGTGGACGCCTACGACCACGTCCAGCGCCTGCAGCTCGCGTTCTTCGAGGAGCGCCGGACCGGCGGCCTGATGTCCATCCTCAACGACGACATCAACCAGCTCGAGCGCTTCCTCGACATGGGCGCCAACGCGCTCATCCAGACCCTCACCAGCACGCTGCTCATCGCGGTGGTGTTCTTCGCCCTCGCCCCCGCCATCGCCTGGCTCGCGATGGTGCCGATCCCGCTCGTCTTGTGGGGCTCCTTCGCGTTCCAGCGCCGCATCGCCCCCCGTTACCGCCACGTGCGCGAGCAGGCGGGGCTCGTCAACGGGCAGCTCGCCTCGAACCTCGCCGGCATCCCCACCATCAAGAGCTTCACCACCGAAGCGCACGAGACCGAGCGCATCCGGGCGCTGTCCGATGGCTACCGGATCGCCAACCGCCACGCCATCCGCCTGAGCTCGGCCTTCTCGCCGCTCATCCGCATGATCATCGTCGCCGGCTTCATCGTGACCCTCGTCCTCGGCGGGCTCGACACCCTCGACGGGACCCTCGCGGTCGGCAGCTACAGCGTGCTCGTCTTCATGACCCAGCGCCTCCTGTGGCCGCTCACCGCGCTCGGCGAGGTCGCGGACCTCTACCAGCGCGCGATGGCGTCGACGCACCGCGTGATGGATCTGCTCGACACCCCGGTCACCATTCGCTCGGGGGCGCGCCGCCTAGCGACCGCCGACGTCGTCGGGCGGGTCGCGTTCGAGGACGTCCACTTCGCCTACGCCGGCCGTCCCCCGGTCTTCGCCGGGCTGAACCTGCACATCGCGCCGAACCAGTCGGTCGCCTTCGTCGGCCCGACCGGGGCCGGCAAGTCGACCTTGGTCAAGCTGCTGCTGCGCATGTACGACCCGCAGTCCGGCCGCATCACCATCGACGGCCTCCCCATCGACGGGCTCGCCCTCGACGACCTGCGGCGCGCGGTGGGCTTCGTCAGCCAGGACGTCTACCTCTTCCACGGCACCATCGCCGAGAACATCGCCTACGGCAGCTTCGACGCCTCCCGCGAGGCGATCGAGGCCGCCGCGCGCACGGCCGAGGCGCACGACTTCATCACCGCCCTGCCGGCGGGCTACGACACGGTCGTGGGCGAGTGGGGGCAGCGCCTCTCCGGCGGCCAACGCCAGCGCCTCTCCATCGCGCGCGCGGTCCTGAAAGACCCGCCCATCCTCATCCTCGACGAGGCCACGTCCTCGGTCGACAACGAGACCGAGGCGGCCATCCAGCGCAGCCTCGAGCGCATCGCCGTCGGACGCGTCACCCTCGTCATCGCCCACCGCCTCTCCACCGTGCGCAACGCCGACCGCATCTTCGTCCTCGGGCACGGCGGGCTCGAGGAGACCGGCACCCACGACGAGCTGCTGGCTCGGGGCGGTGTCTACGCGGGACTGTGGCGGGTCCAGACGGGGCAGCGGCAGCCTGGAGCCGAACGGCCGGCGGCGAGCGCGAGCGGCGTACGGTAGGCGCCTCCCTCGGGACGGTAGCGTCTACCGTAGGACACGGTCGTGTCCGCTGGAGCGGACGGCCCCGACCGTACGAGCGGCCAGCGGCGCACCACGAGAGCTCTTGTTTCAAACAAGTACGCGCCTCACCACGCAACACCTTCGCCTGGCACGTGTCTTGCTTTGGTTCTCCTCGTCGCCCACGGAGAACCCCATGAAGTCACTCGCCGCCCTGATCATCTCCCTCGCCGCCGCGCTCAGCCCGGCGGGCGCCGCTTCGGCCGCCGGTCCGATCCTGGCTTCGCCCGAGGCGATCGTGGTGATCGGGCCGTTCCCCCTCGAGGTCTGCGACGGCGGCGAGCCGGACACCCCGGCCAGCGTGGTGGCCGGGACGAGCGGCTACCTCAACCTCGGGTTCTTCGAGATGGACACGATCAGCGGCTCGGCGTGGCCCTGGGGCCTCGGCGCCGTGCTCGAGCGCGCCCAGCTGCGCGCCGCGGCGGCCCTCGAGCTGAGCCCAGCGACGGCAGGTCGAGGACCGGAGTCCGCAGCTGGTGGGGGTAGGGGCGACGCCGTCGCGCCTGCCCCCGGCCGCGGAGGACGCGGGTCCTCGACCGATACGATGGGAACTGGGTCGAGCTTCGGCAAAAAATCACGAGCTCTGAGCTACAGCAGGTGACGAGACCAGGGCCCCGGCGTCAGCCGGGGTCCGACGACGCGGCCCTCCAGCTGGCCGCGTCCAGGGGAGCGCGCTCACCCCGCGCCGACCTGAGAACGCCGGCAGGTTGGGGGACCAGTCGGCGTTCACTTTACATTCGCTCGGTCGGGGCGCCTCGGGTGGAACGCCTCACCCCTCCCAACGCGGAGCTCGCAAGCTCGCCCCGCGACGGGAACCCTCGGGGCGAAGCGCTCCAGGCGCCCCGACCGAGCGCATTCAAACCGTCGCGATGCGGGCGCGGCGGACCGTGGGGTCGCTCAGGAAGGCGAGGAGCTCGGCCGCGAAGCGATCGGCCTCGCTGATGTGCGGGAAGTGGCCGGCGCCCGGGAAGCGCACGAGGCGCACGTCGGTCAGGTAGTGCAGCGCCTCGATCCCGTGACTCCACGGGACCACCGGGTCGCGATCCCCCCAGAAGAGCCGGATCGGCGGCAGGGCCGGGATGCGGCGAGCGTGGTCGAGGAAGTGGACGGTCTGCCCGCTGAGCCCGATCACCCCGCGGGTCGTGCGCGCAAACGCCCGCGCGCTGCCCGGCACGTCGTTCATCAGCGAGAGCAGCCGCCGCTCGGCCGAGATGAACCCGCGCCCGCCGACGACCCGCGTCCCGACCGACGTCCCGAGGCGCATGAACGGCTGGATGACCCGGGTCGCGAGCGGCAGCGCGAGCAAGCGCAGGATCGGGTGGACCTCGCGCCCGAGCCCGCCCGCCGAGACCAGCGCCAGCCGACGCACCCGGGCGGCGTGGGAGAGCAGCATGAACTGCGCGACTCCCCCACCGAAGGAGTGCCCGACGAGATCGATGTCCTCGAGCTCGAGGTAGTCGCACCACTGCGCGACCGTCCGCGCGTGCCAGCCCAGATCGTAGCTCGCGTCGGGGCGCTCGCTCAGCCCGTGTCCGGGGAGGTCGAGCGCGTAGACGCGCCGCTGCCGCGCCAGCACCGGGAGCAGGTGCCGCCAGGTCCGGTGGGAGTCGCCCAGGCCGTGCAACAACACGAGCGGGGGACCGGTGCCCGCCTCGACCCAGTGCAGCTCGACGCCGCTGGCTCGGGCGCGCCGTGATTCGAAGGAAGTCATCGCGGCGTCCGGGTCTATCACCGGTGACCGCGGCGTCAAAGACGATTGTCGCCCGGCCACCCGCCCGCACCTCGGGGTGGTGACTCGGGCGATCCGATGCAGCGCCGTGCGGCCGTCTCGATTTGCGGTCACCGCCCGGCGCGCTATGGTGGGCCGATGCCGATCTACAGGCTCGACAAGGCCGTCATCGCGTTCCCGCCGCCGCATCACGCGGACTCGAGCGGTCTCCTCGCCGTCGGGGGCGACTTCCGCCCCGAGCGGATGCTGCTCGCGTACGCCAGCGGCATCTTCCCGTGGTCGGAGTACGGCGGTCAGCCGCTCTGGTACTCCCCCGACCCGCGCCTGATCCTGACCCCGGAGACGCTCCACGTCCGGCGCAGCCTCGCCAAGATCATGCGCCGCGGAGACTACGAGGTGAGGCTCGACAGCGCCTTCGAGGCGGTGATCGCCGCGTGCGCCGACGCGCCGAGGCCCGGCCAGGACGGGACCTGGATCACCCGCCGCTACCGCGAGTCCATGAGCGCGTTGCACAAGGCCGGCTGGGCTCACAGCGCCGAGGCCTGGCGCGACGGGCGCCTGGTCGGTGGCCTCTACGGGCTCTCGATCGGCCGCGCCTTCTTCGGCGAGTCGATGTTCGCGGCCGCACCGAACGCCTCCAAGGTCGCCTTCGTGACGCTGGTGCAGCAGCTCGGCGAGTGGGGCATCGATCTCGTCGACTGCCAGGTCGAGACGCCGCACCTCCGGAGCTTCGGCGCCGAGGAGTGGCCGCGGGCCCGGTTCCTCCACGCCCTCGGCGAGCGCGTCGCCGGACCGTCTCGACTCGGACCGTGGACGTTGACCGTCGAGAACGGGCCGGGGTAGACCGGGCTCGCACCGGAGTCACCAGGGAGCCGAACCATGCCCAACCCGATCGCCCACTTCGAGACCTCACTCGGGACCTTCTCGGCGGAGATCTTCGCCGACCAGATGCCCGTCACCGCCAAGAACTTCCTCGACCTCGCCAAGTCTGGCTTCTACGACGGCCTGCACTTCCACCGGGTCATCAACAACTTCATGATCCAGTTCGGGTGCGAGTTCTCGAAGGATCCCTTCAACCCGCGCTGCGGCACCGGCAACTCGCCGCTCGGCAACGTCCAGGACGAGCACCCGCGCGGCGTGCACCTCTCGAACGAGCCCGGCACCCTGTCGATGGCGAACACCGGCCGCCCGAACTCCGGCGGCGCGCAGTTCTTCATCAACACCAAGCACAACGCCTACCTCGACTGGTTCACCCCCGGCGGGTCCAAGCACCCCGTCTTCGGCAAGGTGACCCACGGGATGGACGTGATCGCCACCATCGAGAAGACCAAGACCGATCGCAGCGACCGCCCGGTCGAGCCGGTCAAGATGGTCAGCGTGACGATCCAGGAGGGCTGACGGCCGGCCGGGGCGCATGGTTGATCAACCATTGATCAACCATGCGGACCCGCGGCGCCCTCGCTCACGACATCCCGAGCTCGCTCATGCGGAGCTTGAGCCCGCGCTTGGAGACCTTGAGGGCCTTCCACAGCGCGTCGGGCGCCCCCTCGTGATCCTCGAGCGCCGCGAGCAGCTGCTCACGCGTGAGGTTGTTGGCGCGGACCAACGTCGGGTGCGCATCGACCAGGTCGTTGAGCGCCGGCCGCGAGATGCCGAGCTCGGCGGCGGCCGGACCGAGCTTGTAGTCGACCGCGGCGAGCACCCGCTCGAGCTCGTCGGGGCCGATGTCCGATGGGGTACGCTTCTTCTCCACCTCCGCGGCGTCGCCAGCGGTGGCCGGAGCGCTGCTGCGCTCGGCCTCGAGCGCCGCGAGGCGGGCGCGGATCTCGTCGGCCGAGGCGTCGATGGTCGGCACGGCCGAGCCGGCGTTCGGCAGGAGGCGGTTGAGGTGCGGGTCGTCGACCTGGACGGCGAGCTGCCGGTGCTCGAGGCTCGCGAGGTAGCGCGCGACGTTGCGGAGCTGACGGACGTTGCCTGGCCAAGCGTAGCGCGCGAGCCGCGCGACGATCGGCGCCGGCAGCCACGACATCCCCTGGGCGTCGACGTCGAGCAGCTCGCTCTCCCGGCCGAGGGCCTCGAGCTCGTGGCGCAGGAAGTGTATCAGCAGCCGGCCGACGTCGTCGCGGCGCTCGCGCAGCGGCGGCAGGCGGATCTCCTGGTTCGCGAGGCGGTAGAAGAGCGGCGCCCGGAAGCGACCGGCCTCCACCTCCTTCTCGATGTTGGCGTCCGTCGCGGCGATGAGGCGGACGTCCACCTGGCGGTGCTTGTCGGCGCCGACCTGCTGCACCTCACCGGTCTCGAGCACGCGCAGCAGCGCCGCCTGGACCTCGGGCGGGGTGTCGCCGATCTCGTCGAGGAACAGCGAGCCGCCGTCGGCGCGCCCGAAGAAGCCGAGGTTCGCGTGGCTCGCCCCGGAGAACGCGCCGCGGACGTGCCCGAAGAGCTCCGAGGCCGCCAGGGAGCTGGGGATGGCGGCCATGTTGACGGTGAGGTAGGGCTTGTCGGCCCGCTCGCTCGCGTCGTGGACCGCCCTGGCGACGAGCTCCTTGCCGGTCCCGGTCTCGCCTCGCACCAGCACCGGCGCCTGTAGCCGCGCCACCCGCGCGATGTGGTGGCGCACCTGCGCGACACCGTCGCTGTCGCCGACCAGCTCGAAGCGCTCCGCGGGCTTCTGGGCGGGGTCGAGCAGGTGCAGCAGCAGCACGACCGGGCCGCCGACCTCGACGACGACGCCGCGCTCGACGGCCGTCGCGGGGACGTTGAGGGTCGCGGGGACCGCGACCCCGTCGACGATCACCGCGGCCGCGGCCTCGCGCGCGTCGATCGTGAAGCTCCCGTCGTACTCGCTGGCGATCCACATCGGGCGCCGACTCAAGAACGGGCTGGCCAGCGGCAGCGCCGCCGCGGGCTGAGACGGCGGCGCGAACTCCGGCGTCAGGCGAGACACGGCGACGCGCCCCGAGGGGCTCGCGAGCTCACGCACCAGCACGCGCTCGCCGATTCGAGTGAGCCGCGGGTGGTAGAGGAGGGTCAGGGCCGGCACGCGCCCCGGCAGAGCCATCTGATCATATTGCGGCACCTGCCGCGTATCGGCGTCCAGGTCGAACAAACCGCGATCGCGTTCACCCATCAGCGGCCACTCCCTGCGCTGGTGCTGGCCAGGCCCTCCTTGTCGCCCAACGGGCGACGAAACGCAAGGCGAGCACCAGGCCGGGCGGCCTGCCACGCGGTCGCGACGCCCCATCCCCCCGATGACCGCCGCCACCGGTCGCGCTCGCCCGGGGTCCGCCGGCCGGGTAGCGCGGCGCGCGCTTTGGGCGCAGAGTTGCACCCGCCTCGCGACGCCTGGAGAGACCCATGGCCCCATCGTACGACGCGCTGCTCGACCTCGATCCGTTCGAGCTCGAGCACCTCCTCGCCAGCGGCCACCCCCTCGCCCCCGAGCGCCTCGCGGGCTTCCGCTATCGCGGCATCGGCCTCGCCATGCCGCGCCTCGTCGCCCGGGTCGCCCAGAAGTTCGTCAAGGCCTTCCACCTCGAGCCGGGGGCCGGCGCCGTCCGCGGCTGGAACATCAGGATCCGCCAGGACGGACTCGACGCCCCCTGGACCCCGGCGACGATCGCGGGCAAGCGCATCACCTACGGTCACTTCGAGGTGGTCGGCGCGGGGCTGCACCCGCGCTGCGTCCGCTATCGGAACGCGCTGGTCCTCGACTACGGCCGTCGCGAGCGGCGCCTGTCACCCTTCGCGCCGGTCCGCGACTACGTGGCGGCCCTCGCACCCGACGACCCGCGCCTGCTCATCGGCAGGATGTACCTCGCCCTGGGCCCGTGGCAGCTCGCGACACCCAGCTACTTCTTGCTCGTGCGCGACCTCCCCCTCGACCGCGTCGAGGCGCCGCCGCGCCGGTGACAACGCGGCGAGCACCGGGTTGCCGCCGTGTGGCAGGTGACGCAGACTGCCGGCGACCGACAGGAGGACGAGCGATGGCGTTTCATCTGGGCAAGCGGGTTGGGGGTGACGGCGCGCGCGTCGAGTACGACCCGAAGCACCTCACGACCCACGGGCTCGTCTTCGGGATGACCGGCAGCGGCAAGACCGGCCTGTGTGTCGGCCTCCTCGAGGAGGCCGGCCGCGAGAACATCCCGATCATCGCCATCGACCCCAAGGGCGACCTGACCAACCTCGCCCTGTGCTGGCCAGACCTCGCGCCACAGCGCTTCGCCGAGTGGATCGACCCATCGCGGGTACAGAACGAGGGCCCCACCGCGGCCGAGCTCGGCGAGAAGATGGCGGCCACCTGGCGCGGCGGACTCGCCCGCGAGGGCATCGACGAGGAGGAGATCGGCGCCTATCGCGCCGGGACCAACGTCACGATCTACACGCCGGGCTCGAGCTCCGGCGTCCAGGTGAGCCTCCTCGATCGCTTCGACCCGCCGCCCAAGTTCGACACCCTCACCGCCGAGGACCAGAGCGAGCTCGTGACCGGCGTCGTCAGCGCCGTCCTGGCGCTGGTCGACGTCGACGCCGACCCGCTGCAGTCGCGCGAGTACATCCTGCTCTCGAACCTCCTGACCCACGCGTGGACCCGCGGACAGGCGCTCGACCTGGCGTCCCTCATCCAGCTCATCGACGCGCCCCCCTTCGACCGCCTCGGGGTCTTCGACCTCGAGGACTTCTTCCCGGCGAAGAAGCG
Organism: Deltaproteobacteria bacterium HGW-Deltaproteobacteria-14; assembly: GCA_002841945.1. Taxonomy (GTDB): domain Bacteria; phylum Myxococcota_A; class UBA9042; order PHBI01; family PHBI01; genus PHBI01. The sequence goes on from PHBI01000128.1 coordinate 28,154, forward strand.
CAAGACCTTCGCGATGCAGCTCAACGGGCTCATCGCGAGCCCGTCGTTTCAGCCCTGGCTCCGCGGCGTCCCCCTCGACATGGACGCCATGCTCGACCGCGGTGACGGCGACGTGAGCCGGACGTCGATCTTCTACATCGCCCACCTCGACGACTCCGAGCGGATGTCCTTCGTGTCGCTGCTGCTCGACCGCCTGATTGGGTGGATGCGCGCTCAGCCGGGCACCGGCGCGCTGCGGGCCCTCGTCTACATGGACGAGGTCTTCGGCTACCTCCCTCCGCACCCGCTCAACCCGCCGACGAAGCGCCCGCTGCTGACGCTCCTCAAGCAGGCCCGCGCCTACGGGCTCGGCGTGCTGCTCGCCACCCAGAACCCGGTCGACATCGACTACAAGGCGATCACCAACGCGGGCACCTGGTTCGTCGGCAAGCTCCAGACCGAGCAGGACAAGGAGCGCATCCTCGACGGCCTCGTCAGCGCCTCGGCCGAGGTCGGGCACCGGGTGAGTCGCTCGGAGATCAGCCGCGGCGTCTCGGCCCTCGAGACCCGCCAGTTCCTGCTCCACAACGCCCACGACAGCGAGCAGGCGGTGTTCTCCACGCGCTTCGTCCGGAGCTACCTCCGCGGGCCGATGACCAAGCAGGAGATCACACGCCTGAAGGCGGTCGACTTCTACAACCTCGGCCCCGCCCGCCTGCGTCCCGCCGCCCCGCCCACCGCGCGCCCCGCGCGCGCCCCCCACGCGGAGGTGGTGGACGCGAGCTTCGGGGGGCACCGCGAGACGCACACCCCGGCCCCGACCGGGGGCGAGTTCGTCGAGCTCGACTCCCACCCGGCGACCCCGACCGGCGACCTCGCCGCGTCGATGTTGCGACGCAACAGTCCGGCCCCCGCGGTCCCCGGAGGACGACCGATAATCCTGGGTGTCGACGAGAGGTTCCTCTCGAGTGCGGCGCGCCAGACCCCAGCCCTTCAGGAGCTGTTCGGGGCGCGCGCCAGCCAGCTCGGTGGCCGCACCAGCTATCGCCCGGCGCTGATGGCGCAGGCGCGCCTCACCTTCGAGGTCGAGGATGGCGCGAGCGTCTCCCAGGGCACGGTGACCCGGATCGCGTTCCCGATCCCGGCGACGCCCGGGGCGGTCGGGTGGCTCATCGCGGACACCCGGATCGGACAGGAGCACCTCGTCGGCGGCCCCGAGGACGCCCACGCGCTCTACACGGCGCCGCCGTCATGGCTGTCGAGCCCGGCGGACCGCGAGCGCGCCCGCGACATCTTCGTGCGGGGGCTGCTCGACACGCAGCGGCTGAGCGTCCCCGCGTGCCCGCCGCTGTCGCGCTACGGCGAGCCGGGTGAGTCCCTCGACACCTTCCGCCACCGCCTCGCGACGCTGCTCTCGCAGGTGACCGCGCAGGCCGTCGACCGGATGGACGGGCAGAAGGCCGTCGAGGCGGGGATCTGGGACCGGCAGGTGGCGGAGATGCGGGAGCTGCTCGAGGCCGACAAGCGCGAGATCGGCTACTACAAGCAGCTGGGCGACGCCGAGGCCGCGGAGAAGGCGGCCAACCGGGCGCGCTTCCGCATCGAGCGCTACAAAGAGCTGCTCGGTCAGCGCGAGCGCTTCCTGGGCTTGCACGACCGCGACATGGCGGACGTCGAGTTCTCGGCCATCGACAAGCTCGAGGCGTGCCGCATGGTCGACCTGACCCTGCGCCCGCAGGGGATCACCGCGGCCTTCTTCGGCCTCCTCTGGGTGCCTATTTAGATTCGCTCGCTCGGGGCGCTCGCATGGAACGCCTCACCCCTCCCACCGCGGAGCTCGCAAGCTCGCCCCGCAGCGAGAACCCTCGGGGTGAGACGTTCCAGGCGCCCCTCACTCGCTTGCCCCCTGCCGATTGAATGCGCTCGCTCGGGGCGCCTCAGTGGAACGCCTCACCCCTCCCACCGCGGAGCTCGCAAGCTCGCCCCGCAGCGGGAACCCTCGGGGTGAGACGTTCCAGGCGCCCCTCACTCGCTTGCCCCCCAACCGCCTGCGGCGGCCCCCCGCTGGCGCGGGTGGAGGTGTGTCGGCTTCGCCGACGGGTTGCGCCCACGCCCTCCGCGCGCCCGACGCTCCCGCACCGCGCCCACGCTCGTCGCTCCCGCACCGCGCCCAGGCTCGTCGCTCACGCTCACGCTCGTCGCGTGCGCTCACGCACACGCTCGGCCCATCGACGTTCAACCCGGAGGCGTCGCGGTCCACACGAAGAGGAGCTGCGCCGCATAGTAGAGCGGCAAGCCGACGGCGCGGTTGACGACGCCGGGCGCGACGAAGCGCTGGCGCGCGACCGCGAGGTCGGAGAGGTAGAAGAGCACGGCGGCGAGCAGCACCACCGGCGCGCGCACGGTGGGCCAGGTGGCGACGCTGCCGGCGACCATCGCGGTGATGACCACGATGTAGACGACGACCGGGCCGGTCATGCCGCGCGGCAGGTGGGGGCGCAGCCAGCGGAAGGCGAGCGCCGCGGGGACGAGCAGGCCGACCGCCGTCAGCGCGAGCCACACGCCGTCCATGCCGAGCACCCGGAAGGCCACGAGGTAGCCAAGGTGGGCGACGACGAAGGAGATGAGCCCGAAGGTGAAGGCCGGGCGGCTGTCGCGCGGGATGAGCAGGACGTCGCCGAGAAACGACCACGCCAGCGCCAAGAAGACGGCGTTGCCGTAGGCGGTCTCGAACGCGCCGTTGGCGACGGCCGCGCCGAGAAACCCGACGGACGCGAGCGGCTTGGCGATCCAGCCCAGCCTGGGCCGGGCGGTCGCCTCGCCGAAGAGGAGGACTCCGAGGGCGACGATGGTGAGCAGGATCCACGGCAACATGCGAGTCATCAAGCACGCGCCAGCGCTCGTCGCAAGCGCCCTCGCTCAGCCCCGGGCCCTCGCCGACCGGGGGGCGCCCATGGTAGGCAGGTCCCATGCGGCACGACGACCTCTCGATCGACACCCTCGCTGTCCACGCCGGCCTGCCCGGCCGGATCGACGGCGCCGTCTCATTCCCGGTCTTCCACAGCTCGACCTACGCGCCGCGCGACGACGCCGACGACGAGGTGCGCTACACGCGCCTCAACAACACGCCGAACCACCTGCAGCTGGCCGCCAAGCTGGCCGCGCTGACCGGGGCCGAGGCCGCGCTGGTCACGGCGAGCGGCATGGCGGCCACCGCGGGGGTGCTGACCTCGCTCCTCGCCCACGGCGACCACGCGCTGTTTCAGGCCGACGTCTACGGCGGGACCCGCGGCTTCGCGAGCCAGGAGCTGCCGCGCGCCGGCGTCGCCGCGAGCTTCGTCGCGCTCGACAACCCCTCGAGCTGGGCCGCCGCGCTGCGCCCGACGACGCGGCTCATCTGGGTCGAGAGCCTGTCCAACCCCTGCGTCCGCGCGACCGACATCCGCGGCGTGGTCGCCTTCGCCCGGGCTCACGGCCTCGTGACCGTCGTCGACAACACCTTCGCGTCGCCGGTCAACCTCAGACCGCTCAGCCTCGGCGTCGACCTCGAGGTCCACAGCGCCTCGAAGTACCTCGGCGGGCACTCCGATCTCATCGCCGGCGTCGTCGCCGGCTCGCGCGGCCGCGTGGCGGCGGTCCACGAGCGCCTCGAGCGCTGGGGCGGCTGCCTCGACCCCCACGCCTGCTTCCTCCTCGAGCGCGGGATCAAGACCCTGGCGCTGCGGGTCGCCCGGCAGTGCGACAACGCCCGCGCCCTCGCGACCGAGCTGGCCGCGCACCCCGCGGTCGCGGCGGTCCACTACCCCGGGGTCGGCCCTGACCCGATCCCCGAGGCGGTGCGGGCCATCTTCCGCGGCTTCGGCGGGGTCTTCAGCCTCGACCTCGC
>PHBI01000129.1:0-13724 GCA_002841945.1 Deltaproteobacteria bacterium HGW-Deltaproteobacteria-14
TGCCTGCGGTCGAGACTCTGGATGCGGCCTGCTGCGCGAGCAGACGGCACGGAGCGCGGCTCTCACTCACCCCAACGTTTAGTCGGCGTATCTGCCGAGGTCCTTGGTGGGGAGGGTCGAGGGGTCAGTCTACGTTGGCGGTGGGGGGACCTTCTGCTTGGGTGTAGGGGGGAGGGTTGGGTGGTCCAAGGCTAGCTGGGGTTGTGGGAGCTGAAGGACCGTGGGGAGTTGGGAGGGGGGTACAAAGCCCATAGACCCAATGTGTTACGTGTCACTGTCGTCTTGGGATAACGGGTGTTTGGTGAGCGACAACGCCCTCTTGGCCAGCGGTGCTTGGCCAGCACGAGCGGTCGGTTGGTGACCAGTGCTCGTGCTTGGCGGGGTTTCGGTGGGACGATATATGGGTAGGTGAGAGGGGTTAGAGGAGGTCGAAGGGGCTGCGGACGCCGGCGGGGCCGCGGTTGAGCACGTGGGTGTAAACCATCGTCGTCTTGACATCACTGTGCCCAAGGAGCTCCTGCACCGTGCGGATGTCGGAGCCGCTCTCGAGCAGGTGCGTCGCAAAGGAATGGCGGAAGGTGTGGCAGCTCGCCTGGCGGACCACCCCCGTCCGGATCACCGCCTCGCGGACCGCCCGCTGCATCAAAGACGGGTCCATGTGGTGCCGCCCCTGCTCCCCCGTCTCCGGACAACGCCAGCGATGAGCCTGCGGGAACACCCACTGCCAACCCCAGTCCTTCGGCGCACCCAAGTACTTGCGGTCGAGCGCCGTCGGCATCTGCACTCCCCCCCACCCCTCCGACAAGTCGCGCCCGTGGATCCGACGCACCGCCAGCAAATGCACCCGCAGCTCCGGCTGGAGCGACTGCGGCAACATCGTGACCCGATCCTTGGCGCCCTTACCATCCCGAACCACCAGCTGAGAACGCTCGAAGTCCAGGTCCTTCACCCGCAACCGCAGACACTCCATCAGCCGCAGCCCCGCGCCGTACAGCAGCGACCCCACCAGCCGCTTGTCCTCCGGCAACACGTCGAGCACCAGCTTGACCTCGCGCCGAGTCATCACCACCGGCAGACGACGCTTCCCGCGCGCCCGAATCACCTCGCCGAGCTCCCCAGGCTCCACCTCGATGACGTGCCGATAGAGGAACAACAACGCCGACAACGCCTGATTCTGCGTCGACGGCGCCACACCGTCCTCCACCGCGAGGTGCGTCAGGAAGGAGTTGATCTCGACCGCCCCCATCTCAACCGGGTGCCGGAGATGGTGAAAGACCACGAAACGCCGCACCCAATAGACATAAGCCGTCTCCGTGCGGCCGCTGTAGTGCCGCGCCCGCAGCACGCCCCGCAGCCGATCGAGCAGCTTCGGACCAGTCGCCTCACTCGGCATCTCCCTACCCTCCGGCTCGCGCCTCCCTGACGCCGGTGGCTGCCATCGCAAGGAACATGCCGCCCCCAAGAGCGGCCAATGACACACAATGAGACACCGGTGAGCCCAGCTGGCTGTGGACCGAGGACCCCAGCGCTGGGGTCCTCCGTCGACGCCTCGATGGGACACCTCCGGTGAGATGGGACACCTCCGGTGGGGCGGCGCTGCGTTTACCCGGGTAAACGCAGAACCATTTGAAATTACACAACTCATGGTGATTTTAGTTTCTTCGATCGAACTCCGTGCAGAGCCGCGGCCTCCTTGCAAACCAGACCGGCTGTGGCAGGCTGCCCGGAACCCGCACGGAGGCCGCGCATGCCCATGAAGAACATCGCCGTCGCACCTGCCAACGACCCAGAGATCGGACAGGGCGACCCGCTCTACGTCGTCGGCGAGGAGCTCACCGCCGCCGAGGCCGCCGTCGTGGACGACGCCGTGGAGCACATCAACGCCGCCGTGAACCGGTCTGGGGTCGACCTCGCCGCCGACGTCGCGAGCTACGTGCTCGAGACCTTCTTCGACGGCAGCTACGACGCCTTCCTCGACCCGAGTCGCTACAAGGCGCGCAGCTTCTCAGCCCTCTGCCAGCGCGAGGACCTCGCCCTCTCTCGGGCCTCGCTCTACGCCCTCGTGCGCGTCGGACACCAGCTCGACGAGCTGCCGGCACCCATCGCGCACGCCCTCACCATGAGGCACCACCGCGCCCTCCTTCCCCTCGATGACCCCGCCGAGAAGCGCGCCCTCGCGCGCAAGGCGATCGACGAGCGCTGGACCGTCACCGCCCTCGAGGCCGAGGTCCGCGCCATTCAGCCCCCGAAGCGGAGCGGCCGCCCTCCCCTCCCCGCCGTCGTCAAGCAGCTCCGCGCCGTCCAGCGCGCCTTCGCCACGGCAGAACCCGCCGCCCCCCTCCCCGAGCTCTCGGACGACCAACGAGAGGAGCTCGAGGCGACCCTCACCGAGCTCGAGGCGCGGATCACCAGCCTGCGCCAAGCGCTCGGCAGCCACGACGGACCAGGCTGATCACCCGCCCGCGCGCGGGGCGCTCCGATCACCCCCGAGGTGCAGAGCCGCCGTCCGCCCAGGTCAGGGTGAGCCCATCAAGAAGAACGGAGCCCAGTACGCCGGGTGGTCGAAGCCGAGGTCCCGGTCCGCGATGAGCGCCCGCTGCGCACCCGCGAGCGCCTCGACGTAGGTCTTGCCCGCCGCGAGTTCGCCATAGAGCCGCGACATCAGCTCGGCCGTCGCCTCGTCGTCGACCTCCCACAGGGTCGCGAGCACGCTGTCCACCTTGCTCCGCTGAAACTGATACGCGAGCCCGGCGATCTCCACCCCCGTCCCCCCGGTGTGCACCGCCGTCTGACACGCGCTCAACACCACCAGGTGCGTGCGACTCGGCGACAGCGTCGGGATGTCCGCGTAGGACAACACCCCGCCCGCCAGCAGGATGTTCGACTGCTCCGGCTGCTCGCTGTCGAGCCGCCCGTGCGTCGCCAAGTGCACGATGTCATAACCCGGCACCCGCAGCTTCGCCCGCAACGTCGCCAGCGTCGCGTCCGCCCCCTCGAAGACGTCCACGCCCGCCAACGCCTTCTGCACCTCCGCCACCTCGAGCCGCGCCCCGGGCAGCGACCCGTCAGGATCCGCCAGCGCGATCACCGACGCGCCCGACGTCCCCCGCGGGCTCGCGTCCGCGAACTTCTCCCGGTCGAGCGCCGTCACGTTCACCACGTCGACCCGCTCGACCAACCACCCAGCCCCGTCCCAGAGCGCCGCGAAGGGCACGTAGCGCAACGCCCCGCTCGCGCTGACGATCAGCGTCTTCGGCGTACCCACCGCGTCGATCGCCGGCCGCACCAGGAGATCGTAGAGCTCGCCAGCCAGCTGCTTCACCTTCGCCGCCCCCGCCACCCCGAGCGCCCCCTGCGCGCTCCGCGGATCCACCAGCCGCGCGAAGTCCCCGACGAGCTGCGCCACCCGCCCCGGCGCGACCGCCTGCACATAGTGCGTCAGGACCTGCTTGGTCACCGCGAAGACCACGATCTGATCGTCGAGCACCACCGGCGCCAACACCAGCATATCGTCGGCGAGATACTGCTGCAGCTTCTCGAGCTGCAGCGGCCGCACCGAGTACCGGTCGAACAGCGCGTCGTTGCGGTCGAGCTGCTCCGCGAACGACGCCCGCCGCCGCTTCACCGACGCCAAGAGCCCGTCGAGCCGCGCCACCTTGTCCTGATCAGGCGCCCCCTTGCGCAGCTCCCCATCGAGCAGCCCCTGAAGCCGCGCCTCCTGCACGTCGAGCTCGATCGCCAGCGCCGTCGCCGGATCCCCGCCCGCCCCGACCCGCCGGTCCACCTCCGCCAGCTCGCTCACCTTCGACCGCTCGAGGTAGCGCAGCGCCCCCTCGACGTCCCCGCCCTCGAGCAACAGCTTGATGAGGTAGCGGTACACCCCCGTCTTGTCCGCCCGATAGCGCGTCCGCGCCGCGTCGTCCGCCAGCAGCACCTCGCCCTTGTCGACCTCGTCCACCGACGCGAGCAACAGCTTCACCGCCTCGGCCTTCTGCCCCGCCCGCGCCCGCACCAGCCCGAGCCGATACAGCGCCTCCCACGGCACCGCCCCACCCCGCTCCCGCGCCCGCGCCACCGCGTCCGCCAACACCGGCCCGGCCTCCGCGTCCCGCCCCGCCGCCGCCAACACGATCCCGAGCTGCGCCAGCGCGGCGTACTGCCGCCCAGCCATCTTCCCCTCGAGCTCCACCGCCTCGCGCAACGTCGCGACCGCCCCGTCGACCGTCCCGCGCTCCTCCTGCAGCCGACCCAGCTCCCGCAACAACGCCGGCACCCGCCCCGGCGCCGCCGACCGCGCGAGCCGCAGCGCCTCCCGCAGCATCCTCTCCGCGTCGCCGAAGCGCTTCAGGTAGCGCAACGTCGACCCGCGCCCGCTCAGCAGCGGGATCCGGAACTGCACGTCCAGCACCTTGCCGCCGATCTTCTCGCACCGCTCGCTGTCCGCCAGCGCCCGCTCCAGATCCCGCAGCCGCGTGAACAGCAGCGACCGATTGAACACCATCGCGGCGACGCCATACGGGTAGCGCGCGCGCTCCATGAGCCGCACCCCCTCGTCGAGCGCCTTCATCTCCTCGGCGGCGTCCCCATAGTGCTCATGGACCTTCGAGAACCCGTTCATCACCCAGGCCAGCTCGACGTCGTCGCCGTTCTGGCGCGAGATCGGCAGCGCCTCGTCCAGCGCCGCCCGCGCGTCCGCCAGCCGCCCGACGTCGACCAGGTTCCACGCCCGTTCGGTCAGCGCCGACACCTGCGCTGGGCGATTGCCGCTCTCGCGCGCCAGGGTCAGCCGCCGCGCGTTCGTCGCCATCGCGCCGTCGAAGTCCGCGCGCCCCTCCTGCACGTCCTCGAGCAGCGCCAGCGCGTTGACCTGACGGTTCACGTCCTTCGCCACCTCCGCCAGCGCCAGCGCCTCGTTTGCCCGCTCCGCCGCGCGGTCCAGCGCCCCACCCCCGAGGTCCATCCCCCCGAGGTTCGTGATCCCCTCGGCCCGCAACGCCTTGTCGTCCTTCGACAGGGCGAGGGCGCGCTCGTGGATGCGCCGCGCCTCGGCGAAGGCGCCGGTCGCCGCGACCACCCGCCCCTGCCAGTACATCGCCGTCACGAGAGCGGACAGATCTCCCATCTTCTTGAAGAGGTCGACCGACCTCGCGACGGTCTTCGCGGCGTCGCCATAGGCGCCTTGTTTGAGCTGGACGCTGGCGACGCTCTGCAGCACCCGCGCCTCGTCGGGGACGAGCTTCAGCTTCGCGTAGATCGCCCGCGCCTGGTCGTAGCGCGCCCGCGCCTCGTCGAGCCGGGTCAGCGCGAGCTCGAGCGCCCCGAGCTGCTCGACCACCTCGGCCTCGCCTGAGCGCTCGCCCAGCGCGCGCCGGATCCCCAGCGCCCGCTCGAACACCCCGCGCGCCTTGTCGCGGTCGCCGGTGTCGACCAGGATCTTGCCCATCTGCACGAGCTGCCAGGCGATCCCGCTCTGATCGCCGTCGGCCTCCCGCAGCGCCATCCCCTGCTCGTGCTTCGCGAGCGCCTCGGCGTACTCTCCGACGTTCCACAGCGCCTGCGCCGCAGCGCCGAGCGCCTTGGCCTGCTTCGCCGTGTTCCCCGCGCGCGCCGCGAGCTGCGCCATCCGCTCGTACTCGGCCGCCGCCTCCACCCAGCGCGACCGCGTCCAGTAGAGCTCGCCCACCTGCCACGCCAGGTCCGCTCGCTTGGCGTCGTCGTCGACCCGCTCGGCCAGCGCCTCCATCCGCGCATACAGCGCCCGCGCCGCGTCGTACTCGCCGAGCTTGGTGTGCGCCCCCGCGAGCACCTCGATGAGGTTCATCTCGTCGACCCGCGCCGACGGGTAGCCGATGGCCTCGAAGGTGCCGACCAGCGGCGTCAGCCGCGCGACGACCTCGCGGTACTGCCCGCGGCGCCGCGCGATGTCCGCCGCGAGCCGGATGAGGAACGCCTCCTTGGCCGGCACGTGCGCAGCGAGCTGCGGGTCGGTGATCGCCTGCTTCTCCTTGGCGATCACCGCGAGGGTCTCGGGGACGAGCTTCAGCACCTCGTCGAAGCGCTCGGCGCCGAAGTACTGGCCGACGTAGTTGTTGAGCGCGACAAAGGCCTCGATGCGGTCGCCGAGCTCGAAGTACAGCTGCGCCAGCGCCTTGTAGGCCTTCGCGGTCTGAGTCGTCCGCTTCGGGTCGCGAGCGAGCAGGCGCGCCCGCATGTGGAGCAGCTCGGCCCGGACACCGACCGCTGGCCGCCCGCCCCGAGCCTTCACGGCGCGCTCGAGGGTCGCCAAGGTGCGCCACCCCTCCTCGGTCCGGCCGCCCGGGAGGTCGGTGATGGCGCGCCGGTGATGCCGCAAGAAGCCGGCGAACGCGTCGTCCTTCGGCTCGCGCGCGAGGACCTTGAACTCCGCCCCTTTGGCCGCCATCAGCTCCGCGAGGCGGTCGTCCTCGGACGGCGGCGCGTCGTTGAGGATCCAGGTGGCGTAGGTCTCGCTGATCTTCCAGCTCTTGTCGATGTACTTGCCCGGGAAGTCGCGCACGAAACGCAGAAACGCGCGGTAGTCGTCAGGCGTGCTCTCGCGCAGGATGTCGGCCATCACGCGTCCCTTCCATCGACCGCGCGCGACGGGCTTGGTGAAGTCGGCGGTGAACTCGATGACCTCGTGACCGCAGGTGATCATCGCGGCGAACGCCTTGTCCTCGACCGTCGCGTCGCGGGCGGCGAGGAGCGCCTCGAGGGTGACGAGCGGCTCCCTCCCGTTGTCGAGGAAGGTGATGCCGTTGAGCGCGAGATCGAGGAGCAGCCCGTCGTGGACGTCGGCGGCGACCCGGGTGCTGACCTCGAGGTGGAGCCCGGGCTGCACCAGGTCGAGGTGCTGGAGCGGGGCCGGAGCCACGTGCGCGCGGGAGCGCCGCGGCCCGACCTCGACGAGGACGAAGCGCGCGACGACGTCGCCGACGCCGCCGCCGTCAGCGACCCCGTAGATGTTGCCGGGGGCGCCGACGACGAGCCCGTGCTCGGCGCCGCGGTCCACGACGACGTCGACGCCGCCGTCGTCAGCGGCCTGGACGGCGACGACCGGGCACATCAGCGAGCGCTCGACCTTCGCCGCGGCGCGGGCGACGGGCGCGCTCGGCGCAAAGACCAGGAGGGCCGCCACGAGGGCGGACAGGGTGCGAGCCGGGACGGGGTGCATGGGGTCGAGTTTAGACCCTTCGGGGTGCAGCGCCAGTCCTGCGCAGCGCGAAGGGCTATTCCGTGGGTGCGCCGAGCGCGACGGCGATGGTGCGCCCGAGGGCCGCCGCGTCGTCGGTGCCGCCGTGCTCCTGGCGGAAGATCGCGGAGAACAACGCCACAGCGTGGTCCGGGGTCGGGACCTTCGCGGTACACGCCTCGGGGGGCGGGGTCAGGCGGTCGCAGTAGGCGTCGCGGCAGGTCCGGACCAGCGCGCCGAGCCGGGCCGGGCTGGTGTCGTCGGCGAACGCGCCGAAGGCCTCACGGCAGGGCTTCTTCACGACCAGCGGCGCGCAGGCCCGCGCGACCGCGCTGGGCCGCTTGTGCGGCAGCAGCTTCGCCGCCTCGGCCACGCCGTCCCGGCACCCGCGGAGGTTGTCCTGCTCGACCCGCTTGCCGAGGATGCTGCCGATCGCGAAGGCGCTGACCAGCGCGGCGAACAGGACGATCATGACGTGGGGCGGGAGCGCGCCCTTGCGACGTTTCATCGCGGCGAGTCTACACCAGTGGCACCGCGTGCGCCCGGCTTCTGGCGCTCCAGAGCGCGCTTGACACCGTGAATCCTGCTCATGACTATGTCGGGCTCGAACATCATCGCGATCACAGCTACGCCTGCCCGGCGGCCAGCCCTCATCCCCGGAGCGTCATGTCCCGCCTCCTCGCCCTCGTCACGACCGCCTGCCTGCTCGTGACCACGCCCGCCGCTGCGCAGCTCGTCCTGTTCCCCGGCCCCGACCAGCCGGCCGCGGTCAACGGCTCGTTCCGCGCCATCGGCAACAACAACTACGCCGGCAACGGGGTCCACGCGGCGGACGTCGACGACGACAACGCGACCAGCGACTCCTCGCGCGCGACCCTGGTCCTGCCCGACGGCGCGCGCGTCGTCTACGCGCTGCTGACGTGGCAGCAGGACAGCGTCAGCGGCTGGGGCACCGTGCCGGCCCCGATCTACCCGATCGCCGCCGACCCCGCCGCTACCAGCGTCCTGTTCGGCTTGGCGGGTCAGCCCTACGTGACCATCGGCGCGGAGTACGCCGCCGTCACGCCGATCAACATCGGCACCGGCGTGAGCGTCGACGAGCGGGTCGCCCAGACCGACGTGACCGCCCTCGTCGCCGCGTGGGTCGACGGCGGCGGCAGCTACACGTTCCAGGTGGGTAACCTCCGGGCGCTGAACTCCGACAACTCCTGGGTCCTGTTCGTGGTCTACGAGGTCGACGGCGCCCCGCTGCGCGCCGTCCGTCTGTGGCGCGTCCAGGACTGGCTGCGCGGCACCAGCGGCCGCTCGAGCATCACCACCACCCTGGCGGGCATCCGGACGCCGGCCGGGACCGTCACCGGCGACGTCATGCTCGCCGGCAACCAGGGCCAGACCGACTACCAGGCGGGCGAGTCGATCACCGTCGCGGGGACGGCGCTGACCAACGCCACCAACCCGGCGACCGGCGTGTTCAACCACTCGAACTCCTACCGCGGCGTGACCCAGCCGGGGCTGAACCCCGGGCCGGACCTCGGTACGACCGGCCTCGACCTCGACATCTTCTCGATCGACGGGGTCGTCCCGGGCGGCGCGACGTCGGTCGATGTCGTGCTCGGATCGACCGGAGACGAGTACTTCTTCCTGCAGCTCGCCGCCCTCGCCATCGACGTGCAGGCGCCGGACTTCCGCGTGCTGAAGACCGTGGCGCCGGTGGGCGGGGGCTTCCCGGTCCCGGGCGGCCGCGTGCGCTACACGCTGACGGTCGAGAACGTCGCCAACGACACCGCCGAGAACGTCGTGCTGAGCGACGTCATCCCGAGCGACACCGTCTACTTCCCCGGATCCATCACCGTCGACGGCGCGACGGTCAGCGACACCCCGGGCGACGACGTCGGCGAGATATCGGCCGACGGCCAGGCGATCACGCTGCGGCTCGGGGCGGGCGCGGACGGCAGCGGGGGAGGCGCGATGGCGGTCGACGACACGGTCACCGTCACCTTCGACGTCCTCATCGTCCCCGAGCCGGCGAGCGCGGTCATCACGAACCAGGCGGTCGTGACCTACACCGGGGCGCTGATCGGGCCGGACACCGTGTTCACCCGCACCTCGAGCGCGTCGTCGGTCCCGGGCGCGCCGACCGAGCTGATCATCCCGACGGTCCTCGGCTGCGCGGACGGCACCCGCGAGGGCTACGTCGACGTCGACGCCTACCCGGCCATCGCCTCGTGCGGCGGCGCCTGGACCCTCGCCGGCGTCTACACCGACGGCCCGGCGTGCGACCGCGCGGCGGGCAACACCGGCAGCAACCCCGACGGGACCGGGTGCAACGTCGAGGACCTGTGCGCCCCCGGCTGGCACCTGTGCGACGGGCCGCACGACGTCGACATCCGCACCAGCGGCCTGGGCTGCGCGGACGCGGTCGCGGCCGACTACCCGAACTTCGGGACCGGCCCGCTCGGGATCTGGGACGACCGCACGGTGCCGGTGACCCCGGTGACGGTCCCGCCCGGCGGGGCCTTCTTCATGACCCAGGCGTCCGGCTCCGGCGTCGGCGTGTGCGAGGACCAGGTCAACGGGATCCCGGTGTGGTTCAACGACGTCTTCGGCTGCGGCAACATGGGGCGCCCGTCGAGCAGCAACTGCGCGCCGCTCAACCGCTTCGGCCACAACAACTGCACGGGGCTGCAGGACTACATCTGGTCGGGCAGCCACAACCTCGACAACCCGGCGACGGACTACGGCTACGTGGGCGCCGACTCGTGGGCGTGGGACTGTTCCGGCACCGGGACCGACGAGGCGAAGAAGGTCACCAAGCGGTTCCCGGACCGCCAGGGCGGCGTCATCTGCTGCAAGGACACGGACGCGTCGCTGCCCGAGATCTGTGACGGCCTCGACAACGACCTCGACGGCCAGACCGACGAGCTGGTGCTCGACGACAACACCAGCGTGGTCCCCGGCGACCCGTGCTCGAGCGACGGGCTGTGCGGGCTGTGGGACTGCACCACCGGCGGCGGCTGGGCGTGTCAGGGGCTCGGCACCTGCGACGAGACCGGGTGCAACGGGGTCGACGACGACAACGACGGCCAGACCGACGAGGACTACGTCGCGACCGACACGACCTGCGGCGTCGGCGTCTGCGCGGCGGGGGGGACCCTGACCTGCGTCGCTGGGCAGGAGGTGGACTCGTGTACGCCCGGCGTGGCGGCGACGGACGACAGCGTGTGCAACGGGCTCGACGACGACTGCGACGGAAGCACCGACGAGGAGTACGCCGCGAGCGACACCACCTGCGGCGTCGGCGGGTGCGAGCGGGGTGGCGTGCTGAGCTGCGTCGAGGGACAGGAGAGCGACTCGTGCGTGCCGGGGCAGCCGGCGGCCAGCGACGCGAGCTGCGACGGCGTCGACGACGACTGCGACGCGAGCACCGACGAGGAGTACGTCGCGAGCGACACGACCTGCGGCGTCGGGGCGTGTGCGGCCAGCGGGACGCTGACCTGCGTCGGCGGTGAAGAGGTGGACTCGTGCACGCCGGGCCAGGCCGCCGCCGCGGACACGACCTGCGACGGGGTGGACGACGACTGCGACGAGAGCGTCGACGAGGAGTACGTCAGCGTCACCGTCAGCTGTGGCGTCGGGGACTGCGCCGGGACCGCGCCGACCGCGTGCGTGGGCGGCGAGGTGGTGTCGAGCTGCGTGCCCGCGGCGGACGGCGCCGCCTGTGCGGACGCGGGGCCGTGCGCGCGGACGAGCGCCTGCAGCGGCGGAAAGTGTGCGCCGCTCACGTACGTTTCATGTGACGATGCGAATGCTTGTACGAGCGATCGCTGCGATGCAACAGAGGGCTGCGTGAGCGTCCCGGTCGAGGACGGCGCGAGCTGCGACGACGGCGACCTCTGCACGGCGGGGGACCGCTGCGTCGAGGGGAACTGTGGCGGGACGTCCGAGGTCGCGTGCGGAACGCCGGGGCCGTGTGAGCTGGCCGGGAGCTGCAACCCGGCGACCGGGCTGTGCGACTACCCGTTCGTGACCGAGGGGGACGTCCCGGTGCCGATCGCGCTGATGGATCTCGGGACCCTCGGCGGGGCGACGAGCCGGGCGCTGGCGGTGAGCGACGCTGGCGCGGTGGTCGGGGTGAGCACGACCGAGGCGGGGCGCGAGCACGGCTTCTACTGGGTCGCCGACGGCGGGATGCGCGACGTCACGCCGGACGGCGAGGGCGCGGTGAGCGGCGCGGCGACCGGGGTCGACGACGCGGGGCGGATCGCGGGGATCATGGACGAGGGTGCGGGGGCGAGCGCGTTCCTCGACTCGGACGAGGACGGCTTCACGCTGCTGTGGGAGACCGACGAGGCGGTCGGCTCGGAGCGCGCGCCGATCATCGGGCCGGTCGGCGGCGGCGACGTCGCGGGCAACGGCTTCGACGACGCGGGTGCGCCGGCGTCGTTCTTCCGCGCGCTCGGGGCGTCGCGAGTCCTCATCCCGGCGCCGAGCGGGGCTGGGCGTCTGGTGGCGCGGGATCTCGCCAGCGGCGGGGTGGTCGTGGGCTGGTTCGAGGACGCGGCCGGGGCCGAGCGCCCCTTCCGCTGGACCGAGGGCGGCGGGCTCGTCGACCTCGGGAGCCTCGGGGGCGGTGACGGGCGCGCGCTGGCGGTCGCCGACGACGGGCGCGTGACCGGGTGGTCGAGCGACGGCGACGGGGCCGCGCGAGCGTTCGTCTGGACGTCCGGGGGCGGGATGCAGGACCTCGGGACGCTGGCCGGTGGGCAGGGGAGCCGGGGGCTGGCGGTCGCCGCGGACGGGCCGGTGGCCGGCGTGGTCGTGACGGCCTGGGGCGCGGTGGAGGCGGCGCTGTGGTGGGACGCGGGGCCGGTGGCGCTCGGCGCGGGCGGGGCCGACGGGTCGCGGCCGGTCGGGGTCACGGCGGACGGCCTGGTCGCCGGGGTGCTGAGCTTCGGGCAGCACACGCGCGCCTTCTATTGGGACGACGTGCGTGGGCTCGAGGCGCTCAAGACGCTCGGCGGGGCGAGCGCTGGGGCGAGCGCCATCAGCGCGGAGGGGCGCGTGGTAGGCGCGGCGGACACGGCGGGGCGCGGACGGCGTGCTTGGTGTGCGAGACGGACGACCTGGCGCCGGCGATCAGCTGCCCGGTCTTCAAGGGGGCGGTCGAGTGCGTCGCGGGTGGGGTGGCGTTCGAGCTCGGCGCGCCGTCGGCGCGGGACGCGTGCGGGCCGGTGACGATCAGCGACGACGCGCCCGCGAGCTATGCGGTCGGCAGCACGCTGGTGAGCTACACGGCGACGGACGTGGCAGGGAACACGAACACCTGCGCGACGACCGTGGTGGTGAGCGACACGACGCCGCCGGAGCTGACGTGCCCGGTGGCGACGACGGTGCAGGCCGGTGAGGGGCTGTGTGGGGCGGTGGTGGCGCTGACGCCCGAGGCGTCGGACGCTTGTGATGGCGCGGCGGTGACGGTGGTGGGGCCGACGGCGGAGGAGCTCTACCGGCCGGGGACGACGGAGGTGTCGTTTGCGGCTATCGACGGCGCGGGCCACGTGGTGACGTGCCAGACGAGCGTGACGGTGGAGGGGGTCGAGCCGCTGCGCATCGACTGCCCGGACGTGATCGCGGTCAACGCGGCGCCCACGGAGTGTGGCTGGCCTCAGGCGGTCAGCGCCGACGTGATCGACGTGTGCGCCGTCGGAGCGACGGTGCAGAGCGATCGGGACAACTTCCCGATCGGGACGTCGGTGGTGAGCTTCCACGCGAGCAACGACCGCGGCGACGTGGCGGACTGCGCGACCGCCGTGACGGTGGCGGACGTGACGCCGCCGACGGTGGACTGCGGGATCGGGGCGGGGGAGACGCTGTTCCCTGGGGCCTTCCCGACGTCGGCGAGCGACGCCTGTACGGCGACGCTCGAGGTGACGGACGTGCGCTGCCTGAAGGGGGTCGGGACGGGGAACGCCGTGCGCTTCACCGAGGGGTGCGACGTCGAGCTGCAGGGCGGGCGCGTGGTGTTCGTGCGGTCGGTGCCGTGGGACGACGACGGCGTCGCGGTCGAGTGGGTGGCGAGCGCGACGGATCCGTCGGGCAACAACACGACGACCGACTGCACGGCCGCGATCGATCTGTCCCAGGTCGACACCGATAGCGACACCGTCCCCGACGTCAGCGACAACTGCCGCGTGGTGTTCAACACCGACCAGTCGGACCTCGACGAGGACGGCGTCGGCGACGTCTGCGACGACTCCCCGAGCGACGGCATCGCAGCGAACGGGGGCGGCGGCTGCGCTGGGGGCGGTGGTGGCGGCGGGCTCGCGTTCGCTGCTGCGGCGCTCGGGCTCGCCGTGCTCCTCCGGCGGCGCCGGGTGGCCTGACGGGGAGCCCGGGAGCGAGAGGCGGACGGTCGGATACCGACCCTCGTTCTTGTGGGGCCGCGGTTTGACTGCGTCTGCGGGGCGAAAGTGAAAAGTGAGGGTGCCTGACCCCTGGAGATCGGGAGGCCGCGGTT